>DKTP01000166.1 GCA_002473085.1 Anaerolineales bacterium UBA7227
TGGCGCAGCAGATCCAAGCCAACACGGGACTGCCCCACGTCATCCTGACCGCCCCCGCCGATTACCTTTCGCTTCCCAAAAAGATCGTCTCGCGCTGGCGCAACCGCGGGCTTTCCGTGCCGGGCGGAATCCGCTGGCGGCACATCCTGCGCGGACAGGACCGGCGCTCCCCCACCCTGCAGGTGGAACCCGACGAACTGGCCGTCATCCAATACACGGGCGGGACGACCGCCGCCGCCAAAGGCGTGATGCTCTCGCACAAAAACCTGGTGGCGAACGCCCTGCAGACGCGCCACTGGATGCCCGTCGCAGAGGAGGGCCGCGAACGCTTCCTGTGCGCGCTCCCGATGTCGCACAGTTACGGGTTGACCACCTCGCTCAACGTCCCGATCTCGCTGGGCGCGGCCTTGATTCTTAAAGCGCGCTTCGAGATCCACGACATTTTGAAAGCCGTCAAGAAATACAAACCGACCATCTTCCCCGGCGTGCCGAGCATGTACGTCGCCATCAACAACTTCCGCGGCGCGCGCAAATACGGTATCTCCTCGATCAAGGCCTGTATCAGCGGCTCGGCGCCTCTGCCCGTGGAAGTGCAAGAGGCCTTCGAGAAACTGACCAAAGGCAGGCTCGTGGAAGGCTACGGGCTGACCGAGGCCTCGCCCGTCACGCACGCCAACCCGCTCGAGGGAAACCGAAAGGTCGGGAGTATCGGCATCCCGGTCCCATCCACCGAGGCGGCGGTCGTGGACCTGGTCCAGGGGCGCAAAGAAGTGAAAGCCGGGCAGATCGGCGAACTGGCGGTGCGCGGTCCGCAGGTGATGATGGGATACTGGCGCAACGAATCCGCCACGCGCGAAGCGCTGACCTCCGACGGCTGGCTGTTCACCGGCGACGTGGCCCAGATGGACGAAGAGGGCTACTTCCGCATCGTCGCGCGCAAAGCCGATATGTGGTATCCTGCAAAATCGGACGAAGGCAAATCCAAACCCGCTTTCCCGCGCGACGTGGAGGAGGTCCTCTACGAGATCCCACAAGTGAAAGAGGCGGCTGTGGTGGCGATCGCTGGTCACCCGTTCGCTTTCGTGATCGCGGGGCGCGAACGTCCCACCCCCGAGGCGGTGCTGGCCTACTGCAAGCGGCGGCTGGCGCCTCACCTCGTCCCGCGTTTCGTGATCTTCATGGACGACTTTCCGCGCACCTTCATCGGAAAAGTGCTTCGAAGAGAATTGGCAAAAAGATATGAAAAGTACCAGCATGACGAAGGGCGCGCCGTTTGAGATCCCCACGCAAACCCATTTCGTAGAAAAAGGCGAAGGCTCGCCGATCATCCTTGTCCACGGGCTGGCGGCGTCCCTGCACGACTGGGACAGTCTCCTCCCCGAATTGGAGCGCGCCGGCTGGCGCTCCTACGCCCTCGACCTTCTCGGTCACGGCGAAAGCCCCAAACCGGACTCGCGTTCCTACAAAGCCAAATGGGTTTACCGCCACCTCGAAAGTTGGATCGAATCGCTGCAACTGTCCGAGCCGCCCGTCATCGTCGGTCACTCGCTGGGCGGATATCTCAGCCTGCGTTACGCCATCCGCAACCCGCAGCGCGTCCGCGCGTTGATCCTGACCGATCCCTTCTATCGCCTCGACCAACTCCCGGGCCTCCTCCGCCGTACCTACCGCCGTCCAACCCTGAACGCGCTGGTCGTGGAGTACACGCCCAAATGGATCTTCCGCTGGATCGTTGACCTGACGAACGCGGCGCTGGGACGCGCCGGCGGTTCAGACCTGACCCTGCCGGCCGCGGTCCGCCTGCAGACCGCGCTGGACTACAAACGCACAGCCCCCGGCGCCTTCAACATCCCCAACACGGCCCGCGACCTGACCGCGGACCTGCCGCGCGTTTCCATGCCGACTCTCGTCCTCTGGGGCGACCACGACCAAACCCTGGCGCCGAGCTCGTTCCCCGCCCTCGTCCGCGTCCTGCCCAACGCCCGCGGACAGGCCATCAGCGGCGGACACGTCCCGCATCAATCCAATCCACAAGAATATAACCGCCTCGTGCTGGAATTCCTGAAATCGCTTCCAGCCAAATGACCGCAGGCGTTACCGTCCATGCCTGGGGGAATATTTTAAGGTTAATCACCCGTCAGTCCTCTTGATGTGACCCCGCATCCATGCTAAAATGCACGTCACACTCGCCATATATACGGGGATGCAGAGCCTGGACGCCCATATATGGCGGTAACATTTGTTCTAAAAATGGATGATTTATGCGTTGTCCTTACTGTCAAAACAACGACTCAAAAGTGCTGGATACTTCTCACGACAGCCACGGCGGCATTCGCCGCCGTCGCGAGTGCCTGAAGTGCGGACAGCGCTTTAGCAGTTACGAACGCCCCATCCTCGCGACGCCGCTCATCATCAAGCAGGATGGGACACGCGAAGAGTTCGACCGCGAAAAACTGGCGCGCGGCATCCGCATCTCGTGCGCGAAGCGTCCCGTCTCCGCGGCCGACATCGAACGGCTGATCGGTCAGGTGGAATCGGATCTCCAAAAAATGGGCAAAGCCGAGGTCTCCTCGCGCGTCGTCGGCGACCTCGTCATCCACGGCCTCAAGGAACTCGACCAGATCGCCTACATCCGCTACGCCATCGTCTACTTGCGCCTCGCCGATCTTCACGCCCTCCGCAACGAGATCAACCGCCTGCTCGAAGGCTAATTTATCCGACAAGGCCGCTCTCCGGGTGGAATGGCCTCGTCGGTTTTTATGTCTTAATTACATCAATCATCCAGAGGAGATTTTGCCATGACCGCACAAGTCGCCCCATCCGCAAAACACGGCCTGCTGCCCACGCCCGCGATGCCCAAGGGTCTTCCCAAAGTGGAGTTGACCGACAATGCCCGCCAGGTGCTGGTGAAGCGTTACGTCCGCCGCGGGGACGACGGCAAGCCCGCCGAAACCGTGGAGGAGATGTTCTGGCGCGTGGCGTGGCACATCGCCAAAATCGAGGAGGCCTGGGACGGCGAAGTCTCCAAACACGCGGTCGAGTTTTACCATTTGCTAACCAGCAAAAAATTCTTCCCCAATTCGCCGACCTTCACCGGCGCTGGCACGCCGCTGGGACAACTGGCGGCCTGCTTCGTGCTTCCCATCTCCGACGACATGGGGCGCGACAGCGCGGGCATTTTCCAAACCCTGCGCGACGCGGCGCTGATCCAACAGACGGGCGGCGGGAACGGATTCTCGTTCTCACGCCTGCGCCCCAAAGGCGGACTCGTCAAATCCTCCGCGGGGCAGGCCACCGGTCCCGTCGGGTTTTTACGCGTCTACGACCACGCCTTCGGCGAGATTGCCCAGGGCGGGACGCGGCGCGGCGCCAACATGGCCGTCCTGCGCGTGGACCATCCCGACGTGGAGGAATTCATCGCCTCGAAGACCAACGAGAATCACATCACCAACTTCAACATCTCTGTCGGCATCACCGACGCGTTCATGCAAGCCGTGAAAGACGACGCGGAATGGGAACTGCGCTTCCCTGACATTTCCCAGAAGGAATATCGCGGCTGGAGCGGCACATTGGAGCAGGCAGAGAAAGACGGTTTGAAGATCCGCTCGTACGGCAAAACGCGGGCGCGCGACATCTTCGACAAGATCGTGAAGCAGGCGCACCACAACGGCGAGCCGGGCGTCCTGTTCCTGGACGCGGCCAACCGCGGCAACCCCGTCCCGCATCTGTACCCGCTCGAAGCGACGAACCCGTGCGGTGAGCAATGGCTGGGCCCATACGAAAACTGCTGTCTCGGCTCGGTCAACCTGAACGAACACTGCGCGACGGGCGGCAAAGTGGACTGGGAAGCCCTGCGCCAATCCGTCGTCACCGCCACGCGCTTCCTCGACGACGTGGTAGAGACCAACGCGTACGTCCCGGCCGTGCCGCAGCTCAGGGAGGCCGCGCTCCGCGCCCGCCGCATCGGACTCGGCATCATGGGCCTCGCGGACCTGATGTATCACGTCGGCGTGCGCTACGGCTCGAAAGAGGGACAGGAATTCGGCGCGCAGGTGATGGAGTTCATCCGCTACCACGCCATGAAGACCAGCGTCGAACTGGCCGAAACGCGCGGCCCCTTCCCCGCCATCGAAGGCTCCATCTACGACCCCGACGACCTGAAGTGGACCCCGCCTCAGCCGCTGGACGCGTACCAGCATAACTGGGGCCGCCCCAACGTCGAGTGGGACGCGATCGTGAGCGGCATCCGCAGGCACGGCATCCGCAACGCCGCGCAGACCACCGTCGCCCCGACGGGAACCATCGCCACCGTCGCGGGCTGCGAAGGCTACGGCTGCGAGCCCGTCTTCGCGCTGGCTTACATCCGCCACGTCAACGACAACGGCAAAGACCTGAAACTCACCTACGCCAGCCCGCGCTTCGACGAGGCGTTGAAAGAACTCGGCCTCGGCGAAGAGAAGCGCCAGGAGATCGTGGAACACGTGATGAGCGAAGGCTCGTGCCAGCATGTCGCCGAACTGCCCCAAACGACGCGCGACACCTTCGTCGTCTCCGCCGACATCACCGCCGAGGAACACGTGCGGATGCAGGCCGCGCTGCAAGCGTTCGTTGACAACAGCCTAAGCAAAACCGTGAACTTCCCCGAAACCGCCACCGAACACGACGTAGCCAACGCCTACATGCTGGCCTGGGAACTGGGCTGCAAAGGGATCACCGTCTATGTGACCGGCTCGCGCGAGAAAGTTGTGCTGGAGACCAAAGCCACTGCGGACAAAAAAACCCCGCCTCCCGCCGACCCCGCGCCGGCCTCCGCTTCGTCGGCGGCTTCCCCCTCGGAAACGATCTGGCACGAGACGAAGAAGCCGCGTCCGCGCGCGCTGACCGGCCGAACGTTCAACGTGGACACGCCGGTTGGAAAGGCCTTCATCACGATCAACGAAAACGGCGGCGAGCAGCCCTTCGAGGCCTTCATCAACACCGCCAAAGCCGGCTCGGAGACGGCCGCGGTCTCCGAGGCGATCGGCCGCCTCATCTCGTACATTTTACGGATGGCCGGCCCCGTCGTCCCGACCGACCGGATGCGCGAAATCGTCCGCCAGTTGACCGGCATCGGCGGCGGAAGATCGCTCGGCTTCGGCCCCAACCGCGTCCGCTCCCTGCCCGACGGGATTGGGCAGGCCCTCGAGCATTACCTGCGCGAAAAAGAGGGCGTACATCCCGTGTTGGTGGACGATAAATCCAACGGCAAAAATAGCGAGCGCGCTTCCCTTGAACAAGAGGCGGCGGAAAATGTCCCCATGCGTATCGGCGATTTGTGTCCCGAATGCGGCGAGGCGGCGGTCGTCAACGAAGAGGGATGCCGCAAGTGTTACGCCTGCGGCTATTCGGAATGTTAGTCGGCTGAAGACCAAAAATTAGCGGGCGAGTTAGCTCGCCCGCTATTATTGTCAAGTCGGCTTTACCCGGCCTGCCCGAGCAGATAGTTTTGCAGTCCCATCTGGCCGATCTGGTCGAGTTGGGTTTCCAGCCAGTCGAGATGCTCTTCCTCGTCTTTCAAGTTCGCGTCGATCAGCTCGCGCGAACCGTTGTCGCCGAGTTCGAGGCAGAGACGGATGCCCTCGTTGTAGTCCCGGGCGGCGGCGATTTCCGCGGCGAGGTCGTTTCTGAGCTGCTCCTCCACGGTCGAGCCGATATTCATCTTCTTCAGGTTGCTGACGATGGGAATCCCTTCGAGGAAGAGAATGCGGGCGATGAGTTTCTCGGCGTGCTTCATTTCGTCAATGGCACGCTTCTCGGATTTGTCGTGCAGTTTTTCATATCCCCAATTGGCGCACATTTCGGAATGGACGATATACTGGCTGATGGCGGTCAGTTCGTCCGCCAGGAATTCGTTCAACAGAGCAATGATCTTTTCGTTGCCTTTCATTGGTTTCTCCTTATTGTGAGATCGCGGAACACAGTTTGATTATAATGCGTTCAAAACCCCGATGATAGTGACTTTCATCCCTAAAACGCCGGAGACAACATGTCCAAACTGATTCCCGCCGCCGAACGGATCGTCCGCGCCCGCGCCCTGATCCAGAAAGCCCGCGAGGTCCCCGTCCCGCCCGAGCTGGGACGCAGCGACCTGTCCTATGTCGCGGGCGTCAAAGACCTGCTGCGCCAGGCGCGCGACCTGGTCAAATTCATCCCGCAGACGGCGGGCGTCTCTCTGGAGATGAAAGAGGAAGTGAAAAAGATCTACGAGGAGATCGAAAAGGCGGATCGCGAAATTTTCAGCAGAAGCCAATAGGTCAAACAGGCCGGAGCAAGTCCGGCCTGTTTCAAAATCACGTTCCGAGTTTGGCGCGTTCTTCTTCCGCCACCACCGGGTCCAATTTCTTGAACAGCGGGGCTGGCTGGTTGAGTCTTTGTCCGGGCTGTAACTCGCTCGGTTTCCAGCGGGGCGTATCCGGTTCCGGGGCGCGGTATCGCAAGACCAGATGGTCGCCGAGCGAATCCGAGGCTGTCTCAGTGTACTGTTCCCCGAAAAGCGAAGTCTCGTAACCGAGGAATTTGTGCAACTGCTCGCACGTGAAGGGCAAGAAGGGCGCGAACAAAACCTTCAGCGAATCAATGGCGCGCAATGCGGTGTAGATGGTTTTTGCCGCGCCGTCCTTGTCCGTCTTGACCGCGCTCCACGGCGCGTTGACGTCCAGATACACATTGACCGCCGTCGCGAGTTTCATCGCTTCACCCAGCGCCGAGCGGAGTCGCGCTGTCTCCAGTTCCGCGCCGACCGCGTTAAACCCATCCTCGATGACCATCAGCAGTTCCCGGTCCACTTCGCGCAAAGCGGACAGGTCCACGTCCGGCGTCCGGCCGTCCCAATGTTTGTAGCAGAACGACAGGACGCGGTTGGCAAGGTTGCCCCATGTCGCCACCAGCTCATTGTTGTTGCGCGCCACGAACTCAGCCCAGTTCCAATCGCTATCTTTCGCCTCGGGCATGTTGACCGTCAGATAGTAGCGAACAGCGTCGGGATCGTAGAACTTAAGAACGTCGCGTCCCCACACGGCCCAGTTGTGCGAACCGCTGATCTTCTTCCCTTCCAAATTCATGAACTGATTGGCGGGGACGTCGTACGGAAGCGTCAACGGGATTTTCTCGCCCGCGAAAATTTCCATAAAGCCGCTCCCCACCCCCATCAGTTCGGCGGGCCACAAACAGGTGTGGAAAAAAATATTGTCCTTGCCGATGAAGTGAAACTGCTTCGCTTCGGGATTCGTCCACCACCCGCGCCACGCGTCCTTTTGACCCACAAGCCGCGCCCACTCGATCGGCGCGGAAAGATAGCCGATGACGGCCTCGAACCACACATAAAGTTTCTTCGTCTCCCAGCCCGCCTCGTCGACCGGGACGGGGATGCCCCAGTCGAGGTCGCGGGTAATGGCACGCGGCTTGAGTCCCTCGGATTCGATTTTCCGCAGCGACTCGCCCAGAACGGTGTCGCGCATGTGGTCTGCGCGTTCTTTCAAATACTTGACGACCCGCGGCTCCAGTTTGGACAGGTCAATATAATAATGCTCCGTCTCGCGCAACTCGGGAGAGGACGCGTCGCCCTCCACCTTCGACCGGGGATTGATAAGTTTCGTCGGATCGAGCACGTTACCGCAGTTATCACACTGATCGGAGCGCGCGTCTTCCGACCCGCAGATGTAGCAGGTCCCTTCGACATAGCGGTCAGGGAGGAATCGGTTCAGTCCCGGCGAAAACCATTGCGGCTCCGTCTTCCTGAACAGGAAGCCGTTTTTTTGCAGCGCCAGGAAGACGGTCTGCGACACCTTAAAATGATTCTCGCTGTGCGTGGTGGTGTATAGATCGTACGATATGCCGATCTTCTGGAACAATTCAATAAAGCCTTCGTGATAGAACTTATAGACTTCCTCAACTGACTTCCCCATCCTGTCCGCCGCGAGCGTGACGGGCGTGCCGTGCGCGTCCGTGCCGGTGATCATCAACACGTTATTTCCCTTCAAGCGATGATAGCGCGCGACGATATCGCCGGGCAGATGAGAGCCGGTCAAATTTCCAACATGGATCTCGGCGTTGGCATAAGGCCAGGCAACGGCGATCAAAATATTTTCAGGCATTCATGCCTCCAAATCAAAATAAAAGGCTGTCCGCGTGGACAGCCCGTTTCGTTCAGGTACATGACCTAACGCGCTTTCCAGACGCGGCGAGATCTCCCCATTCGCATGACCATGCTCGTCGGCGCTGTTGGGAAATCCAGTCTGTTCTGCATAAACGTTATTTTAGGCGGGGGGAAAGCGTTTGTCAATGGCGATTACTTCCGCTTCGCCTGCCCAGCCACAGCGGCCGCGGCTTTGGCCGCCGCTTCCGCGTCGCCCAGATAATAATGGCGGATGGGCTTCAAGTCCTCGCTCAGTTCATAGACCAGCGGGATGCCCGTCGGGATGTTCAACTCCAGGATGTCCGACTCGCTGACGTCGTCCAGATACTTGACGAGGGCGCGGAGGCTGTTTCCATGGGCGACGACCAACAGCCTCTTCCCCGACTGGATGGCGGGCGCGACCGTCCCGAGCCAATACGGCAGGACGCGGTCCAGCGTAATCTTCAACGACTCGGTGGCCGGCAGCCGCTCGGGAGTCAACGAGGCGTAGCGCGGGTCGAAACGCGGATGACGCTCGTCGTCCCATTCCAGCGCGGGCGGAGGCGTGTCGTAACTCCGCCTCCACAATTTGACCTGCGCCTCGCCGAACTTTTCGGCGGTCTCTGCTTTGTCGAGTCCCTGCAAAGCCCCGTAGTGACGTTCGTTCAACTGCCAGGCGCGCGTGACGGGAATCCATTCCTGACCGAGTTCCTCCAGCGCGATCCACAGCGTCTTGATGGCGCGGCGCAGCACGGATGTATACGCCGCGTCGAAAACGTACCCGCCCTCGCGTAGAAGTCGCCCGCCGCTGCGGGCCTCCGCGGCGCCCTGTTCGGTGAGACCGACGTCAGTCCAGCCTGTGAAGCGATTTTCAAGGTTCCAAACGCTCTGTCCGTGGCGGAGAAGAACAAGTTTATACATGAGGCGCTCCTATCGAATAATATCGTCCAGGCGGCGGCAAGCCGCCCGGATCATTTTGTAACCGGCTAACGCGCTTGCTGACAACTCGCGTTGTTTACGCACACCGGCGCGGGCAGCGGGCATATCAAAGGCGCGGCCGGATTTCGCATGTAGACCAGGGGTTTTTCGTCAAGAATCACAACAAACAAGGCGTCAATCATGCTCTTTGTCTTTGGCGAACGCGGCGCCCGCGTACAGCCGACAACAACAATATCAGAGGCGTTCGGAAAATACGTGTTGCGTAATTTGGATGGGTCCTGGATCATCGAAGCCAGCACGATATCTTTTTTGTCAAACGCCCCGATCAAGGTAAACGCCAGTCTTGGATACTCCTCCGGTTCGTAGGCGTCCACCCCGCCTGAGGATTCACCCTGGCCCATCCCGTAAAAGCGCGGATAAAGCGCCTTTCCCAGGTAGGCGCGTGAATTTCGTTTCTTAAGAAAAGCGGAAAGCGCTTTCTCCGAGATATTTGCCTGCTGAAGCGCGCCGTTTTGCTTGAGAAGGTCGAAAATTTCCATCTTGGTCAAAGCGGAATATTTCTGGGGAACAGCGCGGTCCATCGCCGTCATGGCGACGACAAAGAGAAGGAAAGGCGCCAGGGCCAGCCAGCCTCGTTTGTAGGAAAATCCGCCCTGATGAGAGGCGGGTAAATCCTGTTCTTGAATTTTGACGCCAAAATAAGCCGCCCCCCATAGCGCCGCTTGCGTTATGCCAAGCCCCCAATAGAACACAATGCCCCAATCCATGGGGACAATGTAACGTCCGCCCGATGTACGCGCCACGGCAAGGGACAAAGCATACGCGAGGCAAATCCCCAGGGGAATCAGCCCGGCTAATTTCCATCTGTCCCAGGATGCGCCCAGGCCGATCGCGATCAGCCCCAAATTCAATATTACCAATATCGCTTCCAGCAGAGTCAATTCACCCTGCCAGACTGTGCCTTTCTTCTCCCAATAGGGATGAACCTCGTAAATGATATGCTGTACATCGTCAAAGGCAAGGCTGGTTGGCAAAATAAGAGCGCTGGTCGTGAGATTGTGCATGAAATGCCCCACGATAAGTTGGACGACCTGCGAGTTGCCTTTCGTCGGCGGAAACGCCAAAGAACGCTCCGGACGCGCGCTGTTTGGAGTTTTGGCTCGAATCAGTTGCGGCTCTGAAGATAATTCGTTCGCAGGGACAGAGTCCAATGAAGAGGACGAGTCCGGCGCAACAGAGGGTCGAAATCGGAATTTTTCGTTGAACACTCTTTGCGTTTTCTCTGCGAAAAAAAACGGCGTCCCGGACAGAGTCCAGCTTCGCCACATCCAGGGTCCCAGAACCAGGAGCGTCGAAACGACCAGCAACGAGGAGGCGCGGACCCATCCTTTCAAATCGCGCTTAAAAAACAGCAACGCGCCAACCACTACTGCCAACGGAAAAGCCAGCATATTGAAGCGCATGAGAATCAAAAAGGCCAGCAGGCCGCCGACGGGAAGCGCATACGCGATGTTTCGTCGAGGCGCGCGGAACCAGTAAAAAAGAAGGAGCGCCAGAGCCGCCAGACCGACGCGGGTCGGATATTCCGTCAGAAGGAAGCGAGCATGCGAGAGATCAATCATGTTGCTGGCGGCAAAGGCGTTCAATTCATGGAAGACCGTCAGGCCAGCGATGAAAAAGCCGGCCCAGCGGCTGTGAATTATGCTTCCCAACCAATACATCAGGGCCGGAAAGACCGCCAACAATCCGGCCAGAGCCGCAGACATGACGGCGTAATTATCGCCGACAAGCAGGTGCAGAAAAGCGAGCAAGCCCATCAGACCGGCATGATCCTGAAAAGGATCGCCATTATCGAAGCCCTGGCCAATCAGTGCGTACTGACCTCCCATGTCCCAGGTGGCAGAATCGGCGTAGGGATAAATCTCATTATTCGGCGGATAAGGTCCCGGAAAGAAGAAATTCCGAGGCAACGACGCGGTTGTCCACAATAGAGCCGTGACGCCCCATATCCCCCAAAAAATGAAGACGTCCGCGTTCCATTTCCGCCGCCGCGGGGGACGATCCAACCGGGAGCGCCGCCATAGAGTCAAGGCTGCGCCAAAGACAACGGTCAGCCATCCCATAGCCCAGACTTGACCTGGCAACAGCGGGACCCCAACAGGGTACCATGAAGATCCACGCGCAACAACGCCAACCCCGGTCAGCGCGATCCAGATCAGCGTCAGCGTCAGCACGAGGAAGGCGATTCCGCTGAAAAGAAGAAGTCTTGGCGTTATCCCACGCCGCGTTTCCTTCTCCGCTCCTCCTCTCCAAAATAACAAGAGTAGGAAAGTCTGCGCGCACACCAACGCGATCCACCATGCCAGAGGGACCACGCGCGCCGCGTAGGCGCTCCACGCTCCAAAGCGATACAACGGCATCAATAAAACCGTGAAAAGCAGGGCGGTCGCAACGCCAGAGACCCAGAGCCAACGGGGAATTCCTGGGCGGGAAGAATTAATATTGTCCATGATCCGGCCGGAAATAACCGTACGGCGCAGGAACAGCCAGGCCATTATCATGGCTCCGATGAACGCAATCAGGAAAACGGCCATCAATATCAAGCGGGAGGCGGAATAGGCTAAAAACTGTCCGCTGGCATTGACCGAACCGGGAAGTAACAACAAAAACGCAGCCAGGGCTTCCAGACCCGCCAATAGAAAATAGCCCGAAATAATGTCAACGCGCCGATTGTCAATCATGTTCAAATGTTCTCCAGAAGGTGCGGAAAAGTTTTAGCCGAGGCTGCAAGCAAGTTCAAGTCGTGGTTTCAATTCGGCGCGCTCAAGCAGTCTGCAAGAGCGCGCCTCGCCGCCCTCCAGGCGTACGAAAATCGTTATGCTGCGCCGCAACTTAACCTGGCCGCGAAACTAGTATGCGCCCTTGCCTCGCAACACAATCCAAAAAGTCCTGACCAGGATACGAATATCCAGCCAGATCGAGTAATTTTGGATGTAGTACAGGTCTTCCTCCGTGTGCAGGTGCATGGGCTTGTCGCTTCGCCCGTGGATCTGCCACCAACCGGTGAGTCCCTGCGGAACGGCAAAGCGTTTGCGCTGCCAGGGTTCGTATTTTTCAACCAGATATGGCAATTCCGGGCGGGGGCCCACCAAACTCATGGAGCCGCGCATGACATTGAAAAACTGGGGGAATTCATCGAGGCTGAATTTCCGCAGGAAACGGCCGACTCGCGTTACGCGAGGGTCGTCGGGGCGCTTATGAACCAACCTGCCCTGCTCGTCCGCCTTTTCCACAAGATGGCGCAATTTTTCGGCGTCCTTTACCATGGTGCGGAACTTATACACGGTGAATACGCGACCGTTTTCGCCGGCGCGTTTTTGATAAAAAAGGACCGGCGAACCGTCGTCCAGCCAGATGGCCAGGGCGATCAGTCCCATCAAGGGCAGCGCCGGGATCATGATCAACGACGTAATCAAGATATCGAAGATGCGCTTGCTCAATCGCTGGTTTTCGGTCAGGGCCGGGGCGCGCACGTCCATCATTGGAATCCCCGCAAAATCCTCCACCTCCGCATGGTGTAAGGTCCACTGAAAATAGTCCGGCACGATCTGTATGCGTACGGGCATATCGTACAAGTCTTCGAGCAATTGCTTCGTGCGGCTATAAGCGCGCAAAGGCAGGGCGATCAGCACATCGTCTATATGCCATTCGCGGACAAGAGCGCGCGCGTCTTCCAGCCCCCCCAAAATATCGGGGGTCGTCCTGCGCTTGTCCGCATTATCATCCAGAAAGCCGACGACCAGGATCACGCCCTTGTACTTCCGCATTTGCGCTTCGACCTCCCTCCCGACTATGCCAGCGCCAACAATCAAGACGCGTCGAATTTTCCCTAATTTTTGATTTCGCCAGCGATACCATTGCCGCGCCGGTATGCGCCACAAAAGCAAAACGATAAAAGTGATGGTCATAAATGCGACAAACAGGAAACGCGAAACGTCGCGGTAGGATAAATACAGGATTCCGGCCAGGGAAATGCCGGTCAGGACCGCTGCCAAGGTGAGGCTGGTCAGCTCATCCACGACGCGCAGGTTCTTGCGTCCATCATAGACCGACAATAACAACATGATTCCCACCCATACGATGGGAAAAATAACATAAAGAGCCCAGGGCAGGGAAAGCGGCCGGCGAATTTCCTTGATAAATGGAAGGTCGGGCAGATATTCCTGGGAACGAAAATACGTCGCCAGCCAGAGCATGAATGTCACGACCATAAAATCCACGAACATCGAAAAAATGGCGAAATTAATCGAAAAACGACGAATCATTCTGCTTCCTCCAGCGCGAGAGCCAGCATTTCGCGCCAACCCGGGACGCGCAACCGGAAAGTCTGGCTAAAGAGAGAGGAAGTCAATGCCGAAAAGGCGGGGCGTTTCACGGGAGAGGGGAATTCGCGCGTCAAGGCAGGGTGGACCGATACGGGAAGACCCAGCCTTTGAACAATGAAACAGGCCAGATCATAGCGGCTGGCATAATCCGCGCTGGCTAAATGATAGAGTCCGCGGCGCTCCAGAGTCCAGGCGTCGCCCAGCGTCAGCATTTTGAACAGCGCATGCGAAATCAATTCCGCCAGGGTCCGCGACCAGGTGGGACAGGCGACCTGATCGGTTACTATACGCAGTTCCTGGCGTTGGCGAGACCATTTTATCACCTTCGTGACAAAATTATCCCCGCGCAAACTGTAAACCCAACTAGCGCGAAAGATGAAGTGAAGGCCGCCGCTGGCCTGAACAGCCTGCTCCCCCTCCCATTTCGTGCGGGCGTAACAGCCGCCCGGGTTGGGGAGATCGGTTTCCAAATACGGTTCGGTTTTTGTCCCGTCAAAAACATAGTCTGTGGAAACGTGGATGAAGATCGCGCCGCGCTTTTGCGACTCCTCGGCCATGACGCGCGGCGCGTCGGCGTTGACGCGCCGGGCCGCGTCGGTCTCGACTTCGGCCCGGTCCACCGCAGTGTAGGCCGAGGCGTTGACGAGGACGTCCCAGGGCAGACCCGCCAGGGCGGTCCGCAGCGAATCGGTCTGAGTCAAATCCAGTTCGTCGCGGTCGAGGGCGGTCACTTCGCCCAGGAGGGGCAGTGTGCGTTGGAACTCCCATCCAAGTTGACCGTATTTTCCCAAAAGGAGGATGCGCATACAGTTACACGCCTTCGCTCAAGATACGCAAAAGATAGCCGGCATATTCGCTGACTTTGACTTGTTCGATGAGGCCTTTCAACTGATCGGCGGTGATGAAATTATTTCGATACGCGGCTTCCTCGGGCGACCCCACCAACAGTCCCTGTCGTTGTTCGATGGTCTGCACAAAATTGGAGGCTTGAAGGAGCGCGTCGTGCGTGCCGGCATCCAACCAGGCTAGGCCGCGTCCCAGCGTCTCGACTTTTAAGTTGCCCTGCGCCAGGTAGACGCGGTTCAGGTCGGTGATCTCCAATTCGCCGCGCGCCGAAGGACGCAGAGCGGCGGCGTAGTCGCAGACCTTGCCGTCGTAAAAATACAGGCCGGGAACCGCGTAATTGGAGCGCGGCGTTTTCGGCTTTTCCTCGATGCTGATCGCGCGGCCGTCCGCGCCAAATTCGACGACGCCGTATCGCTCGGGATCGTGGACCGGGTAGGCGAACACCAGCGCGCCTTCGCGGAGGCCGGATCCGATCCGCAGTTTTTCGGCGAGGCCGTGACCGAAGAAAATGTTGTCGCCCAGAATGAGACAGACGGGTTGTCCCGCCGCGAAATCACGGCCCAGGATGAACGCGTCCGCCAGGCCGCGCGGTTGATCCTGCTCGGCATATTCAAAACGAATTCCCCATTGAGCGCCGTTTCCAAGCAAGCGCTTGAAATTCGGCAGGTCCTCCGGCGTGCTGATGACCAATATCTCGCGAATCCCCGCAAGGATGAGCAGACTAAGCGGGTAGTACACCATCGGTTTATTGTAGACCGGCAGCAGTTGTTTGCTGATCACATTCGTGAGCGGGGACAAGCGTGTGCCGCGCCCTCCCGCTAAAATGATGCCTTTCATGGTCAACTCCTCGAACGCTGGACGTAATTCTTCTCGATCCAGGCCTGATAATCGCCGCCCTTCCGAATGGCCTCGATCCATTGCGGGTGGTCGAGATACCAAAGGACTGTCTCGGACAGCCCTTTCTGCAAATTGTAGCGCGGCGACCAGCCCAGTTCGGAGCGGATCCTGGTCGTGTCAATGGCGTAGCGTCGGTCGTGCCCGGGGCGGTCGGGGACGAAGCGGATCAGGTCCGCGTGCGGCGCGGCGGCGGGACGCAGTTCGTCCATGATGTCGCACAAGGTATGCACCAGGTCGAGATTATGGGTCTGGTTGTCGCCGCCCACCATATAGGTCTCGCCGTCCCTGCCGCTCTGCAAGACCCGGTAAACGGCGGAACAGTGATCCTCGACGTGCAGCCAGTCGCGGATCTGCTGTCCATCTCCGTAGACGGGAAGGGGTTTGCCTTCGATGGCATTGGCGATCATGAGCGGGATCAACTTTTCGGGAAATTGATACGGGCCGTAGTTGTTCGAGCAATTGGTGATCGTCACCGGCAACCCGTAGGTGTGATGGTAGGCGCGCGCCAGGTGGTCCGACGAGGCCTTCGAGGAGGCATACGGCGAGCGAGGCGCGTAGGCGGTCGTCTCCGAAAAGGGAGGATCGTCCGGCTCCAGCGATCCGAAAACCTCGTCGGTGGAAATATGGTGAAAGCGCGCCTGTTCGGACGGCACGACTTTGTCCTCCAGCCAGACCTTTTTGGCGACATCCAACAGCGTAAACGCGCCGACGACGTTGGTCTGAATAAAGGCGGACGGGCCGACAATTGAACGGTCTACGTGCGTTTCGGCGGCGAAGTGGACGATCGTATCCACCGCGTAATCCCTCATCAGGCGTTCGACCAGCGGACGGTCGCAAATGTCGCCGCGCACGAAGGTATGGCGGGACTCGTCCGGCAGGTCTCGTAGATTTTCCAGGCTGCCCGCGTAGGTGAGCAAGTCCAGGTTGATCACATGCGCCCCCGGCTCGGCCTGCAAAATATAGCGGACAAAGTTTGCGCCGATAAACCCGGCGCCGCCTGTCACAAGGATATTTTTCATTTATTCTCCTGATAGACTTCGGCCTGAGACAATAAAACGCCGTCCCGGTCTTTCGACGAAAGGAGCAGGGGAACATCGGGCCACACAGGCCACTCGACCGCGATCTGCGGATCGTTCCAAAGGATGGCGCGCTCCCACTGCGGCGCGTAGTAGTCAGTTGCCTTATAGACGATTTCCGCCCATTCGCTCATCACATAATAACCGTGGGCGAAACCGGCGGGAATCCATAATTGCTGTTTATTCTCAGCCGAAAGGCGGGCCCCCACCCATTTCCCAAAAGTGGGAGAAGCCCGGCGAATATCAACCGCAACGTCAAAGATCTCGCCCAAAACCGCCCGGATCAACTTGCCCTGCGGCTGGCGGATCTGATAGTGCAGCCCGCGCAAAACGCCCTGCTTCGAGCGGGAGTGGTTGTCCTGCACGAAAGACGCCCGAACTCCCAGCGCGGCGAATTTTTCGGCCTGGTAGGTCTCCATGAAAAATCCGCGCTCGTCTTCAAAGACGCGCGGGATCAGGAGCAGCACATCGGGAATGGCGGTCGGTTCTACGTTCATGCCGGGTCACTTCGCAGGCGGAGACAGACGGTCGGGCAGGGGCCGCCGCAGGGTCCGAAAAAAGAGGCGTTCGTAGTCGTCGGTGACGGCGTCCCAGGAGTAGCGCGATCGGGCATAGTCCTGTCCTTTGCGGCGAAATTCGTCAACCTGCCGCGGATCGTCAATCAATTTTACCAAGACTTCCCGCAGGCTTTCGGCCCCCACGCGGCCATCGTAAAAGAGGCCCGCCTCCCCTTTGCCGATGGTTTCGAGATTCTCAGGCGTGTCATGCACGATCACGCAGTTGCCGAAGGCCATGGCTTCGACCAGCGCGGGATGAGTGCCGCCAACGCCGGAACTTTCGACGAACAGGTAGGCGTTCGAGCCAAGCTCCTGATATCCCTCGCCGAAGACGTAACCGGTGAAGATTATGCGCGGGTCATCGCCAGCCAATTTCTTAAGGCTGGCTTTGTACTCCTCCGCGTAGGGGGCATCGCCCACGATCACGCACTTCAGGTCCGTCTGGATGCCGTGAAACGCTTCGACAATGTGATGGGCGCAATTTTCGGGGACCAGCCGCCCGACGAACAAAATGTATTT
>DKTP01000054.1 GCA_002473085.1 Anaerolineales bacterium UBA7227
CCCCGAGGAATCCCCCTCCCCCGCCGCCCCGACCGTTCCGCACAGCCGTGAAGCCGAAGAAGCCGTCGTTGGGGCGGTGCTGATTAATCCCGAAGCCTACTACGACGTGGCGCAGTTCCTCGCCGCGGACGATTTCTACATCCACCGCCTGCGCTGGATCTGGGAGGCGTTCACGCGCCTGCACGAGGGGCGCGTGCCCATTGACCTGCTCACCGTCGCGGACGAACTGGAGCGCGCGGGACAACTGAACGAGATGGGCGGACCCGCGTTCCTGACTTCGCTCATCAACACTGTGCCGACCTCGCTCAATGCCGAGTCGTACGGGAAGATCGTGGAGGAGCACTCCGTCCGCCGCAAGATGATCAACGCCGCGAACCGAATCGCCTCCATCGCCTACAACACCGAAACGGACGTGGACGAGGTGATGGGCGAATCGGAGAAGGCGGTCTTCAACGTCAGCGAGAAACGGATGAGGCACGACCTGCAGCCCATCAAGCAGGTCCTCTCGGAATATTACGACCGCATTGACGATCTCGCCAAGCGTCCCGACGAAATTCACGGCGTGCCAACGGGATTCGTTGACCTCGACAAAATGCTGACAGGACTCCAGCCTTCAGACCTGCTGATCATCGCGGGACGTCCTGGACAAGGCAAAACAGGTTTTCTTTTATCTGTCGCGAAGAACGCGGCGTTGACGCACAAGAAGCACGTCGCCATCTTCTCGCTGGAGATGTCGAACGAGCAGGTGGTGCAGCGTCTCATCGCGCAGGAGACGGGGATCGACTCGCAGCGCCTGCGCTCGGGCAAGTTGAACCAGGATGAATGGCCCATGTTCAACCACGCCATCGAAGTGTTCGGCGACACGAAAATCTTCCTCGACGATACGCCCGCCATCACGCCGCTTCAGTTAAGGACGAAATGCAGACGCCTGCACATGGAATTCGGGATTGACCTGATCATCCTCGACTATCTCCAGCTGATGAGCGGCGACACGCGCAACGACAACCGCGTGCAGGAAGTCTCGTTCATCTCGCGCAACCTGAAAGTGCTGGCGCGCGAGTTGAACGTCCCCGTCCTCGCGGCGGCGCAGTTGAGCCGCGCCGTCGAGCAGAGGACGGATAAGCGGCCTGTGTTGTCCGACTTGAGAGAATCGGGCTCTTTGGAGCAGGACGCGGACATCGTGATGTTCATCTATCGTCCCGACCAGTATGAGAAGGACACCGCGAAGCAGAATATCGCCGAGATCATCGTCTCGAAACACCGCAACGGCCCCGTCGGCAGCGTGGAGTTGATCTTCCGCAGCGCGCTGGCGAAGTTCGAGAACGCGGCGACGAAGCATGTGCAATTTAACGAGTAATGCAAAATCTTTAAACATGAAGGACACGAAGGCAACGAAGGTGGGTTGAGCGATGATTGTGGTATCTTGCTTTCGATCGGCACGTGCGATGGTCAGAGGAAAGTCGCCACGTTGCGCCACTCACTAACCTTTGTATCCTTTGTGTTTAGGCTCTTTCCATGCCAACCTTCAACGGCTTCACCTCCTCCGAGACATTCACCGCCGTCCCCGATACGTTCTTCCGCGAGTTGTTGAGTCAGATTGACGACGCGGATGAACTGCGGGCGGCGCTCTACGCCATCTGGCGGATCGAGCATACGGAGGGACCCGTCCGCTGCCTCCGCCGCGCGGACTTTGGCGAGTTCGCTTCGGGCGTGGACAAGGCCGCGGCGCGCGGAATCCTGCTCGAGGTCAGGAACGAGGCGGGGGAGTTCTTCTTCCTGAATAGCCCGCGCGGACGCGCGTCGGTCGAAGCCGTCCAGAGCGGGAAGTTCGATCCGTCGCAAGTCGCGTCCGCGCCGCCTGCGGAACGGTCGAATGTGTTCACGTTGTACGAGCAGAACATCGGCGCGCTGACGCCGTTGATCGCAGACATGCTGCGCGAGGCGGAGAGGGAATATCCGAGCGCGTGGTTCGAAGAGGCGTTCGGGATCGCGGCGGCGCAGAACGCGCGCAAGTGGAAATATGTGGAAGCGATCTTGAAACGGTGGAAGGAAAAAGGCAAAGATGAAAGAAAAAATCGGGAAGACGCTGTCAAGGATTTCAAGCGATACACCGAAGGCGAGTTTGCCGAATACTTCCGCGATTAAGGCGACGGCGAGCGCCGCCCCAGCGTTGGGCGACCCGAATTGTCCGCATTGCGGCGGCGCGGGATACGTGCGCTACGATGTGCCGATGGGCGACCCGCGCTTTGGTCGGTTGGAGGCGTGCGTCTGCCGCGCGGCGGACATCGCCGAGGGCGCGCGGACGCGCCTGTTCGAGTTAAGTCGGTTGGATCGGCTGAGCCATCTGACGTTCGAGAACTTCGAGTCGAGGGGAAATAAAAACGCCAGGTTCATGACCCCGCAGGACGTCCACAGTTTGGAAGCGGCGAAGGAGACGGCCGAAAATTTCGCGCGGTCGCCGCAGGGCTGGCTGTTGATCGAGGGCGGATACGGCTGCGGCAAGACGCATCTCGCAGCCGCGATTGCAAATTTCGCGGTCAACATGGGGACGCCGACGCTGTTCATCACCGTCCCCGATCTGCTGGACACATTGCGCTTCGCGTTCAGCGACCCCGAGACGACCTTCGAGGCGCGCTTCGAGGAAGTGCGCGGCGCCGACCTGCTCGTGCTGGACGATTTCGGCACGCAGAACGCCACGGGCTGGGCGCAGGAAAAATTGTTCCAGATCATCAACTTCCGTTACATCAACAAACTGCCGACGGTCATCACCACCAACCTGATGTTGGACGAGATCGAGAGCCGCATTCGCTCGCGCTTGCAAGACGAGGAGTTCGTGGCGCACGTGCAGATCACCGCGCCCGATTACCGCCGTCCCACTGAGACGAGCAACCCTGGCATTTCGATGTTGTCCCTGCCTGAAA
The DNA here is from genome assembly GCA_002473085.1 of Anaerolineales bacterium UBA7227. Lineage (GTDB taxonomy): Bacteria > Chloroflexota > Anaerolineae > Anaerolineales > Villigracilaceae > Denitrolinea > Denitrolinea symbiosum. Next base: position 2,922 of record DKTP01000054.1, read on the forward strand.
TGAAGGCGATGACGTTCAAAAATTTTGAGACGCGCGAAGACGAAATCGGCAAAGAAGCGGTGACGACGACCACCACCGAGAAACAGGATCGCTTCGGCAACAGGGTCAAGGACAAGGAGATCACGCGCGTCAAAGTGACGCAGGAGGACGTGAAGACCCTGCGCAAGGCGGTCAACGCGGCGGTGACGTTCGCGGAGGAACCCGAAGGCTGGCTGGTCCTGCTCGGCGGATCGTTCTGCGGCAAGACTCATCTCGCGGCGGCCATCGGCAACTATCGGATTGACCTGGGCGGGCAAGCCATCCTCGTAGAAGTGGCCGACCTGCTCGACTACATGCGCCAGACCTTCCGCCCCACCTCGGACGTCTCGTTTGATCGCCGCTTCAACGAAATTAAGACGACCCCCATGCTGATCCTCGACGACCTGAAGGAGAGCGGCACCAGCTCCGTCTGGGCGGAGGACAAACTCTATCAGATTTTGAATCACCGCTACTACGCTCACCTGCCGACGGTCATCACGTCCACGCTCAAGCCTGATTCGTTCGCGGTCAATTACCCTGGGTTGTGGAACAAGATTCTGGACGCGTCGAAGAGCCAGGTCCATGTGGTGGATATGCCGCCGTATCGGAGGATGGGGAAGGGGAAGACGGCGCACAAGAAGGCGAAGTAGGGATGATGATTTCAATGCCAAATTTGATGTTGTGTTGAGAGCGCAAACATCATTCTATTCCATCACATTTGACATGAGGGCAGTATGAATAAATATGAAACCTTGCTGAATGTGCTTGATAAAATTCGCGACGAGGCTCCTGACGCCTACAAAAGGTATCGCCCAGACGAATCGAAAATCGAAGAAATAAATAATGCTCGTTCTAGAGCATTTATTCACCTCTTTCTAAAGGTCAATTTTGGATTATTAGATTTTATTGAGCGAGAGAAATTTATTACGGATGATCCGCAAGATGGCGGGATCGATGGATATTATCCAAACGAGGATAGCAAAACAGTTTATTTCATTCAGTCAAAGTTCAGAACGACCGAAAACAATTTTAAAGAAAAAGAAATCTTGTTCAAAGAACTATTACAAATGGATGTAGATCGAATCGTAGATGGCGCCCTGAGCGATGAGAAAAATGTTCCATATAATTCGAAAATACAAAAAATGGTCGGTGAGATTCAGAAAATTCCTGATGTGGGCAGATGGAAATACCAAGTTGTGATTTTAGCAAATATAAATGCTCAAGTTACACCTTCTCAACTTAAAAAATTAACTGGCGGATTTCCTGTGGTCGTTTACAACCATGCGAAAGTGTACAACGATCTAGTGCTCCGTGTCATACAAGGAAACTTCTACAACCCCAACGAGCTTATAATCACCTTGAATTTGTCGAACACCACATCACAAAGCGCCAAGATTTCTTACAACGTGAAAACAGCAAAGAAAGAATGCGATATTACGCTTGTTTTTGTACCTACAATTGAGATTGCACGCGCTATGTACAAGTACCGCAATTCAATACTGAAATTTAACCCCAGAAGTTATCTTGAGCTTGCACACAACGAGGTAAATACCGCTATTGCAAGTAGTATCCTAGACTTAACTACAAATGAATTTGCTCTATTTAATAATGGCATAACAATATTGTCGTACGGTACAGATATAAACGAAAAGATTGGACAGAAAGATAAAGGGCAGTTGATTATCTCCATTCCCCAAATTATTAATGGTGGACAAACTGCGTATACGTTAAGCAGGCTGTATGAAAAGCATATTTTGACAGCCAACGAAAAAGAAAAACGCCCTGAAATCTTTGACAACAAAGAAGTGCTATTGAAAGTAATAACTTTCCACCCTGAAGACCTATCGTCTCAATCTGAGTACCTTGATTTGATTGAGGCGATTTCAAAGGCGACCAATCAACAATCTGAAGTAAACGAGGCAGATCGCCGTTCAAATGATCAGATCCAAATCCATTTACAGAATCACATCTTCGACAAATACGGCTGGTTCTATGAACGCAAACGCGGAGAGTATGCTGATGGTATAAAAGCAGGCTACATTCAAAGATCACAGATCGTTGATCGGGAAACTTTCCTTCGGATGTGTAAATGTTGTGATGTTGACCCTGCCAACGCCAAACGCATGAGCATGGAGCAACTGTTCGAACGCCAACACTTCGAAGAAACTTTGAGAGACCCGAATCGATTTGACGAATACTTCTTTGCTTATCAATGCTTCCTCGCGATAAATCAAGTGAAGAAAAATTTCTCTAAAGACCCAAATAATAGATTTGGACTGTTGAATTATGGGTACGGCTTACAATTTGGAGTGTATGCGGTTGTGACGGTATGTTGTTTCGAGTACAAAGGCGAGAAATCGTTCGAGAAATTTAAAGTAATAACCGAATCGGTTTTATCAAAATGGAGAAAGTTTGAGGCGTACGCTCTTAAACAAGCAAAAAACAAAGACTACTTTAGAACTTACACAGATCCTGAAACTGGTGTAGAAAAACAAGAAGTCAATTTCAACAACTATTATAAAGGCCGAACTCTCGTTGATGATTTGCGAACTTTTTTCAAAACCTGAACAGCCTTTTCCAAAGACACATCAATTGCCACATGCTTCAACCCAAAAGGCGGCTGTCACGCCGCCTTTTGGATTCTAAGGAGAGACCGTCCACGAATTTTGTCCACGAATAAACGAATGTTGACGCACATCAGTTTGTCATCATTGCTTTATTCCATTCAGTTTCCAAGTAAAATACCAAATACCTGAAACTAAGTTGGAGAAGATCAAAATGAAGGCAAAAGAATTACTGGAAATCCTATCTCAGATACCTGAGGATGTTGATGTGGTCGTCAAAGGATATGAGGGTGGCGTAGATGATGTTGTAAATGTGAAGTTGGTCAAAATCAAGAAAGATGTGCATAGTGAATGGTATTACGGCAGACATGAAATAGTGAACGATGGTGAAGTTCAAAGGGTAAAATAAAGCCATGGAACAGAAGCAATTGCGTCGAATCCTGCGTGACTTGCAAAAAGAACTCAAAGACACGCTGGGCGAACGCGTGGAGAAGGTCATTCTCTACGGTTCCCAGGCGCGCGGCGACGCGCGGGACGATTCGGATATTGACGTGCTGGTTGTTCTGAAGGATGATTTCAAATACGGGGCAATGCTGAAAAAGACATCGAAGGCTGTGGCGAAACTGTCATTGGATAATGACGTGGTCATTTCAAGGGCGTTTGTGACGCGTCAACAGTACGAGCAGAGTCAAATGCCGTTCCTGATGAACGTCCGCCGCGAGGGAATTGCGATATGATGCCCGAGATCAAAGAATTGTTGGAGCGCGCAAAATCGAGTTAAAAAGCGGCCACGAATTTACAGCGCGATGACTTTGCCAACTTTGCCGCTTCACGCGCCTACTATTCCATGTTCTACATTGCCCAGGCGTTGTTGCTTTCCAAAGGTTTGAGTTTCTCCAGCCACTCGGCGGTCATTGCCGCGTATGGGAAAGAATTTGCCAAAACCAAACTCCTTGACCCAGAGTTTCATCGGTTGTTGATGGAAGCACAGGACACAAGAAACATCGGGGATTACGGCATGATCGGCGAAGTGGAAGCAAGCGAAGCCCAGGAAATCATCAACTGGTCGAAAAAGTTCTTGAAGGCCGCGGAGAAATACCTCTCGCAGGCGTTTTAGTTCGACATCGAAACTTCAAACCAAAAGGCGGCTGTCACGTCGCCTTTTTTTATTCATCTTCCCGCCACCTCATCCAACGTCACCTGCAACGCCTTCGCCAGCAGCGCACAAGGCCAGATTTTTGTCGGTATAATCATCCCATGCTTCCCACCGGAATCCTCGACACCATCCAACGCGCCCTCGCCGAAGACATCGGCGCTGGCGACGCGACCACCCTCTCCATCGTCCCGCCCGACGCGACCATGCGCGGCCAGATCATCGCCAAGCAGGATGGCATCATCGCGGGACTCGACGTCGCCCGCGCCGCCTACGAACTGTTGGACTCCGCCGTGGAGTTCTCTCCCCAACTGGCCGACGGTTCACGCGTGACCCGCGCGGGAGTCCTCGCCCTCGTCTCTGGTCGGACCTCCAGCCTGCTCACCGCCGAACGGACGGCGCTCAACTTCCTCGGGCGGATGTCTGGCATCGCCACGTTGACGCGCCAATTCGTGGACGCGGTCGCTGGCACGCGCGCCGTCATCCTCGACACGCGCAAGACCGCCCCAGGTCTGCGCGCCGTGGACAAGTTGGCCGTCAAACTCGGCGGCGGCGGGAATCATCGCATCGGCCTGTACGACATGATCCTGATCAAAGACAATCACATCGACTACGCGGGGGGAATCGAAGAAGCCGTCAGACGCGCAAAGGCCGCTCGAAGCGGACTCCCGATCGAGGTCGAAGCGCGAACCATGAACGATGTGAGAGTCGCGCTGAGTCTGGGCGTCGAAAGAATCCTGCTCGATAACATGTCGGTGGAAATGATGGCCGAAGCCGTGCGTCTGACGAACGGCCGCGCCAAATTGGAAGCCTCGGGCAACGTCACGCTGGAGACCGTCCGCGCCATCGCCGAAACGGGCGTGGACTTCATCTCCGTCGGCGCGCTGACTCACTCGGCCAAAGTGTTCGATGTGAGTTTTGATTATCTGAAATAATGCGGTACACGGATTTCACGGATTGGACGGAGTCTCACGGATTTTTTAAATTCTCTAAACACAAAGTCGCGCAAAAGGTACACAAAGAAAAAAGAAATTTTGCCTTCGTGCGTATTTCCTTCGCAGCCTTCGTGTCCTTTGTGTTTAAAAGGTTTTATCCGCGTAATCCGTAAAATCAGTGTCATCCGTGTGCAAAAAGGAATTCCCAATGAACCAACAAACCCAAGCGATGTACGACAAAATGCGGGTGAAACTCGAAAAGGTTGTCCCCGATGTGGAACTGCGTATCAAAGCCGAGATCGCGGTGGAGATCAACGCGCTGAAGGTTGAGCGCAACGCGGTCATCCTCGGTCACAACTACATGGAGCCAGCGCTGTTCTACTCCATCCCCGATTTCGTCGGCGACTCGCTCGACCTGAGCCGCAAGGCCGCGCAGACTGACAAAGATGTGATCGTCTTCTGCGGCGTCAAGTTCATGGCCGAAACCGCCAAGATCCTGAACCCGAACAAGACCGTGCTATTGCCGTCGGACAAGGCGGGCTGTTCGCTGGCCGCCGCCATCACCGCGGACGATGTGCGCGCCTTGAAGGCGCGTTTCCCTGGTGTGCCAGTCGTCACCTACGTCAACACCTACGCGGACGTGAAAGCCGAAAGCGACATCTGCTGTACGTCATCCAACGCGAAGGCCGTGGTAGAGTCGCTCGGCACAGACAAGGTCATCTTCCTGCCCGATGAGTATCTGGCAGGGAACGTGGCGCGCGAGTTGGGATGGAAGATCATTTATCCCGACCTTGCCCTCACCCCTGCCCCTCTCCCGCTGGGAGAGGGGAAAACCATGATCGGCTGGAAGGGACGTTGCGAAGTCCACGAGAAGTTCACCGTGAACGACATCCAGACCGTGCGTGCCCAGTTCCCCGACGTGTCGGTGCTCTCTCACCCCGAGTGCAGTCCCGAAGTGACCGCCGCGTCCGATTTTTCGGGCAGTACCACTGCCATGATTCGCTACGTCAAAGAATCCACCGCGCCGCAATATCTCGTCCTCACTGAGTGCGCCATGGGCGACAACATCGCCGCGGCCAACCCCGAGAAGGAAATGCTGCGCCTGTGCATGGTGCGCTGTCCGCACATGAACACGATCACGATGGAAGACACGCTCGAAGCGCTGAAGTTCAACCGCTATGAGATCGACGTCCCCGAGGACATCCGCGTCCGCGCCGCGCGGTCGGTGCAGAGGATGATTGAGATTGGGTAAAACCTATACGGACGCGGAAAACACGGATTGACGCGGACGAGCGCGGAAGGACTTGGATTTTGAAATATTCGGGACGCGGACGAGCACAATTTACGCGGAAAATACGGAGAAAATTTAATAAAATTCCGTGTCAATCTGTGTCCATCCGCGTTCTCCGCGTCCTTGTATTTTTTATTCGGAAAGCCATTTTCGGAAGTGAGGAGATGAGACATGGAAGTAAAGAAGATTGACGCTCAGAACTTGAAGCACAAGGAAATCACCGACAAAATTCTTTACGCATTTTTCAAAATTGTTTATCCCGCTCTTGGATTTGGTTTTCTCGAAAAGGTCTACGAAAACGCGATGGTAATTGCCCTTCGGGAAATGGGCTTGAAGGTTGAACAGCAGGTAAAGATCGTTGTCTATTTTGCAGGTCAAGTCGTCGGAGAATACTACGCGGATCTGGTTGTGGAAGGTTGTGTAGTTGTTGAACTCAAAGCCGTGCAGAACCTTTTGGACGAACACGACGCGCAACTCTTGAACTACCTGCGCGCCACCGAATACGAAGTCGGTCTCCTGCTCAATTTTGGACCTCAACCCCGCTTCCGCCGCAAAGTCTTTGATAATGAACGCAAATCATCCGCGACATGGAAAAAGAATTGATGTCAAATCCATACGGACGCGGACGGGCACTGATTTACACGGAGAACGCGGAAAGAAAATAAGAAAAAAAAACTCCGTGCCCATCCGCGTTTATCCGTGTTTTCCGCGTCCCATCTTACAAAATCTAGGAGTCACACATGCTCCAAACAGACGTACTCATCATCGGCGCGGGGATCGCGGGGGCGACGGCGGCGCTGAAGTTGGCGGAATATCCCAACCGTCACATCACCATCATCACGCGCGAGCCTGACCCGCACGAATCGAACACGGGATACGCGCAGGGTGGGATCATCAGCCGCGGTCCCGACGACAGCGCCGACCTGCTGGTGAAGGACATCCTCGAGGCGGGCGCGGGCGCGTCATTGCCCGAGGCGGCGCGCATTCTGGCGGAGGAGGGGCCGCGGGTGTTGGATCAGATTCTGATTGCCGCGGCCCGCGTCCCGTTCGATAGAGGCGAGGGCGAGGCTTACGAATGGGGTCAGGAGGCCGCGCATTCCCGTCGTCGAATCCTTCATGTGGGTGACGGAACTGGAAGCGCCATCGCACGCGGACTCGTCGCGCAGTTGAAGTCGAAGCCGAACATCCAGTGGTTCACCAACGCCACCGCCGTTGACCTGATCACGTACCCGCACCACTCGCGCAACCCACTCGACACGTACAAGCCGATCGTGTGTCATGGCGCGTACGTGTTCGACCGCAACAAGGGCGCGGTGCATCGGACGCTGGCGGGCGCGACGGTTCTCGCGACGGGCGGGCTGGGTCGCATTTACCGAAACACGACCAACCCCGCGGGCGCGCGCGGCGACGGGCTGGCGATGGCCTCGCGGGCGGGGGCGCGCATCATCAACGCGGAGTACGTCCAGTTCCACCCGACCGCGTTGGCCGTGCCTGGCGCCGAGGGATTTTTGATCAGCGAGGCGGTGCGCGGCGAGGGCGGGATTCTTCTGACCCCTGATGGTCAGCCGTTTATGGCGAAGTACGCGCCCGAGTGGAAAGACCTCGCGCCGCGTGACGTGGTGGCGCGCGCCATCCATCAGGAAATGACCGAGCACGCGTACACGTACGTTCTGCTCGACATCGCTTCACACATGGACGCTGAGGCGCTGCGCGAACGATTCCCAAATATTTACGCCACCTGTCTCAAGGCGGGCATTGACATCACGCGCGAGCCGATCCCCGTTGTGCCTGCCGCGCATTATTTCTGCGGCGGCGTGCAGGTGGACGAGTGGGGGCGGACGAACATCGCGAATTTGTACGCGGTGGGCGAGGTCTCGTGTACGGGTCTGCACGGCGCGAACCGACTGGCGTCCACGTCGCTGTTGGAGGGGTTGGTGTGGGGCGAGCGCGCGGCGCGGCACATCGTAGAGCGAGATACTATCTCGCTTCTACCTGCGCCCAACGACATCCCCGCGTGGGACGAAAGCGGGCTGACCGACGACCGCGACCCCGCGTTGATTCAGGGCGATATGCAGACCATCCAGAACATCATGTGGCACTACGTGGGACTCGTCCGCAGCGGCGACCGTCTCTCGCGCGCCATCCGTGAGTTGCGTCACCTGCAAAACGAGATCGAGACCTTCTACCGCAAAACGAAATTGAGCGACGGTCTCATTGGCCTGCGCAACGCGGCCGAGGCCGCGCTGATCGTGGCACAGTCCGCGCAGCATAACAGGCAGAGTCGCGGGTGTCATTATCGAGTCGATTCGGTGGAGGTGGGGGATCGGTTGATATAATTTGAAATCAATTCAGGAGGAAGAAACCCAAATGAACAAGAAAATCATTCCTATTGTTGTGGCGATATTTCTTTTCGTCATATCGTGCAATTTATTCCAACCAGACGTCAATATCACTTCAAGCAATTTTCCCCTGAAAGAACAGTGGTCATCTATATTCGACCACGCTGTTTACAATTTGGGGGTTGCCGACGATTGGGTTGCAGTAGGTCAATCGAACGGCATAACAGCAATTGATACAGAATCGGGAAAAACTATGTGGAAATTAGATTTTCAGTTAGATCATGATTCTTTATTGCTGATTTCAAACGATGAACTCGTCGCCGCAAGTTCGTCTCAGCTATTTGTTATCAACAAAACTGGTGAAATAATCCATACAATCAATTTGCGACCGAAACAAAGCACCGAAGTCGTGGCGATGTATGCAGATTATGTTTTTGTGTATCGACGTGCTGACGGCCTGCTCGAAGCTTACTCTATTCAGAATGAAAAACTGGCATGGTATGTAATAACCCACCGAGGAGGGGTAAGCGTAAACTTTGATTCAAGGACAAACACCGTCTACATTACATCATCAAGTTTCGTTAGTGCAAACAAAATAACAGATGGAAGTGAAATCTGGAAAAAAGATATTGTTGGGAGAACTGGCATTTTAGATTCCGACACATTTTATTATTTCTCAGAATTGTCTCCCGCTATCGGATATATTACAGCCGCAAATGAACGTGATGGCTCAGAACTCTGGAAAATTGATGAACATTTTAGCATTCGGACTACAATATACAACCTGACAATTACAGGAAATCTATTAGTTGCAAGCACCGACTATGGATTGATAGCTTTTGATAAGAATAACGGAAATGAATTATGGCAATCCGAGACGAACGATTTTTTCTACGGGAATCCCATCCCTTTTGATGATATTTTATATATTAGAGGAACCAACACGGACACAATATATGCCATCAACCCTCAAAGCGGGATTTACTTTGGATACTTGTATCTGGGAAATCCTAGTATTATCTCACACAGAGAATATGAACTCATTTACAAGTCTGGGAATTATTTGATTTTTCCCTACAATGATACTGTGTACGCATATCACCAGTAATAACTAGAATCAGATTTACACGCCGCGGGGTTGAACCCCCTACTCAGTTCGTGGAAATCCGTTTCGACAGGGTTTCGACACAGCTTCGCCAGTCAACCGCCTGCTCAACGCGCCGCATTCGGACGCGCGTCTCAGGGCGCGGGGATATCGTCCAGAATCAAAAAATCCGAAGCCTTGCGACTTCGGATTTTTTGTTCATGCACTTACAAACTCGGCCACTGGCACGCTTTTCAACTTCGCTAGATTCTTTCGGTGCAGTTTTATTCTCTCGATCTCGTGCAATGTCTCCACGGTGAGATAACTCTCCCCGCAGTTGGGACAGACGACCACAGGCACATTCTCGATGATCAATAAATTCGCGCCTTTGCCGTAACTGCGCGTCATATAACGGACTTCGGCTCCTTTTTTACCGCAAATGTCGCAGATCATAGTTTCTCCTTATTCACGAAATACCGTGACAAACACCAGTTTTCCAGTTGGGCTGATCTTGGTAACGGTAATGACAAACTCTCCACTCAACGACTCGCCTCTGACAAGATACTTCCACTCGCCTGTATTCTGGTCTTTCTGACGCTCGATAATCTTACCTGACAGGATCGCGCTTTCCACATCGAAAATCGTCAAGCCGTCTTCATCCATTTCATCGTCCGCATGGATGGACATCACGTATTGCCGTGTGCGGATTTTCTCTCGAAGTTGGTTCAGGATTCGTTCGAACACCGATGACTCCATTGCAGGATGATGGGCTAAATATACATCAGAATCTGGCTCGTGGGCAAGCAATTTTTGACAGGTTCAACCTGACAGCTCAACGCGTCGCGTTCGGACGCGCGTCCAGGGCGCGGGAAGACCGTCCACGAATGGGACACGAATAAACAAATGCGGGAGCGTGTCCATTCGAGAATTCGTGGTCGAAATTCGCGGATGGTTTCTCTGGACCTCGATTCCTGCAAGTCCGTTCGGACTCGTGTCCCAGCCTACAGGCGAAGTCCATGCGCTGAGGCGGAGATTTTTTCCGTGTTCTCCGCGTAGATCGGCGCTCGTTCGCGGGCGGGTTTCATGTTAAAATTTTGAACAGCCCTGCATGGAAAACCAAACCCAAATTCCCCTCTTGCGCATGTTACTGGCCCGCCTGGAGCGCGTCTCGGCGGATTCGCGTTGGGCGCATCGCGCCAGCGGGATTCGCGGGGCTCTGTTAGTCTTGCTGGAGAGACTCGAGACCGGCGCGCCGACGCCGTCCGCTCGTTTGGATCAACTCATGGACAGCGGTTTCCAGATTCTCGTCATGGCCGCCAGGGAAAAGTAAACGGCGGGCCTCTT
>DKTP01000055.1 GCA_002473085.1 Anaerolineales bacterium UBA7227
GGCGTGGGCGTGACCATGCCGTCGGCGCGATAGATCAGATTAACCACTTCGCCGAACCCGCCCAGCAGTCCCATATCGCGCTGGTTATACGTAACCCGCAGCGCCGCGCCGCTTCCAGCCAGCACTTCGATCTGGTCGGCGGCGTCAAAGGGATAAGCCGTGCCGGGGTTGACGCGCCCTTCGAAGGCCACTTTTCCATCCACGGTTACGCGCAAAAACGTCCGCTCGAGGGCGATAATGTTCACCTGCACGTTCACGCCTTCAGGCGCGGTCGGCAGCGCGCCGGGCGGTTCCAGCGGCTCGAGCGTGGCCGTCAGGTTTCCCAGGTCGAGCAGGATGGACGTCGGCGCGGGCGTACCGGGCGCGGCGCTCGACGTCGGTTCGATCAACGCGTCCAGCATGATGGGCGTGGCGGCGCGCGCCTGCTCTTTCTTCTGCGCCACAAAGCTCACGCCCCAGATCAAAAACGCCGCCAGAAAAAGCGCCAGGCCGATCCCCAGCAAATCCACCGTGAGGAAACTTCGGAAAAGCGGAGGGCTGGCCGGCGCGGCGGGCGCGGGTTTTCCGCGCGCGCCGTACGGCAGCGGATGGCGTTCCCGATGGCGCGCCTGCAACACGTCCGCAAAACGCAGGAGCAACTCGTCCACGTCCAGGTCGAGGAACGCGGCGTAATTCGCCAGCATCCCGCGCGTCTGCACGGCGGAGGGCAGCCCGCCAAAGTCGCCCTCCTCCAGCGCTCGCAGATAGTGGGCGCGCAAGTGGATGTGCCGCTCGATCTCCTCGTGACGCAGGTTCAACGTCTCGCGGCGCTCGCGCAGCCGCGCGCCGACCTCGTGTTCGAGCCGCTTCACAATGCGGTTGCGGATCTGTGCCGCCTCCGCGTCGGTCATCGTTTTGTCGGGCGACTGATACGTCAGACTATACGCCAGCGACTTTTTGCCCGCGCCGATCTTCTCGTCGCGGTAGACGTCGAACAGGCGGACGGCGGACACGCTTCGCCCTCCCGTCTGGCGGATGAGGCCTTCGACGCGCGCCGCGGCCACCGATTCGTCCACGATGACGGCGATGTCTTCGTAGACCGGCGGGAACTCCGCCACGGGGACGATTCCATACGCGGGACTCAACGCGCGCAACGCGGCGATGTCAAACTCCGCCACCAACACGGGACGCGCGCCGACTTCGTATTTTTCCTTCATCAACGGGTGCAGCTCGCCGAAGCCGCCGACGACCTGTCCATTCACGATGATCTGCGCGGCTTTGCCTGGATGCAGGAACGCGACGGAGTCGGTCGGGGCGTAGGAAACGTCCTTGAAACCGAGTCCCGCCAAAAGGAGTTCGAGGCGGCCTTTCAGGTCGTAGAAGTCCAGCGCGGGGGAGTCCTTCACGTCCCACGCGGACGCGGTCCGCAGGCCGGTCATCACGATGGCGAGACGCGGCAACTCGCGCGGCAGGTCGTCTTTGACAGGCTCGAAGACCGGGCCGATCTCGAAGAGTTCGAGCGATTCGGCGCGGGCGTTTTTCTCCGCGACCTCGAGGACGGAGGCCAGCAGGCTGCGGCGCAGCACGTTACGTTCGGGCGTGATGGGATTGGCGACGCGCGCGTATTCGTCGTGCGCGGCGAGGCGGCCTTCGCGCTCGGGCGAGGTCATGCGATAGGTGACGACCTCCTGCAAGCCGAGACGGACGAGGAGGTCGCGGACGCGCTCGTCCCACTCGAAGGAAGGGTTGCCGACTTGCGGCGGGAGCGGGTCGGCGAGACGCGTTTCGGGGATGCGTTCCATACCGTACAGGCGCGCGACTTCCTCCATCAAGTCGGCGACGCCGATCACGCCCTCGCCAATGTCGAGGCGATAGGGGGGAGTTGTAACGCGAATTATGGAGTCTGATTCTGTATTGCGTGTTGCGTGTTGCGTAATTTCACATTTGAATTCGAGGCGTTCGAGAAGCGCCGCGATTTCCTTCGCAGAAAGTTCGATGCCGAGGATGCGCTTGACATCGCGCGGCGAAATTTCCACGACGGTTGTTTTTGGCGGGAGGGGATAGTTATCCACGAGGCCCGCTTCGATCTTTCCGCCCGACCACTCGGCCATGAGATGCAAGCCGCGGCGGACGCCTGTCTCTGCGAGCGCGGGATGGACGCCGCGCGAGAATCGGAACGATGCTTCGGAGGGCAGGTTGTGTTCGCGCGCCGTGCGGCGGATATTGATGAAGTTCCAGGCCGCGCCTTCGAGCAGGATGGTTTTGGTCTTGTCGGAGACTTCGCTCTCCGCGCCGCCCATCACGCCCGCGATGGAGAGCGGCCCCTCCGTGTCGCAGACGAGGACGTTCATCGGGGAAAGTTTCCGCTCCACGCCGTCGAGCGTGACGAGTTTTTCGCCGTCTCGCGCGGCGCGGGTGATGATTTTGACTTGTTTTTTGTCGGCGCGTTCTTTCAGCACATCGTAATCGAACGCGTGCAACGGTTCGCCGAGTTCGAGCATGGCGTAGTTGGTCGCGTCCACGACGTTGCTGATGGGACGCACGCCCGCCAGCCTGAGCCGTCTCTGCGCCCAGTAGGGACTCGGCTTGATCTCCACGCCGCGCGCCAGTCCCAGCACAAAGCGGGGATTCAACTGCGGATCGGTGATCTCGATGGTGGCGAAGTCGGGGGTCGGCTCAGCGCCTGGCTTCGATATTGCGTATTGCGTATTGCGTAACGGGCGGTACGTCATGGCGGCCAACTCTCGCGCGAGACCATAAACATTCGCGTTGCGCGCCATGTTCGGGTTGATCTTCACTTCGAGGACCGCGTCGCCCATGTAATCCACGAGCGGAGTCCCGACTGGCGCGTCGTCGTCGAGCAGGATGATGCCCTCGTGTTCCTCGCTGATGCCGAGTTCCTTCTCCGAGCAGACCATCGAGTACGACTCCACGCCGCGGATTTTGGCGCGCTTGAGGGTGGTCAGGACGAGTCCCTCGGCATGACCGTCGTAGATGGTCGCGCCTTCCTTCGCGTACGCGACCTTGATCGGCTTGGGAAGTCTGCCCGTCCCTTTCAGGTGGAAGATGTTCGGCGCGCCGGTCAACACGACCTGTTCCTGCGTCCCGTCGAAGAGGTCGAGGAGCGTCAACCGGTCCGCGTTGGGATGCGGCTTCACTTCGCGTATCTCGGCCACGACGATCTTGTCGCGGTCCCAGCCGATGCCGGAGGTCTTGAATTCATTCGTGGCGCTTTCCTTCGGCATGGGAAGTCCCGCGTAGCGGATCTCCTCCACTTCGAGTCCGCCAAAGGTGAATGTACGCGCGATGTCCTCTACTGAAAGGCTATCAATATCGACAAAGTCTTTAAGCCATGAAATAGGTAATTTCATTTTTATCCTTTCTTAAACACGAAGGTCACAAAGGCAACGAAGGTGGGTTGAGCGATGATATTGGCGTCTTGTTTTGGCTCAGATATTCTTCGTCGTGTCGAAAGAAAATCCATTTGTTGCGCCGTTCTTAAACTTTGTGTACTTCGTGTCCTTTGTGTTTAAAGTTTTTAGAACTGACCCAGGAAACGAATATCGTTACTCCAGAAGTAGCGAATATCGTCAATCTTGTAACGCAACATGAGTTGCCTTTCTGGACCCATGCCCCAGGCGAAACCAGAATAGCGCTTCGGGTCGTAGCCGCCGTTTTGCAGCACGACGGGATGCACCATGCCGCAGCCAAGAATCTCCAGCCAGCCCGAACGCTTGCAGACCGGGCATCCCTTCCCGCCGCAGACGAAACACTCCACGTCCATTTCGGCGGAAGGCTCGGTGAACGGAAAATGATCGGAGCGGAAACGCGTGCGGGCGTTCTGTCCGAACATGCGCCGCGCGAAATCGCTCAGCGTCCCTTTCAAGTCGGCGAAGGTGATGCCCTCGCCCACGGCGAGTCCCTCCACCTGGTTGAACTGCATCTCAGAGCGCGAGGTCACCTGCTCGTAACGGAAACACATCCCCGGCAGCGCGATGCGGATGGGCGGCGGGTTTTGCGGATTCGTCGCCGCGAACTCGCGCATGGCGCGGATCTGTCCCGGCGAAGTGTGCGTCCGCAGCAGGATCGGATTATCGCCGCGTCCCTCGCTCTCCACGTAGAACGAGTCCTGCATATCGCGGGCGGGATGGTGCAGCGGGAAGTTCAGCAGTTGGAAATTCATCTCGTCCGTCTCGACCTCGCGCGAGGTGTAGACCTGGAATCCCATTTCTTTCAGGATGTCCAGCACGCGGCGCAGTTGCTGTGTGGACGGATGCAGGCGCCCGACGTGGAACGTCCGCCCCGGCAATGTGACGTCGAGCGCGTCCTCCTCGAGCGACTTTGCCAGCGCCGCGGCCTTGATCTCCGTCTCGCGCGCCGCTAGCGCCGTCTCGAGCGCGACTTTGACCCGGTTCGCCGCCGCGCCGACTGCGGGCTTCTCCTCCTTCGAGAGTTTCCCCAACCCCGCGAAGACCTGCATCAGCCGCGAACTCCGTCCGAGGTGGGCGGTCTTCCACGCCTGCAACGCCGCCTCCGTCGAGACCGACGCGAGGGATTCCAGCGCGGACGATTCGATGTCGTTCAATTGATCCATGTTGCCTCCAGAGATTAGAGAACAGAGAGCGGAGAGCAGTCCAGGACTGTTCTCTTCTCATCTGTTCTCCCTTCGCTAAAATACAAATCTCCCGTCCAACAATGGGACGGGAGACGGTTCCCGTGGTACCACCCAGATTTAGTCTCGTAGCCGGCTAGTTGAGTAGTCTGATAGTCGGGCTATAAGACTATTTGACCATGTGACCAAACGACTAATCGGCTTCCCCTGTAACGCTGGGATTGCGGCTCGGACTACACAACGTGACACGTGGAGATTGAAACATGACACGTCTTCACCCGAACGGCTCGGGAGGGAACTTCGGCTGGTTTCGACCGGGCGCAGGTTTCAGCGTTTGCTCCTGCGCGTCTCTGTCGGTGTCCGCCAGTCTACTTTTCTCCGTCATTGCTTTTGATTGGCTCGCCTGTTGGGTTGAATTATCTGCAAAAACAGCGGGATGTCAAGGAAGGATGAGACCTGGCTTTTGAAGAGATGAATTCACGGGATCCAAAATACGGGTTGCAGCCATAGATATTCCTCGCTTGTCCACTCGAACCCCAACGCGGGGATCGGCGTCTGCGCGGACGCGTCCAGCACGGAGAATTTGAAGCGGACTTGCGCGCCCGCGACCTTCCGCGTGACCAGCAGGAGGGACTTCCCATCGGGCGACCAAACCTGACGCTCGATGGACTCATCCGTCATTTCCACTACTTTGTCCACGCTGGCGGGCAATTGGGCGAAATACAACTTCGACGCGAGCGTCAACCCCGAATAATCGCTGACGTTCGCCACGCTGACCGCGAGGGTGGAGCCGTCGGGAGACCAGGACATGTCCACGAGGCGGTTGCCGAAGAGGGGAAGAGTTCGAGTTTGGCCGCCGTCCACGAGGGTGAGTTGATTCTTCCCCGCCGCGTCGCGTTGGTAGAATGCCATTTTGCCGTCCACGGAAAAGGCGGGACTGCCCGCGTAGGGCAGCGCGGCGGAGGTCAGGTCGGTCAACGCGGTGGAGAAGATTTCATTGTCCGCGCTCCAGTAGAAATGATTCGGGTCGCGGCTGGGATGGAGGGTTTGCGGAGGCGCTTCGGCAGGGACGAATTGCTGCGCGTCGCCAGAGATGACCGCGAGGCGAAGACCAGACTCGGTTTGGAGGATGGCGGCGACGCGTCCATCCGCGAGGAAGACGGCGGGCTGGGGAGAGTCGGGGGCGAGTTGGTCGGCGAGGAGGACGCGCGAGGCGTCTTTGATCAGGTAGAGTTCGCGTCCGCGCGCGGCGAGGAGTCCCGCGTCGGAATGGTCGAGGAGGGTGAAGCCAGAATCGGCGAGGGCGAAGATGCCGCGTCCGTTGAGGTCGGATTGGAAGATGCCCGCGGATGTGAGCGTCTCGTTCGCGCGGGTGGAGAATCCGAACAGGAGGGAGGCGGGAGCGGAGTCGGCTGAGGCGGGGATCACGCTCGAGAAGGGCAAGCCCGCGCGAGGTCCAGGGGTGAACGAGGCGGGAGGCGCGAGAGTCGGGGTCGCCGCGCGAGTCGTCCCGTCGGCAGTCAAATCCTGCGTGGCGCGGTGGACGGCGTCCAAAACTTGCAGCGCGGAGAAACTCCGCATGTTCCAGCCGTCGAGGTTGAGGTGGAAGCCAGTCGGGTCGGCGGGATCGAGGCCGTGGTTGGGCAGCGGCTGGACGGCGCGCCAGTAGTTCCAGAGCGGGAGGTCGTATTCGTAGGCGAGCTGGGCGACGGCGCGGTTGATGCTGTGGTCGCCTTCGACGTTGTCGGCTTTGGTGGCGAGGATGGGGAGCGTGCCTTGCCCGATGTTGTACTCGATGACCTGGCGGAGATATTTTTCGTAGACGTCGGGCGTGCGTCCCTCGAACCAGACTTCGAGGCTGACGAAGACGACGCTCGGATTGTGGATGCGGTTTTCGCAAGCCATGGGATTTTCGCCAGGCTGGCAGACTTCGGGGTTCGCCCAAAACGGGAGCAGGACGGAGGAGGTATTGAATCCGCCGCGCACCGATTCGCCCTCGCGGTTGAACGAGCCTTTGTAAAACGAGACCGTGTCTTGCAGGCTCTGGTATTCGGGCGCGAAGGAGTAACGGTCGGTGTCGTAAATTCCAAGGAAGGAGGCGGGGACGCTCTGGCAATCGCCGATCTTGGAGAAGGCGTGCGGATCGTTGCCGAGGGCGAGTCCGTTGCGGTAGATTTCGAGGGCGCGGGCGCTGATGCGCGGGACGACGGGCCAGTTCTTCCAATCGGCGGGATCGAGGCGGAGGTCGGGGGTGGGGGTGACGAGTGTTTCGGTGTCAGGTGTTCCAGTGTCAGGTGTCGCGGTGGAAAGCGTTTCGGTGTCGAGTGTCGCGGTGTCAGGTGTTTCAGTATCAGGTGTCAGGTTTTCGGGAGTCAAAGCGCCAGACATCGCGGAGGAACAGCCCGCGAGGAGGATGGAGAGGATGAGGAGGGTAAACGTTAAGGGTTTCATTTAGATCTCATTGGGGTGATGGAGCCGAAAGTAGAATTTTCGGATTCCTTTGGCGGCGTTGGCGTTTTCATTTTTTGGACACAGATTTCACAGATTACACGGATT
>DKTP01000132.1 GCA_002473085.1 Anaerolineales bacterium UBA7227
GCCAAAGCGGAGAAGAAGCCGGCCGCGAAAAAGACCGTCAAGAAAAAATAGACGCGACAGCGTTTCAAAAATCGAATATACTTGAGCCATCACCATCATTTCAAGGAGTAATCAAATGGATATCACTTGTTGGAATTGCAAAACCGTCGCCAAATTGGACAAGGCCGCCGTCGAGGCCGCCATCGCTCAAATGGACACGACCAAACTGGGGTTCTACGACGTGGCCTGCGCTTCGTGCGGTAAATCGAACCGCACCACCCGCGCCGTGTTCGAAGCCGCGTTGAAAGACCTCATGACGCCGGTATTGACCAAGCGCGAGATCAACGAGCAGGCCAAGAAGGCCCGGGCCGCGAAAGAAGAGGCGCAGAAAGAGAAGGCCGCCATCAAGGAAGCGGTTCGGAAGAAAGCCGGGAAGAAGGGATAATCATTTCCGCTTCAGTCAAAACGCCCCGCGCCGTCTTTTTTGACCTTGGCGGGGTCATCGTCCGCACTGAATTTCAGTCGCCGCGCCAGCGCCTGGCTGAACGGCTCGGCATGGAATATGAAGACCTCGTGCGGCTGGTTTTCGAAAGCGAGACCAGCCGCACGGCTTCGCTTGGCGACATCACGGAAGAGGCTCACTGGAAGGCGCTTGCGCGCCGCCTCAATCGTCCGCGTGAGGCGAACGCGCTCCGCGACGAGTTCTTCGCGGGGGACGTGGCGGACCACGTCCTAATTGACTTCATCCGCTCGCTGCGGCCGCGCTGGAAGACCGGGCTGATCTCCAACGCCTGGTCAGGAATGCGTGCCTACATCGCCGGGAAAAAATTCGACGACGCCTTCGACCATCTTGTCATCTCAGCCGAAGTGGGGATGGTGAAACCGCAGGCAGGCATCTACCTCCACGCGCTGGGGCAGCTCGGCGTGCAGCCGGGCGAGGCGATCTTCGTGGATGATTTCATCGAAAACGTGGATGGCGCGCGGGCGGTCGGCATGACCGCGATCCATTTCAAGGATACGCGGCAGGCCATTCGAGAAATTGAAGAATGGCTGGCCGCCTGACGGCAGGACGCGGCATCAACCGCAAAATGAAGGACGGACGCTTTCACAGCGTCCGTCTTGTTGCGCGAAGTCAAAGCGACGTCCTCTAACGTTGTCCTTGCGCCAGAGAGCGCAGACTATTTTTCGTGGTTCTTCCGTTTTTGACGGGAAATTTCCTTTTAACACGAAGGGTCACGAAGTCTACAAAGGAAAATCTTAGGAAATAGGCACGACTTCACCCTTTGAGCGCCTTTGCGCTCCTTTGTGTTTGGCTTTTTCCCGTTAATTGCAGGAGAGCCTTTTTCATAAAACAAGGTGGGCCCGGTTGGATTCGAACCAACGACCAAGCGATTATGAGTCGCCTGCGCTAACCACTGCGCCACGAGCCCGCTATAAGTAATCAGTGTTCAGTTTTCAGTTATCAGTGACTGGCAACTGAATACTGATTACTGAACACTGGCAGAGGAGCGGGAGACGGGATTCGAACCCGCGAATATCAGCTTGGAAGGCTGATGCCTTACCGCTTGGCGACTCCCGCGCGGCCATCATTTTACCATAACTGGTCTGTTATAATCTCCCGCCGAAAGGTCGAATATGCTCAAAGGATTTGTCAAACTCTTCAGCGGCGACACCCACAAGCGGACGATGGAATCCCTCTTCCCGCTGGTGGACGAAATCAACGCCCTCGAACCCGAATTCGAAAAACTAACCGACGAAGAACTGCGCGCCAAAACGGACGAGTTCCGCGCGCGTCTATCGAACGGCGAAACGTTAGACGACCTGCTGGACGAGGCTTTTGCCGTCGTCCGCGAGGCCGCGAAGCGGACAATCCGCCTGCGCCATTACGACGTGCAACTCATCGGCGGGATCATCCTCCATCGCGGCGAGATCGCCGAGATGCGGACGGGCGAAGGCAAGACGCTCGTCGCCACGCTTCCCATCTACCTGAACGCGTTGACCGGGCGCGGCGTCCACCTCGTGACCGTCAACGACTATCTGGCCCGCCGCGACGCCCGCTGGATGGGCCCCATCTTCCACGCGCTCGGACTCTCCGTCGGCATCCTGCAAATGGCCGCCGCGACGGAGAACGGCAAGAAAGCCTTCCTCTACGACCCGGGACGCGAATCCCCGCACGAAGACCAGCACAACATGCGCCTCGTGGAGCGCGTCGAGGCCTACGCCGCCGACATCACCTACGGCACCAACTCCGAGTTCGGCTTCGACTACCTGCGCGACAACATGGCCATGCGCCTCGAAGACCGCGTCCAGCGCGGCCATCACTACGCCATCGTGGACGAGGTGGACAACGTCCTCATTGACGAAGCCCGCACGCCGCTCATCATCTCCGGGCCTGCCTCGGGCGACCTTGAATGGTACACGAAGATGGCGCAGGTAGTGAGGCAACTCAAATCCGAAGACTACGACATCAACGAAAAGGACCGCGCCATCTCGCTGACGGAAGTCGGCATCGCCCGCGTGGAGGGACTCCTCGGCCAGCCGCTTCAGGACCCCGACCGGCCGGAGGACGTAACCCCTGAGCAGGCGCGTCTCATGGGCTACCTCGAACAGGCCTTACGCGCCCAGCATCTCTTCCGCCGCAACCGCGACTACCTCGTGCAAGCGGGAAAAGTCATCATCGTGGACGAAAGCACCGGGCGCATGATGCCCGGCCGCCGCTGGAGCGACGGTCTCCACCAGGCCGTAGAAGCGAAGGAGGGCGTGCGCATCGAACCCGAAAGCGTGACGTACGCCACCATCACCCTGCAAAACTACTTCCGCATGTACGAAAAACTGTCGGGCATGACCGGCACCGCCCTCACCGAGTCGGAAGAATTCGACAAGATCTACAAACTCGAAGTCGCGCCGATCATCACCAACCTCGAATACCAGGCCTCGCGCCCCGACTCGCCGCTGGTGGAGGTAAAAGGCAGGGACGAAGACGGCTACCCCGTCGTCTTTTTCTCCAGCCGGAGCGACGGGGAAAAGAAGCCGCGCTACTGGCGCCGCAAAGACTACCCCGACGTCATCTACCGCACGGTGGAAGCCAAACAGCGCGCCGTCGTGACGGAGATCGTCCGCAACCACGTGATGGGACGTCCCCTGCTCATCGGCACCACCTCGGTCGAAAATTCGGACTTCCTGTCCTCGCGGCTGCGCGCCGAAGCGATCCGCCGCCTTTTGCAGGTGTTGTTGATTCGCAAACTGTGGTTCGAGCAGAACCAGCGCGAAGAAGACGGGATGCGCATCCCCGAACTGGAACCGCTCAACGTCCCGCTCGAGAAACTGGACCCGGCCGCGCTGCGTCAATTCGCCAAACCGCTGGGGCTGACCACCATCAACCTCGAAGACGCGGAAAACCTGCCGCGCCTGCTGGAGATCCTGTCGCTGCGCGAGAGCGACGCGCCTCGCCTGAAAACCGTCTTCGCGGGCGGCATCCCTCACCAGGTGCTGAACGCCCGCAAGCACACCGAGGAGAGTCAGATCATCGCGGGCGCGGGCGCGTTCGGCGCGGCGACCATTGCCACTTCGATGGCGGGCCGCGGCGTGGACATCAAACTCGGCGGCGAGATTGACGAAACCGACGTCACGTTCACGAAGGACTTCCTGTACGGAGCGGGCGTCGCCAATCCCTACGACATGACTAATCCCGAGGCGCTCGAAGCGCTCGTCTCGCACCTTCTGCGCGGAGAAGACCTCGGCTTCCGCGCGAACGGAGACCGCCTCGAATATTTCGACAAGGCCCGCGCCGCGCTGGTCGGGAAATACGGCCGTCCCGGCGGCGACGACTGGTCGCAACTCTCCAATATTCTGTACGCCAACCTCGGCCTCGGGCTGAAAGCCTCCGAGAGCCTCGCCGCGTTTTGGAAGCACACCGAACAGGAACTCATCGTGCGCGCCCTCGGCGGACTGGCCGTCCTCGCCACCGAACGACACGAGGCGCGCCGCATTGACAACCAGCTGCGCGGCCGCGCCGCCCGCCAGGGCGACCCCGGCTCCTCGCGCTTCTACCTTTCGCTGGAAGACGACCTCATGCGGATTCAAGGGGGCGAGCAGGTCAGTAACATGATGACGCGCCTGCGCGTGGACGACGCCTTTCCCCTCGAAGTAAAACTCGTCAGCAACATCATTGAGCAATCGCAGCACCGCGTGGAGGGCGCCAACTTCGACGTCCGCAAACACCTGCTCGAATACGACGATGTGCTAAACAAACAGCGCACGCAGATCTACGGTCAGCGCGACCGCATCTTCGTCAAAGAAGACCTGCGCGACGACGTGCAGGAAATGCTCGAAGCCGAAGTCCGCAAGCGCGTGGAAACTGCGCGGGAAGACGAGGAAAATTTCTGGCGACTCCCCGCCTGGCTCGAACAGGTGCAGCCCACGTTCCAAGTCTCCGGGGAACTCTATCCCTCCTTCCCGATGAAAGTGATCCGGGACGAATTCGCTTCCAGCCCTGAACCTGGCCGGGCTGCCGTCCATCTGGCCGATCGCACGCTCGAGATCGAACACGGCCACCTGCAGCGCGCCATCGAGACTGCCATCCAGCGCGCGGACGAATCCCTCGAAGCGCAGATGAAGGAACGCGAAGACCTGCTGGATATGTTCTTCTCCGGCTTGCGCGACAACGAGGAAAAACCCAGGCCCCAGCAACTGCTGGAAGAACTGCAATCCCTGGCGCACGTTCCGGTCAAACTCGACAACAACCAACTGCGCGCCCTCGCCAGCGATCCCGATTCGGTCGAGGAGGAGATCCGCGAACTGGTCGCGGACCAATTGACCGACCTGGCGGCGACGCGCCTCGTCGGCGCGGTGGAAAACCGCCTCGGCGAATCGCTGGGATTCTCGAAGGAGGATCTCTCCGAGATGGCCTTCGAGGACTTGACCGCCGAAGTCGCCGCGCGCAGCCAGGCGGCGTTGACGCGTCAGCGCGAACGCCTCACGGGGGAAGACGGCCTCCTCGCGCGCGACGCCCGGTCCCTGCTGGAGCGCGAAAACCTGGCGGACGATTCGAGCAAACTGCGCTTCCTGCTCTCACTCTCGCAGGGACAGCGTAACGTCTTCGATACGCGCACGCACCGCCAGGTGAAGCAGGTTTACCAGCGTTTCGATTACAGTTTCCTCGCCTCCGAGTTGATGCAGGAGATGCCGGCGGAGGACCTGGTGGAGGAGATACTCGACCACCTCGAAGGCGCCGAAGACAAGTTGACTCTCGCCTGGGGGAGGGATGAGTCCTTCCAGCGCGGCGAACCGGCCGAAGGTCAGGATGAAGCGAAGTTGCGGGAGGCGGGCAGCCGTCTGCTCAACGAGTCGCGCCGTCGCCTGCTCCTTTCGGCCATCACCGAACTGTGGGTGGATTATCTGACGCGCGTCGAGGCCCTGCGCGTGGCGATCGGGCTCGAAGCCTATGCCCAGCGCGATCCGCTGGTACAATATAAAGCCCGCGCTTCGGAAATGTTCCAGGGACTGCTGGAGGAAATCCGCGGCGCGGTAATCGGACGGCTGTTCGCCGTCCAGCGCCGTCCCAGCCTGGACGCGCTGGAGGAGGCCGCAGCGGAGGCGGACGATCCGAAGCCCGCCGCGCAGCCGCAGTCCGGCGGCAAGAAAAAACGCAAACGACATTAGATTGACCGTGGCCCGTTCCTTCACCGACACCGACGTATTCCGCCCCTTCCCCAAAGTGGACCTGCACCGCCACCTGGAGGGGACCCTGCGCATCGAGACGATGCTCGAGATCGCGCGGGCGCACGCCATCACCGTGCCGGCCAGCCTGAGCGGACTGGTGCAGGTGCAGGACGGCGACCCGCAAACGTTCCAGAATTTCCTCGCCAAGTTCAACACGCTGCGACTCTTCTATCGCTCGCCCGAGGTGATCCATCGCATCACCCGCGAGGCGGTGGAGGACGCCGCGAAGGACAACGTCCGCTATCTCGAATTGCGTTTCACGCCAGTGGCGCTTTCGCGCGCCGAGCGTTTCCCGCTGCATGATGTGATGAACTGGGTGGCGGACAGCGCGCGCGAGGCCGCGAAAAAATTCAAAGTGAAAGTCGGACTGATCGCCTCGGTCAATCGGCACGAAAGTCCCGAACTGGCCGAGCAGGTGACGTGGCTGGCGGCGGAACACTTCAAGGACGGGATGGTCGGGATTGACCTGGCCGGGAACGAGGCGGAATATCCCGCCCAGCCGTTCCTGGGCATCTTCAAGGAAGCGCGCCAGGCGGGACTGCACACCACCATCCACGCCGGGGAGTGGGGCGGCGCGCAGAACGTGCGCGAGGCCATCGAGTCGTTCGACGTGGAGCGCATCGGTCATGGCGTGCGGACGCTGGAAGACAGTTACACGACCGCGCTGGCGAAGGAACACGGCACGGTATTCGAAGTCTGCGTCACCAGCAACATGCAGTCGGGCGTGATCCCCGCGTCGCAAAAGCATCCCCTGCCGAAAATGATGGAGGCGGGACTGAACGTCACCGTCAATTCGGACGACCCGTCCATTTCACGCATCAACCTCAGCCACGAATACCGCGTCGTCTGCGCCGAGCTGGGCGTGCCTGTGGACGCGCTCAAGCAGCGCATCCTGGCCGCGGCGCAGGCGTCCTTCCTGCCCGAAAAAGATAAGAACGACCTGGTCAAGAGCGTCAAGAAAGAGTTGAAACTGTAGCGCGAGGCGCTATCTCGCGTTGCTGTCCATCACGAAGACCCGAAGGGTAACAAAGGCGCTCCTTTGTACTTTTCGTGATTTTGTGATGAAACCTCGCCCCGCCCTCTCCCTTTGAAGAAGGGCTGGGAATGAGGGCAAACATCGCCCAACCAAAGGAGTCAGCCATGAACGATCTATTTAAATCCCGCGACGTATTGAAAGTGGGAAATCGGGAATACGTCATCTTTCGCCTCGACGCGTTGGAGAAGGCGGGTTTGACCAAACTGAACAAACTGCCCTATTCGATCCGCGTCGTGCTGGAAGCCGCGCTGCGCCAGTGCAACGACAGGGAGATCGCCCAAAACGACGTGAAGAACATCGCCGCGTGGACGCCCAAAGGCGCGCGGCCGGGCATCCCGTTCCTGCCGGCCCGCGTCCTGATGCAGGACTTCACGGGCGTGCCGGCGGTGGTGGACCTCGCCGCGATGCGCGACGCGGTGGCCCGTCTCGGCGGCGACCCGAAGAAGATCAACCCGCTCGTCCCCGTGGACCTCGTCATAGACCATTCCGTGCAGGTGGATTTCTTCGCCACAGCCGACGCGCTCAACCGAAACGCCGAGATCGAAT
This sequence comes from Anaerolineales bacterium UBA7227, assembly GCA_002473085.1. Classification (GTDB taxonomy): domain Bacteria; phylum Chloroflexota; class Anaerolineae; order Anaerolineales; family Villigracilaceae; genus Denitrolinea; species Denitrolinea symbiosum. The sequence goes on from DKTP01000132.1 coordinate 7,283, forward strand.
TCCAGCGCAACCGCGAGCGCTATGAATTTCTCAAGTGGGGACAGAAGGCCTTCCGCAATTTCCGCGTCGTCCCGCCGATGACCGGCATCGTGCATCAGGTCAACCTGGAACATCTCGCGCAGGTGGTGATGACGAAACAGGAGCCGGGTTCCTCGGAAGTCGTCGCCTTCCCCGACACCCTCGTCGGCACCGATTCGCACACTACCATGGTCAACGGCCTCGGCGTCGTCGGCTGGGGCGTGGGCGGGATCGAAGCCGAAGCCGTGATGCTCGGCCAGCCGATGGACATGCTCCTGCCCGACGTGATCGGGGTCAAACTCACCGGCAAACTGAAAGAGGGCATCACCGCCACCGACCTCGTCCTCACCGTGACGCACATGCTCCGCAAAAAAGGCGTGGTGGACAAGTTCGTGGAATTCTTCGGCCCCGGCCTGGACTCGATGTCCCTGCCCGACCGCGCCACGATCGGCAACATGGCTCCCGAATACGGCGCGACCATCGGCTACTTCCCCGTCGACGCGGAGACGCTCCGCTACATGAAGTTGACGGGACGCTCCGACGAGACCATCGCCCTGACCGAGGCCTACTGCCGCGCCCAGGGACTCTTCCACGCCGCGGACTCGCCCGAACCTGAATTCACCGACATGCTCGAACTCGACCTCGGGACGGTCGCGCCCTCCCTCGCGGGGCCCAAACGCCCGCAGGACCGCGTCGCCCTGGACGAGATGAAGGAGACCTTCCACAAGGCGTTGACCGCCCCCGTCAAGGAGCGCGGCTTCGAACTCTCCGGCGAGGCGTTGACGCGCGAAGCCGTCTTCGGGACCAACGGCGGCTCGCAGAAGATGAAGCACGGCGCGGTCGTGATCGCGGCCATCACCTCCTGCACGAACACGTCCAACCCGTCCGTGATGATCGCGGCGGGACTGGTCGCGAAGAAGGCCGTGGAAAAAGGCCTGCATGTCAAACCGTACGTCAAGACCTCGCTCGCGCCCGGCTCGCGCGTGGTGACGGAATATCTCCAACTGGCCGGTTTGATCGACCCGCTCTCCAAACTCGGATTCAACATCGTCGCCTACGGATGCACCACCTGCATCGGCAACTCGGGGCCGCTGCCCGGCGAGGTGGCGAAGGCCGTGACCGGGTCCGACATCGTGGCGGCGGCAGTCATCTCAGGCAACCGCAACTTCGAGGGACGCGTCCACCCGCTGGTCAAGGCGAACTACCTCGCCTCGCCGCCGCTGGTCGTCGCCTACGCCCTCGCGGGGACGGTGGACATTGACCTCGTCTACGAACCCCTCGGCGCGGACGCGAACGGCGCGCCCGTCTATCTCAAAGATCTGTGGCCCTCGCAAAAAGAGATCAGCGACATCATCGCGGCCAGCGTCAAAAACGACATGTTCACGCGGAAATATGCCGACGTGTTCAGCGGCTCGGACATGTGGCAGGCCATCAAAGTAAAGGAAGGCGACCTGTTCGAGTGGGACGAGGCCTCAACCTACATCCATCACCCGCCCTACTTCCAGGACCTGACGCTCGACGCGGCTTCGATCCAACCGATTCGCGGCGCGCGCGTCCTCGGACTTTTCGGCGATTCCATCACCACCGACCATATCTCCCCCGCGGGCAACATCGCCATCAACTCGCCCGCCGGGAAATTCCTGCAGGAGCGCGGCGTGCAGCCCAAAGATTTCAACCAATACGGCACGCGCCGCGGCAACGACCTGGTGATGGCGCGCGGCACGTTCGCCAACATCCGCCTGAAGAATTTGATGGTCGCGCCGAAGGAAGGCAACTGGACGAAGTACTTCGGGACGGGCGAGGCGCAGGTCATGCCGATCTACGACGCGGCGATGAAATATCAGGAAGCGGGCGTTCCCACCGTCATCCTGGCGGGCAGGGAATACGGGACAGGCTCCAGCCGCGACTGGGCCGCGAAGGGACCGATGCTGCAAGGCGTGAAGGCCGTCATCGCCGAGTCATTCGAACGCATCCACCGCTCCAACCT
>DKTP01000109.1 GCA_002473085.1 Anaerolineales bacterium UBA7227
CTCGTCGGGCTCATAACCCGGAGGTCGCAGGTTCGAGTCCTGCCCCCGCTACCTGAACGAATCCAAAGACCGCCAGGCATTCAGCCTGGCGGTCTTGCGTATTTCGAACAGCGAGTCCCGGCTACTTAGCCGCCGGTTTCTTCGGGTCGTTGCGCTGCGCGCCCAAGCCATGCAATTCCGCTTGGATACGCGCGTTGGGCAGTCAGACTGAGGCTGCGCGTAACGGTCGGCGCCGCCGTCCCCGGGCGGAGCGCGGCAGCCCCGTTTGAAATTGAAGCCGCGCCGCTTTGTCCGTCTTTTAGGATGCTGCGCCAGCTCGCTTTTGTCGCTGTAGCTTATATAAACTGACGGCAAAGACGATAAATCCAAGCGGCGTGGCGATGAAATACAGAATCCAATTGGCGTGCGCCGTTAAGTTTATTGACATGGCGAGAGCGTATATAAGGACGCTTGTAACAGGCAGGCCAAATAACCCGGGGTAGTTTTTCAGGGGAGCGCGGCCGTTCAGTGTTTCCAGCAGCGACCCCTCGGCCTCGCTCGCGCGATTTTGACGCAATCCCCAGTACGATAGCCCAAAAAGAATGGGCAGGATAATGACTGCGATTGGGCTGGCGGGCGCCGCTATTAAAAGGAAATAAAGCGCAAACAAGCCGCTGATTACAATCGTCGTCCAGCGATTCCACTTCATCGGGGTTGACGAACTCCAATTCGCCAGCCAGTAGGCAAGTATTGCCAGCGTTGTAGTCGTGAAAGTAAACGCGGAAAATTCAAGGACAGATGAGACCCTGCCGTCCGGCTCAGTCCACCAGCTGGTGGCCCAAAAACCATAAACCAACCCTGTCAGGCTGGAAAGTTTTATGCTCGACCAGATGTTGGAAGACAGGAGCGCTTTTTGAACCGCATACCAGCCGATCCATACGGTCAGCAGGGCGTGCCAGGCGAGTCCTGTAAATGAGATGGATAAGGGGAGCATGTCATAGGCGGTTTGCACAATAACGCCTTCGGCAAGCCAGCCAAAAACAGCCCCAGCCAGAAATAAGGCCCAAATTCCTTTAACTCGAAAATAGGAAACCAGGCGAAGGAAAATGTAGGCCATCAGCGAATAAACCATCCATGCGCTGAACCAGTTTTTGAGCGAATCGTCTGCCCGAACATGCGCCCAAAATAAATGTTCCGAAAAATAGACGAAGACGTATCCTGTGGAAAGAACGAACAGAATGTTTTTCAGAGTATTCATGGCGCGTCCAACTGCAACCTGGAAGACGGCGGCCTGCCGCATGAGAAGGCGATGGCTACCGCCGCCTCAGCCATGCAGCCGCCCGACCGACCCTAAACCTGGCGGCGTCCCCGCGCTTGACAGAAACCGGCGCGGGGACGCGCGTGACGTTTTGACGCTACTCGCCTGGCGGAACAGAAAAAACCAACTCGATCAGCTTGACGCTTGAAAATTCGACGCCCGAATTCGAATTACCCGCATTCGGGGGCAGGCTTAAATCAACTTTCATGATTTTCCCGCCAGGAAATAACCCGCCTTGAAAATCCCCGACCTCTTCTGGAACGAGCAGGAGAACAGCCTCGTTGTTTTGGAGAAACTGGATTTTCTTTGCAGATTGATCGAATCTAATTGTGATATCGCAACTGGTTTCGGAGTTGCCGCCTGGCATATCCAGTTCATCTGTGTATACGGGAGATTCTGACGCGCCGTCGCGAAGAATGACCCCCAGCCTCCCGTCCATGCAGGAGAGCTCCATGCGCTTGGTGCCTGCCCACCACGGTTCCCCTCCCCCTTCAGCGTACGTTAAACCGATGATATTTTCGCCAACCGACTTCATGCTCAACTTCATCTCGAACTCGCCGGAAAAGAGCAGATTTTCCGCCAGTAACGCGCCGTCCCACTGGTCGGAGGCATTTTGTTTTTCCATGGGGCGATCTTGTTTGGAGACGATGCTTGCAGCGCTTACCCAGGGTTTGGGGGCGCATCCGCTCAACAAAACTGCCAGCACGACAAACGCAAAGAGCGCTGATGGGAACGATTTTTTCATGGTGTACACTCCTTTTGATGTGATTGCGAAGCCGTCCAACGAGGCTGTCGAAAAACTGGAAATTCGGCCCCGGCCGCTGCGATCGGGGCGAACGGTCCCCATTGTACATCCGCTTGGGGCCTGGCGCACAGGGCGGCGCGGCGACGCGCTTCTGCCCGCGCCTCTTGACAGCGTTTATCCGCGCATGGTAGCATTGTCAACAGTTGAGCAATCGTTCAACTAAACGAACACAGAGCGTCCATTACCATGCCGGATAAATTCATCCCTCCCGATACCGCCTCCCGCCTCGCCAGCCTCTTCGAGGCCCTCAGCGACCCCACGCGCGTGCGCATCATCGGCGCGCTCATGGACGGGGAGGTGGGCGTCGGCGAACTCGTCGCGCGGCTGGGATTGACCAAATCCGCCGTCTCGCACCAACTGCGCGGATTGCGCGACAAACGCATCATCCGCGCCCGCAAGCGGGGGCGCAATGTGTTCGTCAGCCTGGACGACGACCACATCGTCGAACTCTTTCAACGCGGGCTGGACCATGTCCGCCACGGATGAGCCGCCCCACAACCGCGTCAGAAACGGACCCCCGGATGGAAAAAACCGTCAAGCTCGACCTCCCGCTCCTGCTTCCGGGCATCGAAGACGAGAAAGACGAATGCCTCTCCCGCCTGGAAGCCGCGCTGCAAAACCGCAAGGGGATTCTGCGCGCCCATGTCGAACGCGAACGATCGCCCGCGGACGTGTGCCTGCACTACGATCCCAACCTCCTGACCCTGCCCGACGTCAAACGCATGGCCGAACGCGCCGGCGCGGAGATCGCCAACCGCTTTCGCCACGCCTCCATCCGCATCGAAGGCATGGACTGCTCGGATTGCAGCCTGGTGGTGGAACACAGCCTCGGGCGCATGGACGGCGTGCTGAACGTCAGCGTCAACTACCCGGCTGAAACCATGTGGGTGGAATACGACCGCCAAAAGACCAGCCGAGCCGCCATCGAAAAACGCGTGCGCTCGCTCGGCTACCAGGTCCCGCTCGACGAATTTCACTCGCGCCTGCTGGAAAACCGCGAACTGCTCTTCAGCCTGCTCTCCGGGCTGTTCCTGCTGGTTGGCTGGCTGGGCGGACTCCTGTTGCGCTTCCCGACCTCCCTCAGTCTCGGCCTCTACGCCGCCGCCTACCTCTTCGGCGGCTGGGATATTTCGCGCCACGCCTGGCACGCCCTGCGCGGCCGGCATTTCAACACCGACGGTTTAATGGTGGCGGCCGCCATCGGCGCGGCCAGCCTCGGACAGTTCGCCGAGGGCGCGCTGCTGCTCTTCCTCTTCAGCCTCGGACACGCCCTCGAAGAACGCGCCCTCGACCGCGCCCGCGCCGCCGTCCGCGCTCTCGCCGACCTCGCGCCGAAGACCGCCCTCGTCCGGCGCGACGGCCGGGAACGCGAACTCCCCGTCGAATCGCTCCAACTCGACGACGTCGTCATCGTCCGCCCGGGCGTTCGCATCCCCGTGGACGGGGTCGTCGCCGAAGGCCGCTCCAGCGTGGACCAGGCCCCCGTCACGGGCGAATCGCTTTCCGTGGACAAAGCCCCGGGCGACCAGGTCTTTGCCGGCACGGTCAACGGCGAAGGCGCGCTGGAAGTGAGGGCGACCCGCCTCGCAAAAGATTCGACCCTGGCCCGCGTGATGAAGATGGTCGAAGAGGCGCAGGCGCAGAAATCGCCCACGCAGCAAACCGTGGAAAAATTCGAGCGCGTCTTCGTCCCCGCGGCGCTGGGACTCGCCGCGCTGGCGGTCGTCGTCCCGCCGCTGTTCGGCTTCCCGTTTCGCGAATCGTTCCTGCGGGCGATGAGCCTGCTCGTTGCCGTATCGCCGTGCGCGCTGGCGCTGGGCGCGCCTGCCCCCGTTTTGGCCGGGATCGCGCAGGCGGCGCGCAACGGCGTGCTGGTCAAGGGCGGCGCGCATCTCGAGAACCTCGGCCGCCTGGACGCCATCGCGTTCGACAAAACCGGCACGCTCACGCATGGCCGCCCCGAAGTGACCGACCTGGTCGTGTTTCCCGCCTCCCCGAGGACGGAAGCGGAGACGCTCTCCATCGCGGCGGGCGCGGAATCCCGTTCCGCGCATCCGCTGGCGCAAGCCGTCCTGCGCTCGGCTCAGACTCGGGGGCTGCCGGTTGCCGCGATGGACGAAGTGGAGGCGTTGACGGGGCGCGGCCTGCGCGCCGTCTTCGAAGGACGGACGGTCTGGATCGGCAGCCAAAAATTGATGGACGCGGCCGGCGTGGAACTGCCCGAAGACGCGCTCCAGAAAGCGCAGGCGCTGCAAGACGCGGGCAGGACCTTGATGTGGGTCGCCGAGGGACAGACCGCGCTGGGGCTGATCGGGCTGGCCGACACGCTGCGAGACGAGGCCGCGCCGACGATGAAGGCCCTGGAAAGGATCGGCGTGCGGCATACCGTTATGTTGACGGGCGACAACGCCCGCGCGGCCGCGGCGATCGCCCGCGAGATCGGCCTTGCCGAGTACCGCGCCGAACTGATGCCCGAAGATAAACTGGCCGCGCTCCGCTCCCTGACGCAGGAATACGGGCAGGCGGCGATGGTCGGCGACGGCGTGAACGACGCGCCCGCGCTGGCGAATGCCTCGGTGGGCATCGCCATGGGCGGCGCGGGGACGGATGTGGCGCTCGAAACCGCCGACGTGGTTTTGATGGGCGACGATCTCTCCAAGCTGCCGTTTGCCGTTGGGCTGGGACGCGCCACGCGGCGGGTCATCGTGCAGAACCTGTCCATCGCGCTGGGCGTGATCGTCCTGCTGGCGGCAGCCTCGTTGACCGGCTTCGTCGGTGTCGGGCTGGCGGTCGTCTTCCACGAGGGGAGCACGCTGGTAGTCGCGCTCAACGCGCTGCGCCTGCTGGGATACAAGGAGCGCTCCGCGCCTGCCTCCCGCGCCGCGGCGTGAAATCCCGCTTTAACTTGCGTACACGGATTACGCGGATTTTACAGATTTTCGCGGATAGAGCCAAAAAATCCGTGTATAAAAAGAATGGGAACGCGACGGATTTTTTGCGGTATAATACCGCCGTTCGATGGGAATGGTATGCACAATGGCTCTTCTGCTCGAACGGAGAAGCAGGTTGGACTGGGCTTGAATCAAAGTCCAACGCTGTAACGCCCAAGTTCTGCCGGACCGCCTGGCCTTGACGAGAATCAAGAATGACCAGCGGTTTTTTTATGAGACAGGCAACAAGACGATGGGCGGGCGCGCAGCGCGGCCTCCGCAAGAGAGTCGAGACTCCATCACTCGCCGCTTTACGACGCGGCTCCTGTCCGAAGGATATCTCCTGTCGGAAGGGCGGATGCTCGGAATTCAACGAATGATCGAAAACGAACAATGGGATATGGTCATCCAGCCCCAGCGCGGCCTGCTCGACCTGCGCCTGGGCGAACTGTGGCGTTACCGGGACCTGGTGGCGCTTTTCGTGCGGCGCGATTTCGTGGCGGCCTACAAGCAGACCATCCTCGGCCCGCTGTGGTATCTCATCCAGCCGCTGTTGACGACGGTCACGTTCACGGTCATCTTCGGCAACATCGCCAGCCTGCCCACCGACGGCCTGCCGCAGTTCCTCTTTTATATGTCCGGGACGGTGGTGTGGAGTTACTTCGCCGCCTGCCTGACCAAGACCAGCGAGACCTTCGTGCAGAACGCCAACCTGTTCGGCAAGGTTTATTTCCCGCGCATGGCGGTGCCGGTCTCGATCCTGATCTCGAACCTGATCACCTTCCTGATCCAGTTCGGCCTGTTCCTGGCGTTCGTCCTTTTCTTCGCGCTGCGCGGCTCGGACGTGCGGGTCAACTGGCTGTGGGCCGCACTCTCGCCGCTGCTCGTCCTCGTCATGGCCGGGCTGGGACTGGGCTTCGGCATCGTCATCTCCTCGCTGACGACCAAGTACCGCGACCTGCGCTTCCTCGTCGCTTTTGGCGTGTCGCTGCTGATGTACGCCACGCCGGTCATTTACCCGGTCTCGTCCATCCCGGCGCGCTGGCAGTGGGTCATCCTCGCCAACCCGATGACGTCCATCGTGGAAGCCTTCCGCTACGCCTTTCTGGGCGCGGGCAGCGTGGACCTGGGCCGCCTGCTCTACAGTTTCGGCTTCATGCTGGCGGTCGTCTTCATCGGCGCGGTGATCTTCAACCGGGTGGAGCAGACGTTTATGGATACGGTGTAGGGGACTGAAGACGGAGGACGGGAGACCGGCCCGTCTCCCATCTCCCGTCTTCAAACTTTCGCTCTCTTTGTTTGACAGCCGTACAAAGAAATGCTAACATGTACGACAGGAGGTTTGCCATGGAACAAACAAAATTAACCGTGCGCATACCGCGGGATTTACTGGAAAACGTGAAGCGCTATGCGGCGGAGAACCATACAACGCTTACAGACTGGTTGAGGCCTATCTGCGCCGGATCCCCGCTCTTGTACCATTGAATAACGCCCCCATCGTTCGCCGGTTGAGCGGTATCCTGCCCAGGGATGTTTTTTATGCAGGATTATCGCGATCATCTGGAAGAGCGGATGATTACGAAAGGAAGCTTTGATGGAAAATTTACTGCAACGAATCACATTTGACCCGCATGTTCTGCTCGGCAAGCCGGTAATTCGCGGCATGCGCATCTCGGTGGAAATGATCCTCGAATTGCTGGCAAAGGGAAGCGCGCCCGAGGAAATTCTGGAGGATTACCCCCTCCTTGAATCGCAGGACATTCAAGCGGCGCTCGCGTATGCGCAGCATCTGGTCGCTGGCGAACTGGTTTTTGACCGCATGGCCGCCTAAATGAAATTTCTATTGGACGTTAATGCAAGCGGTTCATTGGCGCGCTGGTTGTCGGAGCGCGGGCATAACGTAACTCTGGTGAAAGACCTCGATCCCAAAATGTGGGACGATACGATTCTAGAGTTAGCGATACGCGAGGAGCGCATTATCGTTACAACCGACCAGGATTTCGAGGAAAAGATTTGGCGGGAAAATAAACTCCATGCAGGCGTGTTGCGTCTCGAGAACCTGCCCCGCGTCGAGCGCTTGTCTTTGGTTGAATATGTTCTGAAGCATCATGCCAATGACTTGCTATCAGGCGCGGTTGTCATTGCAACCAGCCGCAAGATTCGCGTCCGCAGGAAGACAGGATGAGAGCGCTGAACATCGCCCCGGAACAAAATCGGTTTTTATGGCTCGCCCTGCCTCGTATCTGGAAACAGTCGCCTGTTTTGATTTGATCGAACTCCATGGCTATGCCTCGGCAGGAAGTCTTTTAGCTTTACGTGAGCAGGGTCATCAGTTGTTTATCAAGTTGTCTGCGTTTCGAAAAGCGCTTCGGTAGCGGGAGGGGACTGGGGAGGAGCGCAAAGAGCGCAAAGGAAGAATTAAATCCTGGCGGCCTTAGCGGGCTTCGCGGTTCAAGCAGCGAAGAAGACGATATAGTGTGGGCGCTGAAGGACGTCTCCTTCACCGTCGAGCAGGGAGAGGCGCTGGGCATCATCGGGCGCAACGGCGCGGGGAAAAGCGTCCTGCGCCCGTGGGTAAAAGAGATCCCGCGTCCCTCGTGTATAATCATTAACGGAGCAACCGCATGAATACGAGAATCCTTGAAATACCTTATCCTGCCGACCTGCCGCAGGCGCTGGGCGAAAGCCCCGAAGAATTCGAGCGCCAGATCAAATTCCTGGTAGCGGCCAGAATGTATGAAATGGGACGCGTCTCTTCCGGCCGTGCGGCGGAATTGGCTGGAGTGAGCCGGGCTGCCTTTCTGGAAGACCTGGGACGCTGCCGGATATCTGTTTTCAATTATCCCTTGAGCGAGTTGGACAGGGAAATAGGACAAGCGCGTCGCCGCGCCGCGGAGTCTGATTGAGAATTGTCGTTAATACGAGTCCGCTCATCCTGCTTGCCAAGATCGAGCGGCTTGACTTGTTGAAACAGTTGTATGAGATAACGCTGGTTCCAGAAGCCGTGCGCGGGGAAATCGAAGCCAAACCGGGGCGCGTTGCCGATAGGGTCGGGAG
>DKTP01000108.1 GCA_002473085.1 Anaerolineales bacterium UBA7227
CTGGGCGCGGCGGTGCGGGCGAAGACACAGGACGACTTTGAAGCCATCGGCCTGACGCTCAAAACCTTCTACATCGGCAATCTCAAACCGTCCGAGAAAAGCGCCCAGGAACTGCGCGACATGGGCATGCTCGACATGGCGACCTACACCCAATTGCAGGCGGCGGACGCGATGCGCGACGCGGCTCAAAATCCCAGCGGCGGCGCGGGTCTCACGGCCGGCATCGGCGCGGGGATGGGCATCGGCAACCTGATGCAGCAAGCCACCAGCGGCGCGATGCAGCAGCCAAGCGCGGCGGGCGGCGCGGCGGCTGTCCCCGACGTGATGACGCCCTCCGAAGCGGCCGCGTATTTGAAAGTCAGCGAAGAAGACGTGGTCGCCTCCATCAAGGACGGAAGCCTGAAAGCCAAAAAGGTCGGCAACGCCTACCGCATCAGCAAGACCGCGCTCGATGAATTCCTGACGAGTTGACGAAAGACCGCTCACAAAAAAGAGCCTGGCATTCAGCCAGGCTCTTTTCTTTTCGCTCAAATCGTCAAATCAAAATTCGGACAACTCTGCCATCACATCATTGACGCAATCGAGGACGTCTCCCGCCAAAACGGACGCGGCGCTTCCGACCTCGCTGAGGGCGGTCAGCCCGGCCCGCGCGTGGATCCACGCCCCCGCGGCCGCGGCCTCGAACGCGTCCACGCCCTGGGCGCGCAAGCCGACGATGATGCCCGCCAGCACATCCCCCGTCCCCGCGCGGGCGAGCGCGGCGGACGCGAACGGCAGGACGGCGGTCCTCCCGTCCGGCTCGGCGATCACGGTGAACGCGCCTTTCAGGACGACGACCTGTCCCCACTCGCGGGCGAATTTCTCGGAGAGGGACTCGCGGTTGTTTTGGATCTCGTCTTTGGAGAGCCCCGTCAGCGCGGACATCTCGCCCGGATGCGGAGTCAACACCGTCCGCGCGGGGAGTTTTCGATGCCAGTCGGGAATCTGGGCGAGGAGTTTCAACCCGTCCGCGTCCACCACGAGCGGAGGCAGTTTCGCTTCAAGCAGTTTCGCGAGGAAGTCGCGGGTGGTCTCTTCGAGGCCGAACCCGCAGCCGACGAGGAGGGAGGTGGCGCGGTTGAGATTCTGCGCGACGGAGATCGCGCCGGCGCGGGCGGCGAATCCGTTTTCGTGCGGGAGGGGAATCCACGTGACCTCGGGGAGTTGACCCGCGAGGGCGGCATGCAAAGGCGCGGGGACGGCCAGCGTCACCAGTCCCGCGCCGACGCGGTAGGCGGCTTTGGCGGCGAGATACGCCGCGCCCGTGAAGGCGACCGATCCCGCCGCGATCAGCGCCGTGCCGAAGGTCCCTTTGTGCGCGTCGGAGGGACGCGGCGGCAGCTGGTCGGCGGTCCACTCGAAGTCGGGGACGAAGCGGCGAAGCGAGGTCAGCGCGGGGAGGTCGGCGGGGAGTCCGATGTCCACCACGTCGAGTTCGCCCGCGAGGTCGAAGGCGGGGAGGCGGAGCAGTCCCTGTTTGACGCAGGCCATCGTCACGGTGAGATCGGCGGCGAGGGTTTCGTCGGCGGCCGCGCCCGTGTCGCAGTCCACGCCGGAGGGACAGTCCACGGCGACGATGAAGGGCGGCTCGTCGAGCGCGGCGAGGATGGATTGCGCGGTGAAGAGGAGCCCCGCCATTTCGGGTTTGAGCGGGAGGCGGATGCCCGTGCCGAGCAGACCGTCGAGGAGGACGTCGGCGGTCTCGATGAAGGCCGCGAGGGAGTCGGACGCGTTGTCTTCCCCGGCGAGGATGATCTCGCCGCCCGCGTCGAGGAGACGCCGCGCGAGCGGGTCGTTCCTGACCTTGCGTTTGACGCAATAGGCGCGCGCCCGCCAGCCTTCGCGCGCCAGGCGCGCCAGCGCGACGAGAGTATCGCCGCCGTTGTTGCCCGAACCGACGAGACCGAGGACTTCGTTCCAGCCGTTCTCTTCGCCAATATCCCCCACGATGGCGGCCAGTCCGCGCCCCGCGTTTTCCATCATCTGCGCGTACGTCAGTCCGCTGGCATCGGCTTCTTTTTCGACGGCTTTCATTTCAGAGACGGTGACAAGTTTCATGGGAGCCTCTTTTCATGCCCATTATATGTGGATTCCTTCGGAAAATTTTCGGCCGCGAATTTCGGGATGCGCGCGAATTTTCTATGATTTACGAAAGGCTTTACATCCGCTTATCCGCTTCAAATCCGCTGACCGTGGACTCCGCCATCCGCGCGACTCGCGAACAGCGGATTTACCCCCACAGGTCGCGCGCGATCTCTTCCATCCCCAATTCCAGCAGTTTCTCTTTCGACGGTTTCCCCGTGACCTTGTCCCAGCCGCGCGCTTCGTAGTAGGCTTCGAGCATTTCCGCGAACGGGACGACGTATCCCGCCGCGCCGCCGTCGGGATAGGGTTCGAGCAGTCCCTTCGGGAGTTTGTCGTTGGCGCGCGTCAAGCCGAGACGGTTGTTGACGGCGCGCTTGAGATTCCAGCCGCGCTCGCCGCTTTTCATCATATCTTCGAGCGTCCAGTCGAATCCGCAGGCGGAGTTGATCAGTTCCAACACGGTCTGCGGCGGGACGTTGGCAAAGATGCACATCACGAGGGAGTTGAAAACCGTCCGCCAATTTTGATGGATGGCGACGTTGGCGGATTTCTCGGCTCCCGCCTGACGTTCGTAGGTCGTCAGCCCGATCGACTCCTCCGCCTGTCCCCAGTCCACGAAGAAATAATCGCTTTGGTTGTGACACGCGCCGCGCGGACTGGTGGCGTAAGTCAGCGCCATGCCCGAGACGCCGCGCGGGTCGTGATAGGCGACCTCCAGCCCGTTGACCTGGACCGCCTCTTCCTCCGCGTTAAAATGTTTTCCCAGCGCGCGCGAGCCGCGCGCCAGCCACTCGCCGAATCCCTCGCGGCGCGCTGTCATGCGGAGCAGGTCGGCCGCGGTTTGCTCATCGTTCCACTTCAGGACGATCCCGCCCGTGTCCTTCTCCGAGATCACGCCGCGCTCGAACAGGCGCAGCGCCAGGCCGATTGTGCCGCTCGCGCTGATGGCGTCCATGCCGAGACGGTCGCACAAGTCCGCCAGGCGCACGATGGCGTTGAGGTCGGTAATCATCAGGTTCGGGCCGAAACCGACGATGGTCTCGAACTCGGGTCCCTTCTGCTTCTCGGAGCCGATGTCCACCACGCGGCCGCAGGCGATCACGCAGCCGTGGCAGGCGGTCGTCCCGCGCAGGATGGTCTCAGTCATCGTCGAGCCGGAGACTTTGTCCACATCGTCCAACGCGCCGAGGGAGTAATACTTCTTCGGCAGCGAGCCGATGTAATCCGCAAAATCGGCTACGCCCGCCGTCCCCAGCTCGTGCAGGACGGCCGACTGATTCTCTTTTTTCAAAGCGCGGTTGGCCGCGTTGCGGAGGACGTTGTACGTTTCCGCGTCGGCCAGCGGGATCGTCCCGCTTCCCTTCACCGCGATCGCTTTGAGATTCTTGGAAGCCATCACCGCGCCCAGTCCCGTGCGCCCTGCGGTGCGTCCATGATCGCAGAAGATGCCCGCGAAAAGGATGCCGTTCTCCGCGGCGGGACCGACGCACGCGACGTGAATCCGCGCGAGGCCCAACTCCTTTTTGATGGACTCCTGCGTCTCGTATGTGTCCTGTCCCCAAAGATGCGCCGCGTCGCGGACCTCGACGCGGCCTCCGTTCACCCAGAGATAGACCGGCCCGTCGGCCTTCCCGGTGATCCACAGGCCGTCGCAGCCCGCGAAGCGGAGCTCGGGTCCCCAAAAGCCTCCGCAGTTGGATTCAGCCCAAAGTCCGGTGAGAGGCGAGCGTCCGCAGACGACGAAGCGGCCGACCGTCGGGCCGAGAGTCCCGCTCAGGGGACCGTTGAGGAACAGGAGCGGAGCCTCCGCGGAAAGCGGATCGAGGTCCGGCGTAAGCGAGTCGTAGAGCAGGCGCGCCGCCAGCGACGCGCCTCCCAGATAGTCCCGCCGCCATTCTGCGGGGATGAGGTATGTCTCTGTTGCGCGTTCGGCTAGGTTGATTTTTAAGATGGGTTGCATGGCAGGCCGGCAGGATGAGTTTTTAAAATTTAATCGTCAGAACCGTTTTTTGACTTATAATGGCACTTCAAGACGGTTTTCTTCGCCAAAGATTTCGCGTCATTGTATCCCCGACGCAAACGGAAGGCAAGCCCGCGCTGGATGTCTGCCAGGCGCGACTTGACGTTGACGGCAAGGTTAATTTCCCGCGATCGCTTGAAAGGAGGTGATGCGCCGCTCCATTCCCTTGCGTATGAACGACCTTCAAAAACTCAAATGAGGAGACCTATCACCATGAAAAAGTTGTTCGTTTTGCTCAGCCTGCTCGTGATCGCTTCGCTCGCGTTGACGGCGTGCGGCAGCTCCCAGGGCGGCGACCTGTTGTCGCAGATCAAGAAGCGCGGTTATGTGGTCGCGTCCACCGACCCGAACTACATGCCGCAATCCGGCTTGAAGACCGACGGCAAACGCCCCGCCGACACCAAGTGCCCCTCCGACCTGCTCACCTACGACGAGATGGAAGGCTTCGACGTGGACACGGCGTACGAAGTCGCCAAGCGCCTCGGCGTGGAAATCTGCTACGCCACCCCCGATTGGGACGTGGTAACCGCGGGCAGTTGGGCCGATAAATGGGATATGAGCGTCGGCTCCATGACCGTCAAGCCGCCGCGCCCGGACCATCTCTGGTTCACCACCCCATACTATGCCCCGACCGCAGTGATCGCCGTGCCGACCGATTCCACGATCGCCTCCATCGCCGACCTGGCCGGGCAGTCGATCTGCGTGGCCACCGCCACCACCTATCTGGACTGGCTCAATAACGCGCTGGACCTCAATCCCGCCGACATTTACGCCAAGCCGCCGGAAGGCATCAAGATCGTGGAACTCTCCACCGACCAGGAATGCCCGCAGGCGCTGGCCGCCGGCCGCAAGGAATTCGTGGCGTACGCCACCTCCATCACGGTGGTTGAGGCCAACGTTGCCGCAGGCCTGCCGGTCAAGCAGCTGGGCGACCCTGTCTTCAAGGAGCCAAATGCCATCGCCATTGACAAAGCCTCCAGCTTCGACACGGCCGCCTTCCTCAAAGCGGTGGACGACGCCGTAAAAGCCATGCACGCCGATGGAACCCTGAGCAAACTCTCCATCCAATGGTACGGTTCCGACCTGACCCAGGGTCTTGTCAAATAACTCCATTTGTTTTCAGGGGAAGCGGCGCGCAGCCGCTTCCCTCTTTGACAACCCCTCCATGACCAAAGGAATTCATCCATGAGAAAAGAACAGGCCGAAACAACATCTCGGGTGGAATTGCTTTACGCCGCGCAACAACGCAAGGAACGCGCATTCCGCGTCAATGTCGCGATCTCATGGATCGTCATGCTCGCCGTCCTGTACGCCCTCTTTAGCGGCGACAGCCTGGGGCTGAACGCGATCAAACTCGACACACCATTCATCTCGGAAAATATCGCCTTCATCGCCGGCGGCATCGGGGTCACGATCTACATCTCCATCCTGTCCATTGTGCTTGCCATTCTCCTCGCCCTGTTCGCCGCGCTGGGACGCCTCTCCACCTTCCCGCCCTTTTACGCTTTCAGCGCTTTTTACGTTTCCCTCATCCGCGGGACTCCGCTCTACCTGCAAATTTTCTTCTTCTTCCTCGCCCTGCCCCAACTGGGCATCGTCCTTCCCGGACTTTGGGCCGGGGTGCTGGCCCTCGGCCTCAACTACGGGGCGTACATGAGCGAGACCTTCCGCGCCGGCATCAGTTCCGTCGGCAAGGGACAGCGCGAGGCCGCCATCGCCCTCGGCATGACTCAGGGACAGTTGATGCGGCGCATCGTCCTGCCCCAGGCCTTGCGCTTCGCCATCCCGCCGATGGGCAACGACTTCATCGCCATGACCAAAGACTCGGCGCTGGTGGCCGCGACCGGCTTCGTCCACGAGTTGATGTGGCGCGCCACCCGCGTCGGGCGCGCCAACTTCCGCAACATGGAAGCCCTCATCATGGCCGCCATCTTCTACTGGATCATGACCCTCATCCTCACCGCCGTCCAAAGCCGCATCGAAGCCCGCCTGGCCAAAGGAGACCGCTAGCCATGAGCGCGCCCATCATCAAAATCACCAACCTGCACAAATACTTTGGCCGCCTCGAAGTGCTCAAAGGCATCAACCTCGACGTCCAATCGCGCGAGGTGATCTGCGTCATCGGGCGGAGCGGATCGGGCAAAAGCACCATGCTGCGCTGCATCAACTTTCTCGAGGAGCCGTCGGGCGGCGAGATCGAAATCCACGGGCTGAAGATCCCCGCCGGCGGAAAGGGCAAAGAGCACCAGAAACTCGTCCACGAAGCGCGCCTGTTGACGGGCATGGTCTTCCAGGAATTCAACCTGTTCCCGCACATGAGCATCCTCGAAAACGTGATGGAAGCGCCCGTGATCGTGAAAGGCATGGACAAGGCCAGAGCGAGAGAGATCGCCGAAATGAATCTCAACCGCGTCGGCATGTTGTTCAAGAAAGACGAATATCCCCTGCGCATCTCCGGCGGACAGAAACAGCGCGTCGCCATCGCCCGCGCTCTGGCCATGGAACCCAAAGTGATGCTCTTCGACGAGCCCACGTCCGCGCTCGACCCCGAACTCATCGGCGAAGTGCTCGAAGTGATGAAAGGCCTCGCCAAAGACGGCACGACCATGCTCGTGGTGACGCACGAAATGGGCTTCGCCCGCGACGTGGCCGACCGTATCGTGGTGATGAACGAGGGCGAACTCATTGAGCAGGGAACGCCCGAAGACATCCTCGATCATCCGCAGCACAAACAGACCCAGGCCCTGCTCGACCGTTATCGCACGGGAAAAAATTAAAACAAAAAACCAGGCTTCTCTGGAAAACCTGGTTTCTCGATGCGGCCCAGTCTATAAAATCTCTGTCGTAATCTCGCGGCAGCAGCGCACAAAGTCCAGCACGGTCGGCACGGAACGCATCATCACCGCCATGCTTCCCTTCACCGCCAATTTTCGCGTCAACATCGCCTGCATGGGATCGAGTTCCCCCGTCATAATACGCTTGATATTTTCGTAGGAGGCGGTAAGGACGAAAGCGGCCTGCTTCCCGGCCACGTCGTCCAGCATTGCAACGCTGCGGCATTTCCCATGCCATAGGTCGAGATAATAAACCTGTCGTTCCTTCAGGTTTCCGGTCGGCTCGATCACAATAACCATATCCCCCTCCCAGTTTTTGGCGATGCCCGCGTAGCGCTCGTCGCCGTTAAGTTTTTTCTCCAATTCGTCCAGCCATTCCATTGACGGAAAGATCGCGCTCATCAGGACCTCCTCGATTTGTTTCGTCAATTCTACCATCTCGGGCCGGCAAACATGAACGGCGCGGCGGGGTTAACAAAAAATCCCCTTGCGGGGATCTTGCTTGTGCGCTGGAGAGGACTTGAACCTCCACGCCTTGCGGCACATGGCCCTCAACCATGCCTGTCTGCCAATTCCAGCACCAGCGCTTGAGCAGGGCGTATTATAATCGGCTTGTTTTTCTTGTCAAGCAAAATTAATGACGCGGTTTCCGCGCGGCGAGAAAACAGACTTCCAACACCGAGGAGAATGACATGACCCGCATTGTTGTTGACGCCATGGGAAGCGACGAACATCCGCGTCCCGACGTGGAGGGCGCGGTGCAGGCCGCGCGCGAATTCGGCGTGGAAATCGTCCTCGTCGGGGACGAGGCGCAGATTCGACCCGCGCTGGCCGCGGCCAACCCGGGCAGTCTGCCCATCCGCATCGTCCACGCGCCCGAAATATTGACGATGGAAGACAAGGGCGAGGACCTCGCCTTCAAGGCGCGTCACAAGGACGCGAAAAATTCGATGGCGGTCGGCATAGACCTGGTCAAGCGCGGCGAAGCGGACGCGTTCGTCACGGCGGGCAACACCGGCGCGGGGATGGTCACCGCGCTCTTCCGCCTCGGACGCATCCGCGGCGTGGAACGTCCCGCGCTGGCGCCCATCTTCCCCACCGCCACCGGGACCTGCATCGTCCTGGACATCGGCGCCAACCCCGATTGCGAACCGATTCACCTTTTGCAGTTTGGGATCATGGGAAGTATCTACGCCGAGAAAGTGCGCGGCGTGAAAAATCCGCGCGTCGGGCTGGTCTCGAACGGAGAAGAAGAAGGCAAGGGCAACCGCCTCGTCCGGGAAGCGACGCCGCTGTTCAAAGCCTCGAAACTGAACTACTACGGCAACGTGGAGGGCAAGGAAGTCATCGGCGGAAACGTGGACGTGGCGGTCACCGACGGATTTGTGGGCAACGTCATGCTCAAGACCTCGGAGGCGGTAGCCAAACTCATCGTGGACAAGATCAAGGACGCCATCAGAAGCGGAGGCCCGCTGGCGCTCCTCGGCGGGGCGCTCGTCAAACCCGCGCTCGGGAAGATCAAGAAACTGCTCGATCCCAGCGACCAGGGCGCGGCGCCGCTCCTCGGCGTGAACGGACTGGTCTTCATCGGTCACGGCCGCTCGGACGCCACCGCCATCAAAAGCGCCGTCCGCGTGGCGAAACACGCCGTCGAGACGAAGGTGTTGGACGCCATGAAGTCGGCCATCGAAGAAAGCCTGAAATAGAAGGAATCCGAAAGTTCTACTTTCGGAACTTCACCGCAAAGCCAGAGCCAACGGGGAATCCGAAAGTTCTACTTTCGGAACTTCACCGCAAAGCCAGAGCCAACGGGGAATCCGAAAGTTCTACTTTCGGAACTTCACCGCAAAGACAGAGCCAACGGGGAATCCGAAAGTTCTACTTTCGGATCTTCCTCAAATTCCCAACCCAAAGGTTTCAATGAAAATCATCAAAAACGAAAAACTCATCAAACGCAACGCGAAGATCGGACAGTACGCCTCGTTCGCGGGAATCATCGCCATCGTCGGCGTCTCATTTTTCCTGATCCAGTCCATAGGCAATCCCGAAAGCGCCACCGACAACACCACATGGATCATGTTCATCGTCCTGATCGTCAGCATGATCATCTCGCAGGTGAGCATGTACTTCGGCACGCGCTGGGGACGCCGTCCCGACGAAGCCATTGACAAAGCCCTCAAGGGCCTGCCCGGCGACTACACAACCTATCATTACTCCTCGCCCGTGCCGCACCTGCTCGTCGGCCCGGCGGGCATCTGGCTGCTCCTGCCCTATTTTCTGCGGGGCAACATCACTTACAAAAAGAACCGCTGGCGCGTGGGCGGCGGCGGGTTCGCGCAAAGTTACCTGCGAATCTTCGGACAGGAATCCGTCGGCCGCCCCGATCTCGAAGTCGGCGCGCAAGCCAACGCGCTGGAGAAACGCTTCAAGAAAAAATTCGCGGAGGGCGCGCCGATCCCGCCCATCCAGGCCGCGCTCGTCTTTCTGGACGACCAGGCGAACGTCCTCGCCGACGACGCGCCCCTGCCGACCATCCCGATCAAAAAACTGAAGGACCTGCTCCGCAAAACCGCGAAAGAATCCCCCCTCGCCGCGGACGACCTGGCCCGCGTCAAAGCCGCGCTGGCGGACGATTAAACAGCAGAGCGGGACGACATCCCGCTCCACGCTTCCTCCCCGACTTTCAGCCTGCTCCTGTTTCGAGCGGGCTATTTTTTCACTTCAAAGTTGAACGGCAGCGGATGGCAATGCCCGCACCCGACCTGCGGCTCGGCGACGGCACCCCCGCTCTTCTCGCACCACGCGCTGACCTGAACCTGTCGGCGGAATCCCGCCCGCAGGGGACGCGTCACGCGCGGCCGCAGGCGCATGAACTCGCAGGCGTTGGCGCGCCGAATCGAAGGTACGGGACAGCCGCGGCACAGCGACGCGTCCCACGTCAAGCCCGCCGCGCCGAGCAGGCGGCATTCCTCGCGGTTGCGGCCGCGCAGATAGTCGCCGTAGAAATATTCACATTCCACACCGAAGGGATTTTTCATCACACCCTGGTAACGTAATCGCCCGTGCGCGTGTCCACGCGGATGCGGTCGCCCACGTTGACAAAGTTCGGGCATTGGACGGTCAGCCCGGTCTCGGTTTTGACCTTTTTGGTGACGCCCGTGGCCGTGTCGCCGCGGATCGCCATCTCGGCCTCGACGACTTCCATTTCCACCGAGGTGGGAAGTTCGATGTCGAGCGGCTTGCCTTTGTAGAAGGTCAGTTTGGCTTCCATGCCCGGCATCAAATAGAGGGCGGTTTCGCCGAGCATGTCTTTTTCGAGGGCGGGCTGGTCGAAGGTTTCGTTGTCCATGAAGTGGAACAATTCCCCGTCGCTGTAGAGATAGGAGACGTTGTGGAAGTCGAGGCGCACGTCCTGTACGCTTTGCCCCGAGGAGAAGGTGCGCTCGATGTTCGCGCCCGTGATCATGTTCCGCGCCTTGATGCGGATGGAGGCGTTGCCGCGTCCTGTTTTGTTGTGGCTGTAGTCCAGCACTTTGTAGAGCGTGCCGTCCAGTTCGAAGGTCACGCCTTTGCGGAGTTCGTTGACGTCAATCATTCGTACGCTTTCCTTGTGGTAGGGTTGGTTTTAACGGCGGGATTATACCGCACTCGGCCCGGAATTGCGCTCGTTTAACGCGCGGCCGATCGTCCGCGGTTGATTGTCGAGCGCCACGTTCCCGAGCGGAAACGAAGAGAAGACTGATCAATGAAGCAAACCGGCTGACTTTGATAGTCAGCCGGTTCTATTTTTAAGGCGGCGCTTCTCGATCTCAAACGGGCAAACCGCCTACTCTACTAAAAATTCGATTGTAAGGAAGTTGAAAACTCAATTCGCTGGACGAATTCTGATTTTAGATTAAGATATGAAAACCGCACTTAATTTATCTATTTTATCCTCGATGATTCCAATAACCGAGCGTTGTCAAACGACAAGAAAAGGAGAGCGCATTATGTTTCGTTCACGATTTCGCACTTTTGTTCTTTTGAGTTTAACGACCATCTTGAGTTTGACCTTACCGTGGGCGGGCGGTGTCCAGCCTGCGCGCGCGGCGGGCGTCATTGTGGTAGACAGCGCCGACGATAGCGTTACCGCCGACGGCGCCTGCACGTTGCGCGAAGCCATCATCAACGCCAACAATGACAATCAATCTGGCTCAATTGATTGCGCCGCTGGCTCTGGCGCGGATGTAATCACCTTTGCTGGAAATTACACCATCACGCTGGTCGGCAGTCAACTGCCTGCGGTGACTTCGCAAATCACCATCACGGGCAACGGTGCAGCGAATACTATCGTGCAGGCGGACGCTGCGCCCAACACCGCCACCTACCGCGTCTTTGAAGTCAGCGCCGCAGGCAACCTGACGCTCGACGGGCTGACCGTGCAGCACGGGCGCTGTAATGGCTCTTGCGCCACAAATACAACTGACGGCGGCGGCATCCTCAACATTGGTGGTACAGTGACCGTCACGAACAGCGCTCTTTCGGGCAACAGCGCGGACGACGGCGGCGGCGGCATCTACAGCAATAATTACAGCACAGTGACCGTCATAAACAGCGCCCTTTCGAACAACAGCGCAGGGTATGGCGGCGGCATCTACAGCAATAATTACAGCACAGTGACCGTCACAAACAGCGCTCTTTCGGGCAACAGCGCGACCTACAGCAACGGCGGCGGCATCTTTAACTATTATCAAAGTACGTTGACCGTCACGAACAGCACGCTCTCGGGCAACAGCGCGACCTACAGCAACGGCGGCGGTATCCACAATGCTTATAGCGGCACGTTGACCGTCACGAACAGCACGCTTTCGGGCAACAGCGCCAACAACTTCGGCAGCGGCATCTATAACAATCTTCTAGCCACAATGAACTACAGCAACACCATCATCGCCAATAGCGCTGGCGGAGATTGCTTTAACGGCGGCACAATTGGCGCCAACGTCAACAATCTGGTGGAAAATGGAAGTTGTTCGCCAACCTTTAGCGGCGACCCCAATCTGGGTCCATTGCAAGACAACGGCGGTCCCACCCAAACGCACGCGTTGCTGGATGGCTCCGCCGCGATTGACGCGGGGAATGCGGCTGTCTGCGCCGCCGCGCCTGTCAACAACCTTGATCAGCGCGGCGTTGCGCGTCCGCAAGGCGCCGCATGCGACATCGGCGCCTATGAGTACGTCGACATTACGCCGCCAGTCGTGATGTCCATCACGCGCGCCAATACAAATCCGACTAACGCCGCCAGCGTGGACTTCACCGTGACCTTCTCGGAATCTGTAACCGGCGTGGACGCGGGCGACTTTGAATTGACGACCAGCGGCGTAACAGGCGCGTCCATTACCAGCGTCAGCGGCTCAGGCGCGGCGTACACCGTGACGGTCAACACCGGAACGGGCAACGGAACCATCCGCCTCGACGTCTCTGCTTCTTCTGATATTAAAGACCTGGCAAACAACGCGCTGAGCGGCTTGCCCTACACCGGCGGCGAAGAATACACCATTGACAAAACCGCACCGACTGTGACCTCCATTTTGCGCGCCGACGCCAACCCAACCAGCGCCGCCAGCGTGGACTTCACCGTGACCTTCTCCGAAGCCGTGACCAACGTGGACGTCAGCGACTTCGCTCTAACCGCCACCGGCAGTATTTCTGGCGCATCCATTGCCAGCGTCAGCGGCTCAGGAGCGACGTACACCGTCACGGTCAACACAGGAACGGGCGACGGAACCATCCGCCTCAACGTCTCTGCTTCTTCTGATATTAAAGACCTGGCAAACAACGCGCTGAGCGGACTGCCCTACACCAGCGGGCAGGAATATACGGTTGATAAAAATCCGACCGTAACATCCATTCTACGCGCCGACGCCAACCCGACCAACGCCCTCAGCGTGGACTTTTCGGTCACCTTTTCTGAAGATGTCGTCAACGTGGACGCGGGCGACTTTGATCTGACCACCACAGGCGTTCCAGGCGCCTCGGTGTATGGAATCAGCGGCTCAGGCAACGCTTACACTGTGACGGTGGACGCAGTCTTAGGCAGCGGGACTATTCGTCTCGACGTTAGCGCCTCATCGGATATCAAAGATTCCTCTGGCAACGACTTGGATGGCTTGCCCTACGAAGATGGCGAAGTCTATACGGTTGACAAAACCGCGCCGACTGTGACCTCCATTTTGCGCGCCGACGCCAACCCCACCAATGCCGCCAGCGTGAACTTCACCGTCACCTTCTCTGAAGCCGTGACCGGCGTGGACGCGGGCGACTTTGATTTGACGACTACCGGCGTAACGGGCGCATCTGTTGCCAGCGTCAGCGGCTCGGGCGCGGCGTACACCGTGACGGTCAACACCGGAACGGGCAACGGGACTATTCGTCTCGACGTTAGCGCCTCATCGGATATCAAAGATTCCTCTGGCAACGGACTGGATGGCTTGCCCTACGAAGGCGGCGAAATATATGCGGTCGTCAAATTCAACCATTGCTACGTGGACATCAACGCCAACGGTTTGAACAACGGCTCCTCATGGGACGACGCCTACAGCGACCTGCAATCCGCGCTGGCGGAAAACGCCTGCACCGAAATCTGGGTCGCGGCGGGGACGTACTATCCCACCAGCGGCAACGACCGCGCGATTAGTTTTGAACTCAGAAGCGGCGTGGAAATCTACGGCGGCTTTGCGGGGACGGAAACGCAGCGCTCCGGGCGCGACGTTGACGCCAACGCCACCATCCTGAGCGGCGATATCGGAACGCAGGGCGACAAGGGCGACAACAGCTACCACGTCGTCTATGCCAACAACGTGAACAACACCGCCGTGCTGGATGGATTTACTGTCACAGGCGGAAACGCAAATGGAGGCTGGAGTAATAACAACGGCGGCGGGATGTACAACAACAATAGTTCTCCCACGCTGACCAACGTCGCCTTCAGCGCCAACAGCGCCAATTCCGGCGGCGGGATGTACAATAATGCCGGTTCTTCCACGCTGACGGACGTCGCCTTCAGCGCCAACAGCGCCGATGATTATGGCGGTGGAATGTTCAATAGTAACGGTTCCCCTGAACTAACTGGCGTCTCCTTTAATAATAACAGCAGTCCCAGGGGAGGCGGAATGTATAACGACAGCAGTTCTCCGACGTTGACTGATGTCACCTTCAGCGGCAACGCCGCTACTTTTGGCGGTGGGATGTTTAACCTGAAAAGTTCCCCCTCACTGACTAAAGTCACTTTTAGCGGAAATAATACCACCGCCGCCGGCGGCGGAATGTATAACTGGGACAATAGTTCTCCTGAACTGACAAACGTGACCTTCAGCGACAACAGCGCCAGCTACGGCGGCGGGATGGTCAACAGCGCTAGTTCTTCTACGTTGACCAACGTCTTACTGGCTAACTCCACAGGCAGCAACTGTGCCAACGATGACGGCGGTTCTATCAATTCTTCTTCACGCCACAACCTGATTGACGACAACACCTGCGGCTTGACCGACGGCGTCAACGGCAACAAGATCGGCCCAGGCTACAATGCCAACTTGGGTCCGCTGGCGAACAACGGCGGCTTCACGCAAACGCACGCCCTGCTGGCAGGCTCTGCCGCGATTGACGCAGGCGATGACGCTGCCTGCCCCGCTACCGACCAGCGCGGCGTGGCGCGTCCGCAAGGCGCGCACTGCGATATCGGGGCGTACGAGTACGTTGACAACGACGCACCGACCGTGGTCTCCATCACGCGCGCAAACGCCAACCCGACTTCCGCTCTCAGCGCGGATTTCACCGTGACCTTCTCTGAAGACGTTACGGGTGTGGACCAGAGCGACTTCACCCTCACAAAAACGGGCAACCTCTCCGGCTTCTCGGTCGCCAGCGTCACCCCCGTGGACGCCAGGACCTATACCG
>DKTP01000113.1 GCA_002473085.1 Anaerolineales bacterium UBA7227
CCGCCATGATGACGGCGTAGGTGTGGTTCAGGATGTCGGTCATGCCTGGTTACGTGGTTGAGTAGTCGGCTTGTCCCTCGCGGACGGAAATATAACTCATCCCGCCCACCTGGCGCACCATTCCTTTTAATTCCATGAGCGTAAGTGTAGCGGAGACTTTCTCAATCGGCAAGCCCGTCGCGTTGCGGATTTCGTCCACGTGGACGGGTTCCGCGCCGAGGGCGGCGAGCAGCTGCGCCTCGAGCGCGTCGGCGGGGATGGCCTTGCGCGCCGCTTTGAAGTCGCCCGTGCGAGTCAAGTTGAGCGCCTGCGTCAGGTCTTGCGGACTGAGCAGCGGGTGCGCGCCTTGCTGGATGAGTTTGTTCGCGCCTTTGCTTTGCGGCGCCAGGATGCTGCCCGGCACGGCGAAGACTTCGCGTCCCTGCTCGGCGGCGAACTCGGCGGTGATGAGCGCGCCGCTGGTCTCGCCCGCTTCGACGACCACCGTTGCCATCGAAAGCCCGGCGATGATGCGGTTGCGCGGCGGGAAGTTGGCCGATTCGGGCGGCGTCCCCACCGCGTAGTCGCTGACGACCGCGCCCTGTTTCATCATCTTTTCGGCGATCTGCAAATGTTCGGGCGGATATATCTTGTCCACGCCCGAGCCGAGGACGGCAATCGTGCGTCCGCCAGCCTTGAGCGCGGCGGAATGGGCGACCGCGTCCACGCCGCGCGCCAGCCCCGAGACGACCGTGATTCCCTGCCCCGCCAGGAACGCGGCCAGGTCTTCGGCGATCTGCCTCCCGTAGGGCGTGACGCGCCGCGTCCCGACGATGGCGACCGCGTAGTGGTCGTCGAGAGTGATCTCGCCGCGCGCGTAAAGGACGGGCGGCGGCTGTTCGATCTCTTTCAGGCGCGGCGGATAGAGTTCGTCGTCCCACGTTAGGACGGAGATGCCCTGCTTGTGGATCTGGTTCCAGATTTTTTCGAGATCAACCTTTGCGCGCAGGTTGACGGCGGACTCCGCCAGTCTTGGGCTGAGTCCCGCTTCCTGCAACTGTTCGGCGGGCGCGTTCCAGGCGTCTCCGAGCGAATCGAAATACGCCAGCAGGGCGCGCATTCGCACCGCGCCGATGCCTTTCACGAGGTTGAAGCCGATCCAATAGCGCTTATCGTTCATTGGCTGTTGAGCGAGATATTATCTCGCTTTACTCGATCAACCCATCCAACAGATGCACTTTGATCTCGCCGTTCGGCAGGTCAATTCCCAGCAGCACGTCGGGGATGGCGGGGAGCAGGATCTCTTTGCCTTCGTCCGTTTTTACCACATAGACTTTGTTCGCGCCGGTCTCGAGGATGTCTGCCAGGACGCCGAGGGCGCGCCCGTCGTCGGTGACGACGCGCAGGCCGATGACCTGGTGCTGGTAGTATTCCCCTTCGGGCAGGGGCGGACGGTCCGCGGCGGGGACGTAGACCCAGGTGTTGCGGAGCGCGCCCGCCTGTTCGGGGGTGTCGAGTCCCTGGAACGCGACCAGCAGCGAGTTTCCGTGCGGGCGCGTGGACGCGATCCGGGCGGGTTTGTGTCTCTCGCCGAGGAAGACCCGCGTCCCGGCGCGCAGCCGCTCGGGGAAGTCGGTGTGGACGTCCATGATCAGTTCGCCGCGCACGCCGTGCGGACGACGGATGAAGCCCACCGTCAAATAGACAGGCTCGCCGGTCGGCGAGCCTGAACCAGCGGGCGCTGGGGAGGTCTTTCGGGGCATCAGGGTTCCAGAACGTCGAGCGTGACCTGTTTGCCTTCGCGTTCGGCGGCGACGCGGGCCAGCGTGCGGATGGCGTTGGCGACGCGTCCGCTCCGGCCGATGACGCGGCCCATGTCGTCGGCGGCCACCTTCAGTTCGAGACGGACGCGGCTGCCGCTTCCCGACTCGCGCACTTCCACGTCGTCGGGATGATCCACCAGCGATTTGGCGAT
The DNA here is from genome assembly GCA_002473085.1 of Anaerolineales bacterium UBA7227. Taxonomy (GTDB): domain Bacteria; phylum Chloroflexota; class Anaerolineae; order Anaerolineales; family Villigracilaceae; genus Denitrolinea; species Denitrolinea symbiosum. The sequence continues at coordinate 1,955 of DKTP01000113.1, forward strand.
GTATTCAATGAAGTCTTTCATGGTCAACTCGTTTCCCTCTTCGGGCGAGGGTTATTTGGCTTTCTTCGGGGCGCGCCTGGCGATGGCCTCGGCGCCTTCCTGGACGAGGGCTTCCACGGCCTCGCCCTTCTTGAAACGCTCGAAGCGGTCGAGGAGACCCACGCTTTGGAAGATCTTTTCCACGGACTCGGTTGGCTTGGCGCCGTTCTTCATCCAATGGTAGACGCGCTCTTCCTTCACGTCGAGCATGGAAGGGTCGTTGCGCGGGTTGTAGTGTCCCAGAATTTCGAGAAAGCGGCCATCGCGGGCGTTCTCTTTGTCCGCCGCGACGATGCGGTAGGACGGCTGGCCCTTGAGGCCGATGCGGCGTAAACGGATGCGAACCATCGAACACGTACTCCTTGTGAGGTTGAATGTTGCAAGTTGAAAGTTGCAGATGAGGTTTGCAGGTTCGGCGGGTGAGAGAGGGGTGCGTCAAAGGAAACGCGCTCACGGGCTGAAGCTGACAGGCCGATATTTTACCAGAGAAATTGGAGACGGGGGAAAATGCGCGTTAACTCAAGTATGATGTTGTCGAACTGGTATCGTTCCGTCAAAAGAAAACAGGCTCTTCCGTTTTTGACGGGAAATTTCCTATTAACATCTTTTGAGCGCCATTGTGTTTGGCTCTTTCCCGTTAATTGCAGGAGAGTCAGAAAATATTACCGATCCGGGCAACGCGCTGACTGTTTTCACTTCCGCCGCGTACGATCCACCGGCCCAGGCGCGCAGGGCTAATTCGAGCAAGGGCGGGATGGAGGGCGGAGGTGGGGCGGATTAGTTGCGCTGCGCCATTGACAAATGTCACAAACTCATATATATTTTCTTTCAGAAAGTAATTATATGGCCGATATTGATTTCTTCCAGCCTTTCCCGTAACGCTTGCATGAACATTTACCATCCAACCACGATCACTCAAACCGAGATGCGAAACATCAATCGTTCCGCCATCTTCGATTATCTCCGTCTCGCGGGGACTTCTTCACGCGCCGAAATCGCCCAGAAGTTGAAGATCAGCCTGCCATCGGTCACCCGTATCATGGACCAGTTGCTCCAGTCCGGCCTGGTCCACTCCGTCGGCCTGGAAAAGAGCGAACGCGGTCGCAGCCGCGAACTGCTCGAGGTCAACGCCGACGACAATCTGGTGATCGGGATCGATCTGGGCGGAAGTCACATCAGCGGCGGACTCGTGAATCTGGGCGGCGAAGTCCTGCATGAATTTCACGCTTCCACAACTCACGACCGAGGCGAAGAAAACTACGCGACCCTGGTCAGTTTTCTTCAATCGCTCCTTGAACAAGCCGAAAAACAGCCGGCCCGCATGTTGGGAATCGCCATCGGCGTGCCCGGCATGTTGGAAAGCCGGACGGGGACGGTTAAACTGGCGCCGGGGCTGGGCTGGAACGATTATCCCTTATTGGAAAAGCTGGAACGCGACATCCCCGCGTCGGTCATCCTGGAAAACGACGTCAATCTGGCTACGCTGGGCGAACAATGGTTCGGCGCCGGCCAGGGAGTCCGCGACCTGGTGATGGTGGCCATCGGCACTGGCATCGGCGCGGGCATCATCCTGGACGGCAAACTGAACCGCGGCTTTGCCGAGGCGTCAGGTGAGATTGGCTACTTCCTACCGGGCGTTCAATTCCTCAACCGACAGTACCCCGGCTTCGGCGCGCTGGAGAGCGTCGCTTCGGGTCGCGGGATCGTGGAGCGGGCGACCCGGCGGCTGGTCGAATTGGGCGATTCGCAGAAATCGTCCGAGCTGCACGCTGTGGATGTGTTTCAAGCCGCGCAGGAGGGAAAGCCGTGGGCTGTCGAGACGATCGTGGAGACGGTTGACTACCTCAGCCTGGCCCTAGCCAACGTGACCGTCTGCCTGGACCCCGAACTGATCATCCTGGGAGGCGGCGTGGCTGGCTCGGCTCACATGCTCATTGAACCCATCAAGGCCCGCTTGCAGGGCGTCATTCCCCGCGTGCCGCGCATCGAGGAATCGGCGCTGAAGGGCAGGGCGGCCATTCTGGGCGCGGTGACGCGCGTCGTCCAGAAGTACGTTGATTATCTGGTCGTATATAACAGTTGATTTGTGTCCGGCTGGCAAAATCCTTTCCTGAAAGATCGCCCGGCCCGCCAACCGGAAAGAGGAGTAACCGATGAACCTGGAACAATTTTCGCCGCTTTCGATCCTTGATTGCCATATCCATTATCCGCATCCCTCTCAAATGCAGAATCTCATCGCCACATGCGATCAACTGCATATTGACCGGTTTAATGTGGTCTGCACGCCCGACCCGATGCGGCTGAGTCTCGTCCCAGACGCGCTGCATCTTAAGGCTCACTACCCCGAGCGGGTCTTCGTCTTCGGCGGCCTGGACATCTCGGCCTACTTCCGCGTCCCCGACCGGGTCGGCGAGACGCTGGCCGGTTTCGTCGAGGGGCTGGCCGCGCTGGGCTGCGACGGCGTCAAGATGATCGAGGGGAAGCCTGCCATGCGTAAGACGCTGCCTGTGCCGTCGTTCGATAGCGAAGTCCTGGCCCCTTACTGGGCAAAAATGGCAGAGATGCAAATGCCGCTGCTCTTTCATGTGAACGACCCTGAAGAATTCTGGGACGCCGCCAAAGTCCCCGGCTGGGCCATGCAGCGCGGCTGGTTTTACGGCGACGGCGCGTACATCAATAACGAGGCCCAATATACGGAGATCTTCAACGTGCTGGCTCGCAATCCCACGCTGAAGGTGATTTTTGCCCACTTTTTCTTTCTCTCTGCCCAATTGCCGAGGCTGGCAGATTTGCTCGACCGCTACCCCAATGTCTGCGTGGACCTGACGCCGGGGATCGAGATGTATCACAACTTCACCCGCCGCCTGGACGAGGCCCGCGACTTCTTCCTGAAGTATCAGGACCGCATCCTGTTTGGCACCGACATCGGCGCCCGCGCCTTGCTTTCGACGCCGCAGACGGATATCCAGTTTTCCGAGAGCCGCGAACGGGTGACCGTGACGCGCAATTTTCTGGAAAACCCAGGCGAATTTTCGTTGCCGCCCGGCGGCGGCTTCCTGTTCGACGAGCGCGAGGTCTGGTTCCACGGTCTGGGCTTGCCGCAGAGCGTCCTCGAGAAGATCTACCGCGCGAATTTCGAGCGGATCGCCTCGCCCGCGCCGCGCCCGCTGAACCCGGCGTTGATTGTTGAGATGTGCGGCCAGGTGGAAGCCATAATCGGTATCCAGGGATCGGCCCAACCGGGCGTCCCCGGCGACCCATCCGTCGTCCGGCAGGTCCGATCCTATTTTGAGTCGATCACGTGATCGGCCATCATCCCCTCATATACCCAATAGGAGCGAGATATGAAACAGATCAAAAAATGGCAGGAACCGTTCTATGCTGTCGGAGGCTTTGGGCCAGGCTTCATGTATCAACTTGTCCTGACCTATCTGCTGTATTATTATCGCCCCGCCCAGGCCAGAATCGAGGAAGGCGCGCTGGTCTTTGCTCCCGCTGCCGGGTTCGCCCTCGGCATACTGGTCGCCCGTATCCTGGACGGCATTGTTGATATTCCCATTGCCGGATGGACCGATAACATGAAAAGCAAGTGGGGCCGCCGCCGTCCTCTGATGGCGCTCGGCTTCATTCCTACCATCGTCTTTTTTGTCTTGCTCTGGTTTCCGCCCATCACCGGCATTCGCCTGGGCGAAGACGGTCACTGGGGTAACGTGGTCTATGTGGCGGTGGTCAGTACCTGCTACTTCTTCTTCCACACCATGATCAGCGTGCCTTATCTGGCCGCGCTTTCGGAGATCGTGCCAGACGAGAACTCGCGCGTGCGCGTAGCCAGCTGGCAGACGGTCTTCAATACTGGCAGTTATGTCCTGGTCTTCGTGGTGGCGCCCATGTTGTTCGACCGCTTCGGCGTGCGCGGCGCGGCGATTCTGCTGCTGCCCAGTTTCATCACCTTTATCGGGCCGCTGCTGGTCATCAAAGAGACGCCCTCAGACGGCTCGCAAGGTCGCAGCGCCGAGAAGGAAGTTCCCCTGTGGGAGAGTTTTAAGCAAACCCTCACCAATCGGACGTTTCTCATTTACATGTCCTCGGTGGCGACGTTCTTCTTCGGTCTGCAATTCTTCCTGGGCGGGCTGGCTTTCATGGCCGCCGACATGATGGGCATTACCGAGTCCCAGCTGGGATTCATGAACGCCGCGGCGTTCGCTCCCATCCCGTTCATGCTAGTCCTTTTCAATGTGATGACCCGCAAGTGGGGGGCCAAGCGGGCGTTCAGCGCCGCGCTGCTGGCGTTTGCCGTCGCCATGTTGTTCTTCCCGCTCGGCTGGTCGCGTCTCAACCTGCCGGTCTCGCCGCTGACCGTCGGCATGATTGCCAGCGCGATCGGCAGTTTTTCCATTGGCGCGTTCTTTACCATTCCATACGCGTTCCCAGCCCAGATCGCCGCGGTGGACGCGCAGGCGACCGGCAAGAATCGCGCCGGCATGTTCTTCGCGGTGCAGGGCGTGATCAATCAGTTCATGGGCTCGCTGTCCGGCGCGGCTCTGGCGTTGCTGTTGACCTGGCGATATGGAGTTGTGATCATCGGCCCAGTTGTGGCCGCCATCATGGTCCTTGCCTTCATCTTCTTCCAACGGTATCCGCTCGGCCAGCCGTCGCGTTCGGCCAAATAGCCTCGCCGTCTGGACGTTTTACTCAGCGGCCGCCCGCAGAATGACAACGGGCGGCCGCGCGTCGCGCCGGTCCCAGGGCGTTGCCCGATTCTTTTTTAGAATGGAATATAATAAACTTCTTTGGAAATAAGATCCTTGGCCGTGAATTTCCATGATTTTTTTCGTGGAATTCGCGTCATTCACGGCTGAGAAAAGAGATGCTGACGTTATTTCCGATAATATTCAATCAACAGATTACGAAAACCACATGGAGAATAAGAATGTGCGGAATTTTCGGCTATGTGACGAACAAGGAAACTGCGCTGGGACCCATTCTCATCGCGGCGGCGGAGCGACTCACCTATCGCGGCTACGACTCGGTCGGCGCGGCGACGTTGAACAACGGCAAAATCGATCTGCGAAAAGACGTGGGCAAAGTAGATTCTGTCGCGGCGAAATATAACATCGGCGAAATGCGCGGCTCACGCGGAATCACTCAATTGAGATGGGCGACCTTCGGCGAGCCTTCACAGGTCAACGCACAGCCGCATCTGGATTCGGACGGCGACATGGTCGGCGCGCACAACGGCAACGTGGTGAACAACGTCGAATTGCGCGAGCAGTTCATGGCAGAGGGCATGACCGTCCGTTCGCAGAATGACGGCGAGACCTGCGTCCACGCGGTGGAGAGATATATCAATCGCGGCTATGAGTTCATCGACGCGATACGACTCGCTTACGGCGATCTCGAAGGCGATTACGCGTTTGTCATCGGGCGCGCGGACGACGATAAACTCTACGCGTTCAAAAAAGGATCGGGCATGGTGGTGGGACTGGGCGAAGGCTTCACCTGCGTTTCGTCCGACCTGCCTTCGATTCTGCCGCTAACGCGCGAGGTCATCCGCCCGCTGGATGGGGAGATCGTCACATTGTGGGCGGACAAGGTCGAGGTGCGGTCGGTCAAGGATGGAAGAGAAATCGTCCGAATGCCCGAAACAGTGACCGAGTCGATGGATGCGGTGCAGAAGGGCGGGTATCCGCATTTTATGTTGAAGGAGATCCACGAGCAGAGTCAGGTCGCCCGTGAGTTATCCCATGTATTGAACGGAAACCGCGAGGTCGAGTCGCTGGTTGAGAAGATGAAGAACGCGCGTCAGTTGTATTTTATCGGATGCGGCACGAGTTATCACGCCGCGTCGGTGGGCGCGGTGTATTTCGCACAATTGGCGGGGCGCGCCGCGATCCCTGTGCTGGCGCCGCAGTTCATCGCGCAATACGCGCCTGCAGTGACTCACGATGATGTGGGAATTTTCGTCAGCCAATCGGGCGAGACGAAAGACGTGTTGAACGCGCTGGAGGTTGCAGAGGCGCGCGGCATGGCATGTTTCGGATTGGCGAACGTGGTCGGCTCGACGTTGACGAAAGCCGCTTCGTTCTCTCTGCCTTTATGCTGTGGCTACGAAATCAGCGTCCCTGCCACGAAGACGTTTACCAATCAGGTCGTGACGTTTTTGTATCTGGCATATAAACTCGCGGGAAAAGATGTCCGTGAATTGGACTCCATCCCCGAATTGATGGACAAGACTCTTGAAATGGTCGAGCCACAGGTCAAAGAGATCGCCAAAGAAATCAACGAGTGGAACGACCTGTACTGTCTCGGCTATGGCGCGACGTACGCCATCGCGCTCGAAGGCGCGTTGAAGTTGAAGGAGATCACGTACGCGCACTGTGAAGGGATGCTCTCGACCGAGTTCAAACACGGACCGCTCTCGGCGGTGAGCAAAGGCTTCCCCATCGTTTTTGTCGCGGGTCCGAACGATGTGCCGCTCATCATCAGCGGCATTAACGAGGTGAAAGTACGCGGCGCGCGAACCATCGTCATCGCGGAAGACGATCCGCGCCTGCGCGCCAACGCGGACGACGTGATCGCGCTTCCCAAGTCCGATCCGCAGATTTCGGCTTTGCTGGGCGTGCTACCATTGCAGTTGCTGTCATATCACATGAGCGTGATGCGCGGCTTCGATCCTGATTTCCCGCGGAATTTGTCCAAGACGCTGACGGTGGATTGAATCTTGAAGTAAGCGCCTCGATCCTCCAGACATGGTCGGGTCCCGCCTCCAGCGGCCCGCTGACCAGGGTCAGTCCGGGCTGGAGGCGTTTCTGAGAAAGAAAATTCGCCGGGGAGGAAGGAGCCAGGCGAATTGACGAATCGTCCCAACAGGACGGATGGACAACAAGGTGGTCTCCAGCAATTTGCTGTCGGGCGTATTCACTCCGCTGACTACCACTCCCAGCGGCAGGCCTTGTTGGTTGACCAACAAACTGCATTTTGTGCCGCGTTTGCCGCGATCCGTCGGGATAGGCGTGGACTCTGCCCGAGAAAAATCCGATGTCATGCTTGCGATTAACTTTCTTGATTTTATCGCGGCTTGTTCCTTGACGCTATGGTTCATCATTCCATCCGCATGGACGGCTTGAACACACGTTATTTTCGCAGCGCTTCCTCCACCGCACATTCCAATGTCGGGAGGGACGAGACTGGCAAGCCTTCCGACAGTTCTTCTGCGCGAACTTTTGTGATATGCAGCGCCGAAGGGTGGGAAATGATGAGGGTCAGCCAGCCAGCCGCAATGGCGGGATTGACGCGGATTTCCAAAGAGGCGAGTCCCGCGAGGGCTTGGAGGATCAGCGGTTCGGAGCGGATGTCGCGCGCGAGGCGCAGGGAATCCAGCAGAGTCGTTTTAGCCTGCGCGTCGTCGCCCGCGCGGAGATGCGTCTCGCCGAGGTAGATCATGGTCTGGGCGATGTCCCAGCCTTTGAAGGCGTCGCCGAAGATTTCGAGACTCTTTTCGAGATGGGCGCGCGCTTCGTTGGGTTGACCCGCCGCGAGAGTCGCGAGACCGAGATAGCGATATGCCGTGCCCATGCCCCAGCGATTTTTTGTGCGCTCGCATAACGCGATGCTCTCGCGCATGGACGCGATGGCTTCGTCGTGCCGACCGAGCGCGACCTGCGTTTCGACAAGGAAATTCAAGCCGAGTGAAATGGAGTGGGGATCGCCGAGTTCGCGCCAGAGTTTAAGACCCGCCTGCATTTGGTCATAGCCGTTTTGATAATCGCCCAGAATGCTATCCACATGCCCGAGGTTGTAGACTCCGTACGCGGCAAACCAGCGTTCGTTCGATTCGCGCGCGTAGATAAGACCTTCTGCGATCATGCGTTTCGATTCGAGATACGCGCCGCTCAGGTGTTGGATGGTGCCGCCGAAGATCAACGCGTCGGCAAGGACGGCGCGTTCGTTCACTGCGCGAAGCAGGGCGATGGCTTCATTGTAGAGTTCCGTCGCGCGGGGGAATCCTCCCGAACGAAAGCACAGCAAACCCTGCTGCACAAGAGCCGTGCCGAGAATGCGATTCGTCAGCGTATCGCGCGGCTTTTCCTTCACGGCGCGGACGAGCAATTCGAGGCGCTCAATCCCTTCGTGGATCAAGCCCGCGACTTCAAAGTACCAGCCGAAGGCGCGCACGGATTTTTGAATCCACTCGAACTTGTCATGCTTCACGCCCCAAGCCCACGCGGCGCGCAGGTTGTCCAATTCGCGGGTCATCGCTTGCGCGGAATCCTGCTGCGCGACGCTCTTCAATTTCCTTTCGTGTTCCGCCGCGAAGCGCAGATAAAACTCGCAGTGACGGGAGCAGGTTTCGACACAGCGCGCTTCGTCTTCGTCGAGATGATTCCACGCGTACTGGCGGATGACTTCGTGCAGGTCGTAACGTCCCTCTTCGTTGCGCCTCACCAGCGACTTGGAAACGAGCGACGACAACATCGGCAGGGTCGCGCCTGCGACGGTTTGCGCGGCGGCGCGGTCGAATCCGCCGCGGAAGATGGAGAGGCGGCTCAGCGTGTCGCGCTCCGCGTCGGAGATCAATTTCCACGAGTGATCGAAAGAGGCTTTTAACGAGCGGTGACGTTCGGGCAAATCCCGCATCGAGACCGCCAGAAAGTCAATGTTCGATTCGATCTCGCGGGCGATCTCGTCGCACGAAAGCAGGTTCACCCACGCGGCGGCGAGTTCAAGCGCGAGCGGAATCCCTTCCAACATACGGCAGATTCGCAGAAGCGCGGGCTTGTCGGCGTCGGTCAGTTTGAACTTCGCGTCGGCGCGCCGCGCGGCTTGCAAAAACAACATCGCCGCGCTGTACGATTCGATTTCGCCGACATCTTCCAACGGCGGCACGGGCAAGCCGCGCAAATCAAACGTCCATTCGCCCTGCAAGTTCAAGCGTTCGCGCGACGTGCAGAGAATCCGCACACGGGGCAGGCGCTGGAGAATCTCCGCCACGAGTTCCGCCGTCGCGGGCGATCCCGCCAGCAGGTGTTCGAGATTGTCCAATACGAGCAAAGCGGATTTTTGAATCGTGCGCGCGAGATGGGCGAACAACTGCTCCTTCGCTTCGACGGGACCCGAGAACGAATACTCGAACGCTTCGGCGATCGCAGGGACGATTGATCCCGCCGAGTTGACCGAAGCCAACGGGACGTAATGCACGCCGTCGGGAAAGAGTCCGCGCTGGCGATTCGCAAATTCGATTCCGAGCCGCGTCTTGCCGATTCCGCCTGGACCGACGAGGCTGATGAGGCGGCATTCGGCATTCGCCAGCAGGTGAGCGATTCCGCCCAGTTCGTCTTCGCGTCCGATCAGCGGCGTGGGCGGGGTGGGGAGAGTCGCTTTCGGCGTTGAAAAAGGAATCGGGGAAACGGAAGCAAGCCCATCGTCCGATTTGAGGCGGCGCGCCACTTTGAGAAACGTCTCGCGTTCGGGAATCGGAATCTCCAGCGCGTCCGCGAGCAACTCCGCAATCTGCAACGAGGGGCGGCGCTCCTCCGCTTCGATCTTTTCGATGGTGGCGAGCGAACACCCGACGCGATCTGCCAGCGCGCTCTGGGTCAGGTCGAGCGTTTTGCGGCGTTTCTTGATCCACAGACCGAAGGGCAGGTCTTGCATGAGGATATTTTAACGCAGTGCGACAAAGTTTACTTTGTCCTTTTACCGCAAAATGAACTTTGCGGTACTGTTTTGTACGGGTTTTTGTACGGGTGAGCCAGACCGCAAACACAAGCAAATCCACTATAATGCAATCATTACCAAAGGAACTGACATGAACGCTTCCCTCAAACGCCATTCGCTCGTCGTCGGTCTCGCGCTGATGTTCCTCTACACATGGACGATTGATTTTTCGAACTCGGGCGTCCTGCCATTCAAGGTTCCGTTCGCTGTCGTCCTCACGCTCGGCTGGGGATTCATCCTCGTTTCGGTTTTGATGACGTGGGCGACTCTCGGCAGGGACGCGATGATCGCGTTCTTGAAACGCTTCCTGCTCTGGCGCGTCGGCTGGACGTGGTGGCTGGTCGCGCTCCTGCTTTTGCCCGCCCTGGGATTCGCTTCGATCCTCCTGACCTCGTGGCTGACGCGCGTCCCTGTTGATTTTTCCCACCCGATGATTCGCGACGTGGTCCCGCTCGACGCGCCGTTGCTCGCGCTCGTCCTGCCGTGGCTGATTTTTGAAATCCTGACCAACGGCGAAGAATGGGGCTGGCGCGGTTACGTCCTGCCGCGCTTGCAAGCCAAGTACAACGCGCTGACCGCCAGCCTGATCGTCGGCATGATTTGGTCGGTCTGGCATTTGCCGAAATTTCTGGGAACGGGCATGAACGACGAACGATCCTTCGCGTGGTTCACGGTCGCGCATCTTGCCCTGGCGGTTCTATACACCTGGCTCTACAACAACACGCGCGGAAGCATCCTGCTCGTGGTTCTCTTCCATGCCACAGGGAACACCGCAGGGATGTTCCTGCCCGTCAAGTTCGCCGTCGCTGGCGGGGTCGTGGAGAACATGCTGATCGCGCTGTACATTGTCGCGGCTGTTGTGGTAGCGCTTATCGCAGGCGCGGAAAATCTCTCGCGGACGGAAGTAAAACAGATTCAAACATAATCGCATGACCGAATTGACTCTTAAACGCTTCACCGCATGGATGACCGAATACGGTCGCGCCAGCGCGGAGAACGACCCGCAAGCCTCCGCGAATCTCTTCGCGACCGACGCCCGCTATTACGAAAGTCCATTCGATGAGCCGATGGTCGGGCGCGACGCCATTTACGAATATTGGAACAAAGGCGCGCAGAATCTCAAGGACAAGAAATCCTCCTTCGAGATTCTTTCCGTGACTGGGAACACGGGCATCGCAAGATGGCAGTCGTCGTTCACCGTCGTCGAATCGGGCAAACGTCTCGCGTTGGATTGTCTGTTCGTGGCGGAGTTCGACGACGAGGGGTTGTGTCGCACCTTCCGCGAGTGGTGGCATATGCGGGAAACATAAAATAACCAAGGAATTATTGCCGCAATACGAGTGGCTGTATAATCACTCTGCATGACCTCTCAGCCGTTGATCGCGACCAAATTCCACATCCCGCCTGCGCGGGCGGACTTTGTCGCGCGTCCGCGCCTGTACGCCATGCTGGAAACAGGCTTGCGCGCGGCGTTGACGCTCATCTCCGCGCCGCCAGGGTTCGGAAAGAGCGCCCTCGTCGTGGATTGGATTCACTCGCGGGCTGAGCCGCGCCCTGCCTGGCTTGCGCTGGACGAAGGCGACGACCAGCCCGCGCTTTTCTGGCGATATTTCGTCGCCGCGCTGCAGACGCGTTACGCGGGAATTGGCGAAACCGCGCAAACGATCTTGAATGCGCCGCAACCGCCCGAACTCGAAACAATCCTCGCCGCGCTCGTCAATGAACTTGCCGCAGCGGAAGAATCCCTCGCCCTGGTCATAGACGATTATCACCTCATCCGATCCCCCGAAATTCACAACAACCTCAACTTTCTGCTCGACCACCAGCCCGCCAACTTTCATTTGATATTGCTGACGCGCGAAGACCCGCCGCTCAACCTTGCCCGCCGCCGCGCCCGCCGCCAGATGATCGAGATTCGCTCCGTTGACCTGCGCTTCAACCGCGAAGAAGCCGCCGAATTCCTCCGCGCCGCGATGGGACTGACCCTGACGACCGAACAAATCGCCGCGCTCGAAAACCGCACCGAAGGCTGGATCGTCGGCTTGCAGATGGCGGCGCTGTCCATGCGCGGGCGCGACACGCAAGCCTTTTTCGATTCGTTCACAGGCGACGACCGCCACATCGCGGATTATCTCATTGAAGAAGTCCTCGATCGCCAGACCCCAGCCACGCGGGATTTCCTGCTCCGCACCTCGATCCTCGAAAAACTCTCCGCGCCGTTGTGCGAAGCCGTGATCGGCAAATCCCCCATCGAACTCGCCGCGCTGGAACGCGCCAACCTTTTCCTCATCCCGCTCGACAACGTGCGCGTCTGGTATCGCTACCACCACCTGTTCGCAGACCTGTTGCGACAGCGTTTGCGCGGCGCGGCGTCGGCGGAAGAAATAGCCGAGTTGTATCGCTCCGCCAGCGGGTGGTGCGAAGCGAACGGCGACATCCACGCCGCGATTCGCTACGCGCGGCACATCCCCGACGAAGAACGCGTGGCGCATCTTTTGCAAACCTATGCGGGGCAGTTCTTCGCACAAAACGAACTCGTGCAACTGACCGACTTTGCGCGCGGACTGCCCGCGTCGCTGTTGGAAAATCATCCGCGGCGGTGCATGGCAATTGCATGGGCGATGGTCGGCACGCGCCAAAACGCCGAGCCGTGGCTGGCGCGCGTCGAACGACATTTTGGCATGTCTGCCGAAGCCGCGCTCACCGACGACTCGCTCGACGACGCCCGCCGCGCCGCGCTGCTCGAAGTTCTCGTCGCCCGCCAGCCGATTATGTTCGAAGACCCCGCCCTCCGTTCGCGCGAACGATTGCTCGCCATGCAGACGCGGCTTGCGCGACTGCCCGACGATACGCCGTGCCTGTTCAATACCGTTGGGTCGCTCCGTCCCGTAGTTGGGTACAGCCTGGGCTTCGACGCGGCGAATGCGGGAGAAGTTCGGCTTGCCGCGCAATATCTCAAAGAAGCCATGACATTTTCGCGCCAAAACAACAACCAACACCTTTTGCAACTTTCAGCGGCTCTGCTTGCCAGCGTCGAACTCACTCAAGGAAAACTCCGCGCCGCGCATCGCACGCATTTACAGGCGCTTTCCGAGTCGCCGCAGGACATCTCGCCGTACGCCGCGCAAGCGCACGCGGGGCTGGGAATAATTTATTCTGAATGGGGCGAGATGGAAAAAGCGGAAAATTATTTTCAAACGGGGTTGCCGCTGGCGCGCGCTTGGAATCAGTGGGACGCGCTCTTCGCCATTGTCACGGGTCTCGCGCGCATCGCGAAACGGCGCGGCGATTCTCAAACCGCGCTTTCGCTGTTGGATGAATTCCATCCGCAGAACGAAAACCTGTCGACACAGACCGAAGCCCTGCGCCGCGTCTGGACGGGCGACCCCGCTTCTTCTCTGACCTGGCTTGAGTCGAACCATCTTTCGGCTTTATCCACGCCGACGCCTTTCAACGAGTCGCTGACGCTCGATGTGACGCGCATATTCCTCTCCGCAAACCGCATGGACGACGCTTTGACGCTGGCGCAAAAAATTCTCGACTCGGCGAAGGCGGGCGGACGGAATCACTATGTCATTCAGGCGAACATCCTGCTCGCGAAGATTTTCGCCGCGCAAGGGAAAACCGCCGACGCGCTTTCCCGCCTCGCCGAAGCCCTGCAACTTGCCGAGCCAGAAAAATATCTGTCGGCGTTTGTGGATGAGGGCGATACCGTCCGCGCGTTGCTGATGAAGATGACGGGCAACCCGCCCGCCCAGAGGGTTCTGGCGGGATTCGGCTCGGGGGCAGAGTCGCCTGAGAAGCCAGGTCAGCCGTCGGTGGGGGTTGAAGCGTTGAGCGAGCGCGAGCGCGAAGTCTTGCGTCTCGTCGCGGAGGGTTGTTCCAATCAGGACATCGCATCCCGTCTTGTCATTTCGATCACGACCGTGAAAACGCACATGGGGAATATCTTCAACAAACTGGGCGTCGCCAGCCGCACGCAAGCTATCGCGCGCGCGGAGGCGTTGGGGTTACTACCTAAACGCTGACCCTTCCTTTCGCAATCCTACCTGCAAATCCTACTTTTTGACGAAGCCGCTTTTCGATAAAGCGGCTATATTGCGTTCACATGGACACGAAACCGCTCGCGCCGCACGAACCCGCCCGTTATCGCCTGCAACTTCAGGGACGCCTCTCCGCCGCCTGGGTTGATTGGATGAGCGATGTCCGAGTGACTTATGAAGGCGAAGGGAAGTTTGCCGCCACCGTCGTCACGGGAACTGTGCGCGATCAGGCGGGCTTGTTCGGCTTGCTCAGCCACGTCCGCGACCTGGGCGCGCCGCTGATCGCCGTGGAATGGATTCGATAAAAAAGGAGAAAACCATGTACAAAAATATCATCAAGATCGCATTGAAGGGGATCGCGCTGGCAATGGGCGTCGCCGTCATTGTGCTTTCCACGCTCAAGACGCTGGATGTTAAAAACGGCGTGTCCATGCTTGGCATGGGGCTGACCGCGCTGGCGCTGGCAAACTTTCAGGAGCAATGAGAAGGCGTTCCTTCCGTTGAAATCGCCGCCCGCAGGAGGTTCAATGAAACAACTCTCTTTTCCGTCCATCGCGCTAAAAACGACGGCTGTTCACACGGTCACGTACTTTATCGTCGGCGTATTGTCGTTTTTGTTTCTGGATTACGCCGCCAAATACGCCGACCCTGCCGTTTCGAACTATCTGCGCCAGACCGATCATCCGCTGGTGATGGCGGGACCGTTCTTTCAAATCTTGCGCGGGTTTCTGTTCGGGCTGGCGTTTTACGCCTTGCGCGCGAGTGTTTTTCCGCATAAACACGGCTGGCTGACATTGTGGCTGACGCTGGCGATCGTCGGCATCTTCTCCCCTTTTGCCGCCGCGCCCAGTTCCATCGAAGGGATGATCTATACCGTTTTGCCGAGTTGGTTTCACATCCTGAACTTTCCCGAAATCTTCTTCCAGGCGGGTCTGCTTGCCTTTCTGACTCATTATTGGGTCAATCACCCTGAAAAGCGCTGGCTCAATTGGTCGTTGGGTATCGTAACCGCTCTCGTCGTTCTGATGTCGGTGTTGGGCGCGCTGTCCGCTTTTGGCGTATTGCCGCCTGCCAACTAGATCTGAAGGATGAATCTCGAGACGCAATCGCAATTTTGTAACTGTTCAAGTAGTTTTCTTATGCAATTGTACGTCCGAGCAGGCTGAACTGGAGAAATTTATGACACTTGTTGAACTTATTCGACACGGCGCAATTTGGGGCGGCGTCTTTGGGATCGCTTTCTGCATCGGCGTTCTCGTCCTGGGACGAATCAACGTCGCCATGCTGGTGAACGAATATCCGCCCGATGTGCGCGCCAAATTCGGAGCGATGGACGCTTCGACTCGTCGGCAGGCGAATCGCGTCAGTCTGCCCTTTTTGATCGTCCTGGTCGCGATCGTCATTCTGGCGCTGACGACGCTCCGCAACCAAACGGGCGAACTCGCGGCGCGCGATGTCTTCCTGGTGGCTGTGACCATGTTCCAGACGTGGAATCTGCTCGACCTGATCCTGTTGGATTGGTTTCTGCTGATGACGCTTCAGCCGCGCTTCATGATCCTGCCTGGCACGGAGGGCATGGTGGGCTATCGCGATTTCGGTTTCCACCTCCGCAAGTTTTTGAACGGCGTCATCCTGACCTTTCTCCTGAGCGGGATCGTAACCCTGATCGCTCTGGCAATAGAGTGGATCGCTTAATTCGTTGATTCAGAAGTTGTCGTCTGGCAAAAAATTGCCGACGCGCTTCGCAATAACAAAAGGAGTAAATCATGTTAATTCTAAACAACCTTTACGTCATTCTCATTCTGCGCGTCCTGCATGTGGCGGGCGGCATCGTATGGGTGGGAAGCGCGACGCTGTACCTGCTGATGCTTGTCCCTGTGGCGCGCATCACCCAGTCCGCAGGGCAAAAGTTTCTGCAAACGCTGGCGCCGCGCCTCGGGGCGACGCTGGGGATCGTCGCTACGGTCACCGTGCTTTCGGGAGCGCTGTTGTACGCGCGCTT
>DKTP01000112.1 GCA_002473085.1 Anaerolineales bacterium UBA7227
GGCAAAGCCATGAAGTTCGCCCGCGCCGAAGTGGACCGCGCCCAAAGCACCTTCACCATCGCGGCCGAGGAAGCCAAGCGGCTGCACGGCGAGACCTTCCCGCTGGATGCCGTCCCGTCGGGAGAGGGCTACTTTGGCTTTTTCACCCGCCGTCCCGTAGGCGTGATTGCCGCCATCAGCCCGTTCAACTTCCCGTTGAATTTGGTCGCGCACAAAGTCGCTCCCGCCATCGCGTCAGGAAACACCCTTGTCCTCAAACCCGCTACAACCACGCCGTTGACCGCCGTCAAGTTATGCGAGATTTTGATGGAGGCCGGGCTTCCGCCCGGCGTGATCAACCTTGTGGCCGGGTCCGGCTCCACCGTGGGCGAATGGCTCGTCTCCGACCCGCGCGTGGACAAAGTCACCTTCACGGGCAGCCCGCCTGTGGGCGCGCACATCCTCGCCGTGGCGGGCATCAAGAAGGTGACGCTCGAACTGGGGAATACATCCCCGGTCATCGTCGCGCCCGACGCCGACCTGGACTTCGTCGCCAAACGCTGCGCGCTCGGCGCGTTCTACAATTCGGGACAGGTGTGCATTTCCGTCCAGCGCATCTACAGCCAGAAGCAGGTCTTCGAGCCGTTCGCGGAGAAATTCGTCAAGGCGACGGAGGCGATGGTCGTGGGCGATCCGCTCGACGAGCGCGTGGACGTCGGCCCGATGATCGACTCGAAGGAAGTGGACCGCATCGAAGGTTGGGTCAACGAGGCGCAGGGCAGCGGCGCGAAAGTGTTGACGGGCGGCAAACGTGAAGGGACGGTCTACTATCCGACCGTGCTGACGGGCGTCGAACCCGGCATGAAGGTCGTCGCCGAGGAGACGTTCGCGCCGGTCGCGTCGGTCATCTCCAGCGACGATTTCGAGTCCGCGCTGCAGCAGGCTAACGACAGCAAGTTCGGCTTGCAGGTTGGCGTGTTCACCAACGACATCAACCGCGTCCTCAGGGCGGTCAAGCGGCTGAATTTCGGCGGCGTGATCGTCAACGACACGCCCAACTTCCGCGCCGACCACATGCCCTATGGCGGCAACCGCCAGAGCGGACTGGGGCGCGAAGGCGTGCGATTTGCAATGGAAGACATGACCAACATTCAAATGGTCGCGATCCGGACAAACGCTTAATGTCGTCGCGAGACGGTGAAAAATATTGAGAGGAGTACGGTTATGAAACACAAACTTTGGATTAATGGTAAATGGGAAGACACGCAGGACGGCCGCGCAATGTCGGTGGAAGACCCGACGACTGGAAAGAAAATTGCCGAAGTGGTGGACGCCGGCCGCGCAGACGTGGACCGCGCGGTGCAGGCCGCTAAAGCCGCCTTCTACGATGGTCGCTGGTCCAAAAAGACGCCGGGCGAGCGCTCGAAACTGATCTGGAAACTGGCGGATATCATCGAGGCCAACAGCGAGGCCATCGCCAGACTCGAATCTGAAAACACGGGCAAACCGTACGCGTTCGTCAGTCTCGGCGGCGACGTCCCCTTCGCGGTGGACAACCTGCGCTTCTTCGCCGGCGCGGCGCGCGACACGCACGGTTCGCACGCGGGCGAATACATGCCCGGATACACTTCCATGTATCGCCGCGAGCCCGTCGGCGTCGTCGGTCAGATCGCGCCGTGGAACTATCCCTTCATGATGGCGGCGTGGAAGATCGGTCCCGCGCTCGCGGCAGGCTGCACCATCGTGCTGAAACCCGCGCCCGGCACGCCTCTTACCACCCTCATGCTCGCGGACTTCATCAAGGAAGCCGGCATTCCCGACGGCGTGGTCAACATCGTCACCGGCGGAAACGACACGGGACAGGCCATCGTCGAACATCCCGACGTGCGCATGGTGAGTCTCACCGGATCTACCGGCACCGGTAAGAAGATCATGAAGACCGCCGCGGACACGCTCAAGCGCGTCCATCTCGAATTGGGCGGCAAAGCGCCGTTCATCGTGTTTGACGATTCCGATCCCGAACTGGTCGCGGCGAAAGCCTCCACCGCCGCGTTCTTGAACTCGGGGCAGGACTGCACCGCCGCGACGCGTCTCTACGTCGAGAAGAGCAAGATTCAGGTTATGCAGGAAGCGGTCGTCGAAGCCATGCGAAACGTCAAGATTGGCATGCCGTTCGAAGACGGCGTCCAAATGGGACCGCTGATTTCGGGCGTCCAGAAGGAACGCGTGAGCGGTTTTGTGGAGCGCGCCAAGGCCCAGGGCGCGAAGATCTTGACAGGCGGCGGAACGCCCAAGGGATTCGACGCGGGCTACTTCTTCGAGCCGACCGTGATCGCTAACGTCCAGCAGGATTGGGAGATCGTGCAAAACGAGGTCTTTGGACCCGTCATCACCGTGCAAGGATTCGACGACGAAGCTGACGCGCTCAGCAAAGGCAACGACGTACTGTACGGGCTGGCGGCTTCGGTCTTCACTCGCGACATCGGGCGCGCCATGCGCATCTCCTCCGAACTGGAATTCGGCACGGTGTGGATCAACGACCACCTGCCGCTGACATCTGAAACGCCGCACGGCGGATTCAAGCAATCGGGCTTCGGCAAGGACCTGTCTGCCGAGGCGATCGGCGATTATCAGATCACCAAACATGTGATGATCGCTCATTGATTCCCGTCTCTTTTGAGCGGAAAGGATATCATGACGTCTCAACTCTATCAGGATAATTTCCCGCACATGACTCCAGCCTGGAGTCGCATCTTCAACTTCGTCGCGGACCGCGCCGAAGGCTCGTACATCTACACCGACGACGGGCGGAAACTGCTGGATTTCACCTGCGGCATCGGCGTGGCGAACACGGGACACTGCCACCCGAAAGTCGTGGAGGCGATCCGCGAGCAGGCGGGTAACTTCATCCACGCGCAGGTGAACATCGTCATCCATAAACCGATGCTGCAACTCATCGAGGAGATCCGTCCGCTCGTCCCGCCTTCGATTGACTCGTTTTTCTTCGCGAACTCCGGCGCGGAGGCGCTGGAGAACGCGGTCAAACTCGCCAAGGTCGCGACCGGCCGCCCGAACGTGATCGTCTTCAGCGGCTCCTTCCACGGACGCACCCATGCGACGATGTCCCTGACCACGTCCAAGACGATCTATCGGGCGGGCTTTTCTCCGCTGCTGGGGGGCGTGTACGTCGCTCCCTTCCCCTACGCCTTCAACCTGAAGATGACCGAGGCAGAGGCCAGTCAATACGCGCTGGAACGCCTGGAATACCTGCTCGCTTCGCAGACCGCGCCGAAAGAGACCGCCGCCATCATTCTCGAAACCGTTCTCGGCGAGGGCGGATACGTCGTCCCGCCTGCCGCGTTCATGAAAGGCCTGCGCGAGATTTGCGACAAGCACGGCATTTTGCTCATCCTCGACGAAGTCCAATCGGGATTTGGCCGCACGGGCAAGTGGTTCGCCTTCGAACACTTCGGCATCGTCCCCGACATTATGACCGTCGCGAAGGGAATGGCTTCGGGCATGCCGCTCTCTGGCGTGTTCAGTCGCACGGACCTGATGAAGAAACTCGACGTCGGCTCCATCGGCGGGACCTACGGCGGGAACGCGATCGCCTGCGCCGCGGGAGTCGCCACCATCCGCGCGCTGCGCGAGGAGAAGATGGTGGAAAACGCGGCCGAGCGCGGCGTCCAACTGATGACGGGACTCCGCAAATTGCAGGAGGAATATCCCCAGATCGGCGACGTGCGCGGCAAGGGACTGATGGTCGGCACGGAATTCATCGTGGACGGCAGCCAGGCGAAAGCCAAACCGCTCGTCAAGGAGATCGTCCGCGCCGCCGAGGAACGCAACCTGCTCCTGCTCTCGTGCGGGACCTACGACAACACCATCCGCTGGATCCCGCCGTTGAATGTAACGGGCGAACAGATCAACGATGGCCTTGCTGTATTTGGCGAAGCATTGAAGGCGGCGATAAAATAGTCGAGGGTCGCGCCTTTTGCGATTGCTTTCCTGGCAGCCACCTCATGTGATGTATAATGTGATGTATAGTCGCAGGAGTAACCCATGGCGCAAATGATTCGAAAGCAAATCTATATTCAAAAAAACCAGGAAGAACGCTTGAAGAAAATCGCCGAAGCGCGCGGCGTCAGCGAGGCGGAAATCATCCGCCGCGCGTTGGAAACGGAGCTACGTTTCATTGGTTATCGGCCCGCTTACAATCTTGAAGCTTGGGAGAGAATTTACAAATTTCTCCAGGAAATGGAAAAGCGCGGGCCTGTTCCGCAGCGAAAACGTGATTGGACTCGCGAGGAACTCTACGAAGAGAGAATGAAACGCTATGACCGAAATACTGATTGATACAAACCTGTTGGTTTATATGTTCGATCTTGCGGAAGAAGTAAAGCGGAAAAAAGCCATAGGTATCATTCGCGAATTGGAAATTAATCAGCGCGGTTGTTTAAGCGTTCAATGCCTTTCAGAGTTTGTCAATGCAACCACCCGCGGCAATGCGCCTCTCCTGACGCATGCGGAAGCAGAGGAGCATGTAGGCAATTTCCTTCAAGCTTTTCCAACTTTTCCCCTCACACCGACGATCATTATGGAAGCCTTGCGCGGCGCGCGAGAACATTCAGTTTCGTATTACGACGCGCAAATCTGGGCGTGCGCGCACCTAAACCAAATCCTTGTGATATTCAGCGAAGATTTTTCCGACGGGCGCGTGATTGAAGGCATTCGATTCGCAAACCCTTTCTCCGAGACTTTTGAACTGGAAAAATGGCTTTAAAGTGAAGGGCGAATGCTGGCAAGGACTTCCGATGCCTGAAAACTCGGAAGTCCTTTGACTTTTGACCTTACTTCTCAGGAATTATGAACAACATCCTCAACCGCTCCAAACTCGAATCTCTCCTCCAGCAGGAAGAAGCCCTCTTTCACAAAACCCACCCCAAATCCTACGAACTCTACCAGCGCGCCCGCAAATCCCTGCATGGCGGCGTCCCGATGTTGTGGATGGTTCGCTGGGCGGGATCGTTCCCCGTCTTCGTGAAGGAAGCCAAAGGCGCGCGCTTCACCGACGTGGACGGCAATTCGTACATTGACTTCTGCCTCGGCGACACGGGCGCGATGACAGGTCACGGCCCCGACGCGACGAACGAAGCCATCAACGAGCAGATCCAAAAAGGCATCACGCTCATGCTCCCCTACGAAGACGTGATCTGGGTCGGCGAAGAATTACAGCGCCGCTTCAGCCTTCCCTTCTGGCAGTTCGCCCTCACCGCCACCGACGCCAACCGCTTCGCCCTCCGCATGGCGCGTATGATTACAGGGCGTCCCAAAATCCTCGTCTTCAACTATTGCTATCACGGCTCGGTGGACGAAACCTTCATCACCCTCGACGAGGAAGGCACGCCCATCTCGCGTCCCAACAACATGGGGCCGCAAATTGACCCGCGCGAGACGACCAAGGTCATCGAGTTCAACGACGTCGCCGCGCTCGAAACCGCGCTCTCCGCCCGTGACGTCGCGGCCGTCCTCGCCGAACCCGTGATGACCAACATCGGCATCATCCATCCCGACGACGGCTACCACGAAGCCCTGCGCGAACTGACGCGCAAATACGGGACCTATCTCATCATTGACGAGACTCACACCATCTGCGCGGGTCCTGGCGGATACACCGCCTCGCGCGGACTTCAACCGGACTTCCTGACCCTCGGCAAGCCCCTCGCTGGAGGCGTCCCCGCCGCGGTCTACGGGTTTACCGAGGAGGTCTCGAAGGCCTTCTCCGCCAAAATGGACCTCGACGACGCGGACGTGGGCGGCATCGGCGGGACGCTGGCGGGCAACGCCCTGTCCATCGCCGCGATGAAGGCCACATTGCAAAACGTCCTCACCGACGAGTTTTACGCCAAAGCCGTTGCCTTGCAGGAGAAATTTACCGCGGGCGTGGAAGAAGTGATCGCCGAATACAAACTCCCGTGGATCGTCAAACGTCTCGGCAACCGCTCGGAGTACTGGTTCCGCCCGACCCCGCCGCGCAACGGCGGCGAAGCCGCCGCCGCCATTGACCACGAACTCGACCGCTACATGCATCTCTTCGCCCTCAACCGCGGCATCCTGATGACGCCCTTCCACAACATGGCGCTCATCTCGCCCGACACCACGCAAGCCGACGTGGACCATCACACAAAGACATTCCGCGAAGCCGTTCAAGCGTTATTCGGATAACTCACGGACAAGCGCGCCGCGCGCGCGATTTTGTCTGTGCTAAAATAATCGCATGGAAATTTCGAAGCATATCGAAGGCATTTTAGCGACCCTGCCTGCGAAGCCTGGCTGCTACTTAATGAAGAACGCCGAGGGGACGATTATCTACGTCGGCAAGGCGATCAACCTGAAGAACCGCGTCCGCTCCTACTTCCACGCGGACTCCAGCCACGACAGCAAAACGCGCCGCCTCGTCCGCCAGATCGCGGACATCGAATGGATCGTCGTCGGCTCGGAACTCGAGGCGCTCATCCTCGAGATGAACCTCATCAAACGGCATCGTCCCAAATACAACATCAAACTCAAGGACGACAAACGCTATCCCTACATCAAGATCCATTGGAGCGACCCCTTCCCGAAAGTGACGGTAACGCGCCACATGACGGAGGACGGTTCGCGCTACTTCGGGCCGTACACCTCTGCCTGGGCGGTTTACCAGACCCTCGACGTTCTCCGCCGCGTCTTTCCCTACCTGACCTGCGACCGCGTCATCACGGGACAGGACCAGCGCGCCTGCCTTTACTACGACATCAAACTCTGCCTCGCTCCCTGCATCGGCGCGGTGAACCAGGCGCAATACCGCCAGATGATCTCCGACCTGATGGACTTCTTAAGCGGACATTCCGAACCTGTGCTGGCGCGCGTCCAGGCGGAGATGGACAAAGCCGCCGAGGAACTTCGCTTCGAGAAAGCCGCCGCGCTGCGCGACCAGATCAAGGCGATGCAAAACATCATGGAACGTCAGAAGGTGATCTTCGCCTCGGACTACAAGGATTCGGACGTGATTGCCCTGGCGCGCGCCGACGGCGAAGCCTGCGTGCAGATTTTCTTCATCCGCGCGGGGAAATTGATCGGACGCGAGTACTTCATCCTCGAGGGGACGGAGGACGCGGCCGACGCCGAAGTGATGGAGCAGTTCGTCAAACAGTTCTACACCGAGGCCGCCTCGGTCCCGCAGCAGGTGTTGCTGCCGCATGAAATCGAGGAGGCAAAGATCATCGGCGAGTGGATGCGCTCTCGGCGCGGCGGCGAGAAGGTGGAGATCCGCGTCCCGAAGGAGGGACAGACGCGGGAGCTCGTCCAGATGGCCGCGGAAAACGCCAGCGAGACATTGTCCGCTTTGCGGACGCAGTGGCAGGCCGATTCGCACAAGCAGGAGCAGGCTCTCGCGGAGTTGCAGTCCGCGCTGAATTTGCCCGCGCCGCCGAACCGCATCGAATGTTACGACGTGTCGCACACGCAGGGAGTCGCTACCGTGGGCGCGATGATCGTCTTTGAGCAGGGCGTCCCCGCCAAGGGACAGTATCGCAAATTCAACATCGACTCCACATCCATCGGCGCGCCCGACGACTTTGCCTCGATGGAGGAAATGCTGACGCGGCGCTTCCGTCGCTGGCAATCGGCTGAGGAGGCCGCGTCCGGCCCCGGGTCGAAGGTGGACGCGTCGTTCTCGCGCCTGCCCGATCTGGTCATCGTGGACGGCGGGAAGGGTCAACTCGGGCGCGTCGTCAAAGTCCTGGAGAATTTCGGACTAGCGGAGAAAGTCCCTGTCGTCGGGCTGGCAAAGCAGGAGGAGGAGATCTTCTTCCCGCATCGCTCGAACTCGCTGAAACTGCCGCGTCACTCGCAGGGACTCTATCTCGTCCAGCGCATCCGCGACGAGGCGCATCGCTTCGGGATCACCGCGCACCGGGCGCGCCGCTCGAAGCAGGGCATGGCTTCCGCGCTGGATTCCGTCCCTGGCGTGGGGCCGGCGCGGCGGAAAGCCCTCTTGAAACATTTCGGCTCTGTGGATAAGATAAGGTCTGCTACAATGGAAGAGTTGGCCTCCGTGCAGGGCATCAACGCGGACGTGGCTGAGAGCATCAAGGCCAGTTTGGAGTGAAAGGAGCGTTCCATGGTTGTTGATAATTTGGTTTTGCCAAAAGCGACGCATAATCTGGTCAGGAGGCTGACGGGGCAATCGCGTCCCGACCTTGCGCTTTCACTGGCTTTAAAGGACCTGGTTCGATTGCGTATAAAAGAAGCAAAATCGCAGATCGCTGAATTCGAGAAAAAATATTCGACGTCGTTTCAAGAATTTGAAGCGGCATGGAAAGGCGGGAAGATCGCCGACCCTTATTCGTATCCGGTTGAACAGGACTACTTTGAATGGGAAGCGTATGTTTCGGAACTGGAAGGTTTGCAGGAAATGTCGGAATGGCTGATATAAGCCTTGAGGAATTCGAACAGCGGATTATTGCGGCTTGCGGCGCTTCGCCCATAGTCGAAAGTATTTCTGTGGCTGATAATGCTGGAGGCTGGCATTGGCATCCGGTTGACGATGTTGCGCGGCATGTTTCATCCGATCATGAGATCACCTTCGAGGAATTTTTTCGAGAAGTCGGGAAACGCGTCGAATGAAACGCATCTGGATCGTGGACGACGACGAGGAAATGCTGAACGCGGTTCGGCTGATGCTGTCCATGTTGAATTATCGGACGGACACGTTCCTGAACGCCCGCAACGCGGCGCGCGCCATCCTGGAGGGCGACCGCCCCGACCTGGCGCTGCTCGACATCTGGATGCCCGAGGTGACGGGACTGGACCTGCTCGAATATCTGCGGCGGAATCCCGCCACGAAGACCCTGCCGGTGGTGATGCTCTCGACGGAATCGTCGGACGTGATGAAGGACCGCGCCGACGCGCTCGGAGCGGACGCGTACGTCTCGAAGCCCGTCACAATCGAGGAACTGGAACGCGCCATGAACGCGGCTTTCGATAAAAGGAAATGACCGACAAGCAAAGAGAAGGAAAATGGCAAAAGGAAAATCTACCCGAAAATTAAGCGCCGCGCAGATCGTGTTTTACACGCTGTGCGTGATCATCATCCTTTCGATGGTCCTCACCATGTTTGTAAAGTAACGGGAAGGCCGAATGGTATAATGTCTGCGCGCGGCCGTTGCCGCGCTATTTTGCGCCATTTGTAAAAGGTTTTTATGCTCGAAAAATTATCTGGAATTGAAGCGCGCTTCAAACAAATTGACGACGAACTGCTCGATGCGGGCGGAGACTATCAGCGCGTCGCGGAGTTGAACAAGGAACGCATCGAACTGGAACCCGTCGTCGAGAAGGCGCGCGAGTACCGTCTGGCGTTGAAAAATCTCGACGAAGCGCGCGTCCTGCTCGAGTCCGAGGAGGACGCGGAACTGCGCGCCCTCGCCGAGGCCGACGTCGCCGCGCTCGAACCGAGGATCGAATCGCTCGAAGCCGAGATCAAGTCCCTGCTGATCCCCAGGGACCCGCGCGACGAGAAGAACGTCTTCGTGGAGATCCGCGCCGGCGCGGGCGGGGACGAAGCCGCGCTCTTCGCCGCCGACCTCTTCCGCATGTACGCGCGGTACGCGGACCGCATGGGCTGGAAGAGCGAGATCCTTTCGGAGAGCGCCATCGGCATCGGCGGGTACAAGGAAATCATTTTCCAGATCAAGGGGCGCGGCGCCTTCTCGAAGTTGAAATACGAATCGGGCGTGCACCGCGTCCAGCGCGTGCCGACCACTGAATCGTCGGGACGCATCCACACCTCCACCGCCACGGTCGCGGTGCTGGCCGAGGTGGACGAGGTCGAGATTGCCATCCCCGATTCCGACATCGAAATTGACGTGTATCGCTCGGCAGGCGCGGGCGGGCAGAACGTGCAGAAGAACTCCACCGCCGTCCGCCTCACGCACAAGCCGACCGGCATTGTCGTCTCCTGCCAGGACGAACGCTCGCAATTGCAAAACAAACAGCGCGCCATGTCCATCCTGCGCGCCCGCCTGTACGAGATGGAGGAGGAGAAGCGCCGCTCCGAACTCGAAGCCGACCGCCGCTCGCAGGTCGGGACGGGCGAACGCTCGGAAAAGATCCGCACCTACAACTTTCCGCAAAACCGCGTTACCGATCACCGCATCGGCGTTTCTTCCTATAACCTGCCCGGCGTGCTGGAGGGCGACATTGACCAGTTCATCGAAGAACTCGCCACCCGCGACGAAGCGGGACGTCTCGCGGCCGCGGGCGCGGATGAAGATAACGACTGACCCGGCGCTGATCGCGTCCTTGTGAATATGGACGTCGCCTCGCTGCTCGAAGAAATCTCCGGCCAACTGCGCGCCGTGACGGACACGCCCGACCTCGACGCGCAGGTGCTGCTGGCGCACCTGATGGGGAAACCGCGCACCTGGCTGGCGGCGCATCCTGAAGCGCGTCTCTCTGCCCTCGAGCTGGATTCCGCCCGGCGCGAGGCCGCCAGGCTGGCGGCCGGCGCGCCCCTGCCGCACATCCTCGGACGTTGGGAGTTTTTCGGTCTCGACTTTGAAGTCACTCCCGACGTATTGATCCCCCGTCCCGAAACTGAATTGTTGGCGGAACAGGCCATCCTCTGGCTTCAGTCGCGGCCTGTGACGAATCTCTCCTCCCTGCGCGCCGCCGACGTGGGGACCGGCTCCGGGTGCATTGCGGTCGCGCTGGCCAAGCACGTCCCGGACGCGCACGTCCTGGCTACCGATCTTTCGCTGCCCGCGCTTCAAGTGGCGAGGCGCAACGCGCACAAACACGGCGTCGCGGCCCGCGTGGATTTTGTCCAATGCGACCTGCTCCCGCCTCGCCCTAGTCCGCTTCCCACCGAGAGTCACTTCGACGTGATCTGCGCCAACCTGCCCTACATCCCCACCAGCGCGCTCAGCGGCCTATCCGTTTTCGACCACGAGCCAGCCCTGGCGCTGGACGGCGGCAGCGACGGACTCGACCCGATCCGCCGCCTGCTGAAGATCGCGCCCGAGTGGCTGGCGCCCGACGGCCTCATCCTGCTTGAGATCGAATCGCGGCAAGGCATGGCCGCCGTCTCGCTGGCCTACGACTCCTTCGAGAAGGCCACCATTAACCTGCGCCGCGACCTGGCCGGCCGGGAACGATTGCTCGCCATCCGATTGTGATGAAAACGGAAATTCTTCCGGCCGACGATCCCCTCTCCATCGCCCGCGCCCTTGAAATCCTGCGCGCGGGCGGGTTGGTCGTCTTTCCCACCGACACGGTTTACGGCCTCGGCTCGCTGGCTTTCGACCAGGCCGCCATCGAATCCATCTACGCCGTCAAAGGCCGCCCGCTGGAGAAGGCGATTCCCATCCTCATCGCGGACGCGGCCGACCTCGACCGCCTCGCGCGCGCCGTCACCGACCTGGCGCGCCGCCTCGCCTCCCGCTTCTGGCCGGGACCTTTGACTCTCGTCCTCCCCAAGCGCGCCGACCTGCCCGCGGCCGTCTCCGCCGCCGACACCGTCGGCGTGCGCGTCCCTGACCACGCGGCCGCCCGCGCTCTCCTGCGCGCCGCGGGCCCGATGGCCGTCACCTCGGCCAACCTGTCGGGACGCTCTAGCCCGCGCAGCGCCGAAGAGGCGGCGAGTCAGTTGGGCGGGCGCGTCCCCCTCGTCCTGGATGGAGGCGAGACGCCGGGCGGAGTCCCGTCCACGGTAGTAGATGTCTCGGGGTCCATTCCCGTCATCCTGCGCGATGGACCGCTCACGCTGGCCGAGATTAATTCGATCTGATAAAGCGGTCGGGAAACGCTTATTTGCTTTTTAAGAATTTTTCAGGGAGGCTTTAAGTCCCCATGTAAAATAGTAAGTGCATTCTCCTCACAAACCCCGTAGGCCAGTGGCAGGCTCAGCGGGGTTTGGGTTTTAAATCCACGGCGCTCTCCTGTCCGCAGAAAAACGGATTTCTGTATAATAGGGCGCATGAACATCGTCGTCATTATCTCCGCCGGCGCCGAATGGCGCGCTGTGAAAGAATTGTTCCCCAACCTTGAATTAGACCGGTCTCCCTTCGGCGCCTGCGCCAGGCTGAAACTTGGAACTCGCAACCTGACGCTCGTCCATGGCGGCTGGGGGAAAATTGCCGCGGCCGCCAGCGCGCAATATGCGATTGATACGTTCCACCCCGACCTGCTCGTCAACCTCGGGACGTGCGGCGGGTTCGCGGGTCATATTGAAACGGGGACGGTCATCCTCGTCGAGCGGACGCTCGTCTACGACATCATTGAGCAGATGGGAGACGGGGACGCGGCGATCCAGGCTTACGCGGCGGACGTGGACCTGTCGTGGCTGGGAGCGGGCGCGCCCCCCGCGCGGCGCGGCCTGCTCGTCTCTGCCGACCGCGACATCCTCGCGGACGACATCCCCATGCTGGTCCAAAAATACGGCGCGGCCGCGGCGGACTGGGAATCGGGCGCGATTGCCTGGGTGGCACAGCGCAACGGGACGCGCGTCCTCATCCTGCGCGGCGTGACGGACCTGGTGGGGCGGGCCGGGGGCGAGGCCTATGGAAATATCGCGTTGTTCCATGAGCGGACGCGGGACATCATGGCGGGGTTGTTCGCCCAGTTGCCCGATTGGCTGGATCAAATTATCGAATGAGGCATCCATGAGAAGAAAATTCGACGCGCGTCCCTGGCTGATCTTAATTCTGGTTGTGGGATTTATCCTTCTTGGGGCGCTCCTTGGCGACATGCTCATCCCGAAGGGCGAAGCGACCGCGAACGAGCAGCCTGTGATCCCGATCGCGTTGGCCGGTCCCGTGGCCGATGGCGGCGCGGAGGTTTCGGGGTTGGCGTGGTATGGCGACACGCTCATCATCCTCCCGCAGTATCCGAACTTCACGGAAAATTATCACGGCGACGGTTTTTTATATGCCCTCTCCAAAACCGAGATCCTCGCGTACCTCGATTCGCCGAACCCCGCGCCGCTGACTCCGCGCTCGATTCCGCTGAACGATGCTCCCTTGCGCGGCATGATCGAGCATTATCAGGGCTTTGAGGCGATTGCCTTTTCGGGCGACCGCGTCTTTCTGTCCATCGAGGCGGGAGACGGCAACGACATGCGCGGCTACCTCGTCGCGGGACGCATCCAGCCTGACCTGGGCGCGGTCACGCTGGACGTTGACCGCCTGGTCGAAAACCCGCTGCAGATGGAACGCGGCAACAAATCGGACGAGGCCCTGCTTGTGGTCGGCGACCGGCTGCTGACCTTTTACGAGGTCAACGGCGCGGGGCTGAATCCGCATCCCGTCGCGCGCGTCTTCGATCTCGACCTGTACCTGGTCGGGACCATCTCCTTTCCGAACGTCGAGTACCGCGTCACAGACGCGGCCCCGGGCGCGGACGCGGCGGATTTCTGGGTCGTCAATTACTTCTTCCCAGGCGACGTTGATTTGAAGCCCGCGCTTGATCTACTTTTCCAGAAATACGGGCTGGGGCCGACGCATAGTCGTAACGAGACGGTCGAACGCCTGGTGGAGATGCGTTATTCGCCGGGCGGAATCACGCTCGCGGATACGCCTCCCGTCTTGTTGAAGTTGCTGCCCGTCGTCAGCCGTAATTGGGAGGGATTGGCGCTGCTCGATGAGCGGGGATTTCTGCTGATGACCGACAAATTCCCCGAAACGATTTTTGGATTTGTCCCGATGCCATGAGAAAAGAAAAGCCGGGTTTCAAGAGAAACCCGGCTTTTATGTGAGATTTGACTTCTTGCGTAGGTTACGCCGACGTTAGGGACTGTTTCTCGGGATATGGCCGTAGCAAAGCCGCTTGACAAGTTGGCCGATATGGAACGCGAATAGCGCGAATGAGCGAATTTTCTTGGACTTTTTCGTTTCATTCGCAATTTCGCGGCATTCGCGTTGAGAAATCTCTGACGTTGCTACAGCCATGCTTCTCGGGAGAATGTCCAATGTGCCAGCGAAGGCAATAAGGTAAAATTGGAAAGATATTTGTCGCCTGGGTCTATGACAGTTTGCCGTATCCTGAAAATAGGCCCATTCCAATCGGGAACGATGATTCATAATTTGGAGGATGAATGCAAACGAAAAATCAGGTTCTTTCAAGGCACAAAAAACAATTGCGAACAATGCAGATCGTGATCTCAATGGCGTTCGTGACGCTGTTATTTTTGCTGGCGGCGGTTTTCGCCAATCCAGCGGGCGTTCTTGCCCAGGGCGGACCGAAGACCGAGACCAAATATATGACCGTACGGACCTTCCCGCTCGAAAATGGGAAGAGCATAGACGAGGTCATCATTCACGGGCCTTCGAAGCCTCCGGCTGGATATGAGGCCGAGCGCGCGTCTGTGATCATTCCCAACCCCAGCGCAGCCGCCAAGACATTGACCGTTCCTGCCTACAATTGGGTATTTGGTTGTTCGGCGGTCTCCGGCTCGATGATCGCGGCATACTATGACCGCGCCGGCTATCCCAACATGTATACCGGCCCCACCGACGGCGGGGTGATGCCTCTCGATAACAGCGTTTGGGGTACATGGTCCGATGGCGTGGATACCTATCCCAATATCCCGCTGGCCGCTTCGCGCAATGGCGTGGATGGACGCTCCACTCGCGGCTCCATTGACGATTATTGGGTACGATATGAAAGCGCCGCGAAGGATCCATTCATCGCCAAGGGCTGGGTCGAACACGCCTGGGGCGACGCGATCGGCGACTACATGAAGACCAGCCAGTCCAAATATAACAACCGCGACGGCTCCACCTCTTTTTATACATGGACCTCGGACCCGGGCCCCTTAACCTGCGCCGACATGGTCGTCAATAAGATCCATACCAGGGATGGAACTTACGGACGCAAGTTGTTCTACGAGGCCCGCGGCTATACCGTCGCTGACTGCTACAGCCGCAAGACGAGCAACACCATTGCCGGCGGCTTTTCCTTCGCCAACTACAAGGCCCAGATTGACGCCGGCCGTCCGGTAATGATCAATCTTGCAGGTCATACCGTTGTTGGCGTGGGATATAACGATCCAAACACGGTCTACCTCCACGATACGTGGGATTACTCGACTCACAGCATGAAGTGGGGCGGAAGTTATGCAGGTATGCAGATGCAGTCGGTCAGTATCGTCAACCCCGCTTCGTCCTCCGGCGGAGGGTTCAATTCTCAATTCAACGGCTCCGCCGCGGGCTGGGCGGGCGTCAAAGGCGCATGGACGAACTACGCGTCCATGTATTATCGAAGCGCCGGCCTTGCCAACAAAGTCGCCTCGGCCAAACACGCCAATAATTACAAGAACTTCGCCTATGTGGTCAGGATGAAACGCTCCGGCGCCTGCGTCAGCTGCGCGAATCATATCGTCATCCGCGGGAAGCCAGCCAGCCTCGCGCTCGACTTCAACTGGCAGCCGTCCTATGTGTTCCAATACAACAACAAGGGTCAATTCTCCGTTTGGAAGATCTCCAGCGCCGGCGGCAAGACCGCGTTGAAAGCATGGACGTCCAGCGCGCATATCGTCAAGAACGGATGGAACACGCTCAAGGTGATCGCCAACGGCGCCTCGCTGAAGTTCTATATCAACAACAAACTTGTGTGGAGCGGCTCGGACCTCACGCTGACAACCGGACAGGTTGGCTTTGGTTTTCGGAGGGATGGCAGGGCTGGCTCCCTGGATGTGGACTGGGCCAGACTTTCCATGCTTGGCGCGGAAGCGCTGCCGTTCGACGAAGCGGACGGGCAGGGAATGGAGTTGCCTGCCGACGCCGCGGACGCGACGCCGTAGCCCCTCCCTGGACTATCGCCCGACCCGCCGCTAGGACAGAAATCCTGGCGGCGGGTTTATTTTGAGCAAACCTGCAGGTCGGAAGGGCGGCGCGGCCGCGATGATCTCCGCGTCAACTTTTACATGTGAGAGATGTTACAATCAGACATCACTTTAACCACGGAGCCGACATGAAATCTCCCAACCTGCGCGGACGGTATTTTCGCATTCTGACATTTTTCGCGGGCGTCATTGCCCGCTTCATTTACTGGGAGTTGTTCCTCCGTTATCTCGGTTTGCGCGCGCTGGCGCGGCGGACTCGCCCGGAGCGGTTCCGCCGCGAGGCGACGCGCTTCCGCGCGCTGGCAATCCAGATGGGCGGCGTGATGATCAAGGTGGGGCAGTTCCTCTCGTCGCGGCTGGATGTGCTTCCGCCCGAGATCACCGATACGCTGGCGGACTTGCAGGATGAAGTCCCCGCCGAAAGGTTCGAAGACATCCGTCAGTTGGCGGAGCGCGAATTCGGCGCGTCCCTCGAGGAGAAATTCGACTGGTTCGACGCGGAGCCGCTCGCGGCGGCCTCCCTCGGCCAGGTCCACCGCGCCCGGCTGAAAGTGGAGGACGACGCGGGATTTCGGAATGTGGTCGTCAAGGTGCAGCGTCCGCGCATCGCCGAGATCGTCGAAGTGGACCTGGCCGCGCTCCGCAAGGTCGGTAACTGGCTGGCGCGTTATCGCCCCATCCGCGAACACGCGGACGTCCCCGCGCTGCTGCGCGAGTTTTCCGCGACCGTGCGCGAGGAGATTGATTACATCAAGGAGGCCGGGAACGCGCGGACGTTTTTCGAGAACTTCAAAGGCAATCGCAGCGTGAGCGTGCCGCGCGTCGTCTTGAGCCTGACCACGCTGCGCGTGTTGACTCTCGAAGATGTGTTCGCCATCAAGATCACGGATTATGACGCCATCACCGCGGCCGGCGTCGACCGAGGCGCGGTGGCGCGCAAACTGTTGGATGTGTACCTCGAGCAGATCTTCGAGGACGGTTTCTTCCACGCCGACCCGCACCCGGGCAACCTGTTCGTGACGCCGCTTCCGCCAAAGGAGGGGAGCAAAAGTGGAAAGACGCGCTGGCGGTTGACTTTTGTGGACTTCGGCATGGTGGGGCGCGTCCCCGACGAGCTGCGGGGCGCGCTGCGCGAGACGGTGGTGAGCGTGGGGACGCGCGACGCGGCGCGGCTGATCAAATCTTACAAGTCGCTGGGGTTTCTTTTGCCGGGCGCGGCCACCGAAGACCTGGAGCAGGCCTCGGCGATGGTCTTCGAGCGCTTGTGGGGCAAGTCCATGACCGAATTGCGGAACGTCAGCCCGGGGGAATTCCGCGAGATCGGCCACCGCGTCCGCGATGTGATGGTGGAGATGCCTTTTCAGGCGCCGAACAACCTGCTGCTGCTGGCGCGCTGCGTGGCGATCCTTTCGGGGATGTGCACCGGCCTCGACCCGGACTTTAATTTGTGGAATCAGTTGGAGCCGTACGCGCGCAAACTGGTGGCGGAGGAGGCGGGTTCGTTTTTCGATTTGGACAATCTGCTTGATCAGTTGGGCGAACTGGTCACGGCGCTGGTCGCGCTGCCGTCGCAGGCGAGCCGCGTTTTGGCGAAGATGGAGTCGGGTGGGCTGATCGTCCAAATGCCGCAGGCGACGCGCGAGGTGCGCGCCCTCGTCCGCTCGGTGAATCGGCTGACGGGCGGGGTGGTCTTCGCGGCGCTGCTGCTCGGCGGGGTGGCGCTGGCGAACGCGGGAAATTCTGCCGCGGGGAATCTGTTCTTCGGCGCGGCGGGCGTAACTCTGTTATGGGTCTTGTTTTCGGGCAGGGGGAGAGACTGAAGCCGTGAAGCCCTGAATACGGATGAAACGGGTTTGACGGATTGCGCGGGAATTTTTTAGCCCGCGCAATCCGCGTGCCGGGAATTGCGATTACTCTTTTTCGTCCATGCGCTGAAGCGCGGAGTCGAGCAGGCTGCGGAAGGCCAGCAGCATCTCTTTGCGCGCCGCGCGGCGGTGTTCGATGAAGCCTTCGGGGAGGAGTCCCTTTACGGCTGAGCGCATTTCCTTCCGCGCTTTTTTGTAATGCTCGCGGGTTTCTTCGGGGATGCGTTCTTTCATTTTTGATACGCGTTCAGATTTTTTGGTTGCCATAAGAATCTCCTTGGTGCGTTTTCATTATAGCGCCTTGTGAATGAAATTGCGAACGGGGGTTATTGTTCCGTGATGACGACGCTTTCGATCCGGTCGCCTTCGAAGTTGGGGTTGGTATCGGGGTCGCGGCGGGTGATGCCGTTGACCACGTCCATCCCCTGGACGACCTGGCCGAAAATTGTGTAGTCGCTTCCCGATAATGGATAGGCGTCGAACATGATGAAGAACTGGCTGCCGTTCGTGTCTGGGCCGGCGTTCGCCATGGCCACTACGCCCGGCTTGTCGAAGGCAAGGTCATTCAGTTCGTTTTGGAACTCGTAGCCGGGGCCGCCCATGCCGGTGCCGGTCGGGTCGCCGCCCTGGGCCATAAACCCGTCGAGCACGCGGTGGAAGGTGACGCCGTTATAAAATCCCTCGCGCGCTAGAAACACAAAATTATTGACTGTGATCGGCGCCTTGTCGGCGAAGAGTTGGATGATGAACTCTCCGCCCTTTTCCATTTTGACCGCGGCGAAGTACTGCTTGTTGACGTCAATCGTCATCGGCGGCGGAGCGTCGTACTGTCCGGGTCCGCTGGCGGACGCGGGCGTCTCCTCCGTTCCCTTGTCCGATTTCAGGGAGGGGATTACCGCCCATGCCACGCCGACGATGACCAGCGCGACAAAAACGACCGAGACGATGCGAATGACCTTTTCCTGGCGGGCGGCTTTGGCCCTGGCCTCCAGTTTCCGTTGTTTGGCTTTCAAGTTGTTGGGCATGGCGCCTTTCCTTTCCGAGTCGGATATTTGCGTGGAAATTATAACCTGTCTGTTTGATGCGCCGATCAATTTCGTCATGGAAGATCGGTCGCTGTCCAAACCCCATTTGCGTTTTGTTGACAAGATGTTTCTTCCATGACTGGCGGGTTTATCCGGTACATTGATTGCGTTAAGGCTTTATTTTATAGATTGCAACCTCATCCGTCCGAAATATTTTTTCATATTCGGCAGGGCGTTGCTCTATCTGCATAATTAGCGCGTCGCCTCTAGGGGCATTCTCTCCCGGATTGGAAAACGCTATGTTTTCTGGATGGCGGGAGATGTAAACATAGTCGAATTTTATGCCTAATTTGTCTTTTATTGGCTTGATGCAGCCCAGGGGATCGGGGGAATAAACGCACGATTGCAACTGTGGAAGCTGATCCATGAGTACGGCGAAATCTGTGCCGGCGATCCATTCCTGGCCTTGAATTGTTGCGACGCTGACCCTTCCAGTCAGAGCGGGGAACCATTCTGATGTTTCATCGGAAAACAGATCGGGCTGCCCCGTTAAAATCAAGAAACGACTGTGTGCGGGCGTATTTGCGGAGACCCACTCGAAGGCTTGACGATTAGCTGCAGTGAGTGTGAGTCCCGCCAGACGCGCATCGAAATAAGCCATTCCAATCAACAGATGAATGCTTAGAAACAAAACTGTGCCGAAGCGGATTCGATTTTCTGTGCGGTCGAGTGTGTTGGCGGTAGAAAAGGATAAAGCCGCTTTTTGTATTCCCGGTAGAACAACTTCGCAAAAGGCTATAGCGCTTAACATGACGAGGGGAATAATGGCTACGTTGGGCGCGTTTCTAGGTTCGATGATGAATTGCAGTACGATCCAGAGCGCTAGAAAAAAATCCTTTTGAACTGCGGCGAACGCGAATCCGATTACTGCGAACACGGCAATAAATGTCATGAAAGGCTCATTCGGGAATACTAAGAGTAGAAGATTCGCCAGTCCAAAAGGACCGTATAGACCCGTCCGCGCCGCGCTGACAAATGGATGAAGGCCGTATGCGGCAATCATCGGTCCCCACCAAGCCAACGTTGCGAGGATTACGATGCTCCCAACGCCGAGCATTTTTAGGAATCCCTGTTTGTTTCGCTCCAGCGCCGCCCAGAAGAAAATACCTATTCCGATTGTGTGAAGCGTGGCTTCAGGATGGGCAAGCACAGTCAAGGCGCAGAACAAGCCTGAAAAATAGAGGTGTTTATGATTCTGCTCGGTGAAGAGACGATATAGACTGTGCGCCGCTAAAATCAGGAATAATTCCCCGAAACTTCTTGTGACGCCTCCGCCCATAACTAGCCAGGCGATGGAACGGGGCGCAAGCGCGAAAAAGAGCGTTGCCATACCTGCTTGAAAAACTGACTTCAAAATTGCTTTTGCAAGACTAAAAAAAGCGGGAATGGTCAGGATGGTGACTGCAGCAGGGAGCCAGCGAACAATTTCAAGCGTGGAGATGTGAAGTGCATCGCCAAAAATCGCCACTATATAAAAAGCGAACGGCGGATATGTAAATGGTATGGCAAGGCCATTATAGCGAATCACGGACGGCCAGTAATAGTTATTTTCCTGGATGGTCTCGATTATTGTGTAAAATAACCCCCCATCATTGATCGGAAAGCCCGCTAAAAAAGGCGGAAGCAGGCGCATCCATCCCCCAAACAGCGTCGCTGCGAGCGCGAGCAAGAGGCCAAATTCATTAGAAGATAATGACGTAAAATTTTTTTTCATCAATTTCCGTTATTTTAAATACTTCTTCTGCCACTCGAACAACTTGTTCAACGCCTCGATGGGCGAAAGTTCGTTCACGTCCAAATTCTTCAACTCGTCCAGCAGCGGACTGGTTTCGGGGAACAGCGCGGCCTGTTGCGCGGCGTGCGGAGAGATCTTGACCGCGCGTCCCGAAGTCTTTTCCAGTTCGGCCATGATCTCCGTCGCCCGCGCGATCACAGGCTTCGGCAGTCCCGCCAGCTGCGCCACGTGGATTCCGTATGATCTGTCCGCGCCGCCCGCCACAATCTTGTGCAGGAACACCACTTTGCCGTCCGCCTCGGTCACGGCCACGTTGTAATTCCGCACGCCGGGCAGCAACTCCGCGAGCTGCGTCAACTCGTGATAGTGTGTGGCGAACAAAGTCTTGGCGCGCAACTGCGGATGGTTGTGGATATACTCGATCACCGCCCATGCGATGGACAGGCCGTCGTACGTCGAAGTGCCGCGCCCGATCTCGTCCAGGATCAACAGCGAGCGCGGCGTGGCGTGATGCAGGATGTTCGCCGCCTCGATCATCTCGACCATGAACGTGGACTGCCCCGCGTGGATCTCGTCCTGTGCGCCGATGCGCGTGAAGATGCGGTCTACGAGTCCGA
Organism: Anaerolineales bacterium UBA7227; assembly: GCA_002473085.1. Taxonomy (GTDB): domain Bacteria; phylum Chloroflexota; class Anaerolineae; order Anaerolineales; family Villigracilaceae; genus Denitrolinea; species Denitrolinea symbiosum. Next base: position 21,162 of record DKTP01000112.1, read on the forward strand.
TTTTCGCCGACGCGGCCGGGACGAACGATCCCATCTGCGCCATCAGCGCGATCAACGCCGCCTGCCGCAAATACGTGGATTTGCCCGACATGTTCGGTCCCGTGATGACGCGCACGATCTCGCCCTTCTCGAAGACGACGTCGTTCGGGACGTATCGCTCGCCGCGCAGACTCTGCTCGACGACGGGATGCCGTCCCTCGCGGATCTCGAACTCGCTTCCTTCGTGGACCTCGGGGCGGACGAGGCCTCCCAGGGCCGCGGTCTCCGCCAGCGCCGACAGCACATCCAACTCGGCCAGCGCCCGCGCGGTCTCGAGCAGTTTCGCCGCGGACTTCGACAGTTCCGCGCAGACTTCCTTGAACAGGCGCAGTTCGATCTCGTGGATCCGCTCCTCCGCGTTCAAGACCAGCGTCTCGTATTCTTTCATCTCTGGCGTGATGAACCGCTCGGCGTTTACCAGCGTCTGCTTGCGGATGTAATTTTCGGGGGCTTTTTCCGCCGCGCCGCGCGAGATCTCGATGTAGTAGCCAAAGACTTTGTTGTAGCCGACTTTGAGCGTCCTGATTCCCGTCCGTTCGCGCTCCACGGATTCGAGGTTGGCGATCCAGTCGCGGGCGTGTTTCGAGGCTTCGATCACGCCGTCCAGTTCCGCCGAATATCCCGCGCGGATGACGCCCGTGTTTTGCAGCGTCGCGGGCGGATCGTCGTCTATCGCGTTTTGGAGGATAGCCAGCTCCTCGCTGCACTCCGACCACTGACAACTGATCGCTGATGACTGGTGGCTGATCACTGTCTTCACCTTCGGCAGCTGCGTCAACGTCTCGCGCATGGCGACCAAATCGCGCGGCTGGGCGTGGCCCGCGAGGACGCGGTTGACGAGGCGTTCCAGATCGGCCAGCGGCTTGAGCGCGGCGCGCAGACCGGCGCGCTGCATCCCATCATCGAAAAAAACGGCCACGCCGTCCTGCCGCGCTCGGATCTTGGCCGCGTCCAACAACGGCTGGCTCACCCAAACGCGCATGAGACGTTTTCCCATCGGCGTGACGGTATGATCCAGCACGCTGAGCAGGGAGCCTTTAACTTCGCCGCGCAGCGTCTCGGTGAGTTCCAAATTTCGACGCGTGGCTGCGTCGAGGGTCATAAACTCGGAGAGCGAGTAGACGCGCAGCCCCGTCAGCAGTTGGAGCGAGTCGGGCTGCGTCTCTTTCAGGTATTGCACGATCGCCCCCGCGGCGCGGACGGGGAGACTCTGTCCCTTGAGCCCGAAGCCCTCCAGCGAAGACGCGTTGAAATGAGAAAGCAGAACCTCCTCGCATTTGCCCGGCTCGAAACGCCAGGCGGGCAGGGAGGTGGGATGCCCGAAGGAGTTGTCGAAGATCTGCTGCGAATCGGGGTGGAGGATTTCAGCGGGATGCAGCCGCGTCAATTCGGCGCGCAGGGATTCGAGCGGCAGCTCGGCGACGGCAAACTCTCCCGTGGTGATGTCCGCGTGGGCAACCGCGGCCCGCCCCTCGTCAAGAATGACCGAGGCGAGGTAGTTGTTCGCGTCGCCGGGCAGGAGGCCGTCCTCCGTCACCGTCCCCGGCGTGACGATCCGCACCACCTTGCGCGGGAAGATACCCTTCGCAGGCTGTTCCCCAACCTGTTCGCAGATGGCGACGTGGTAGCCTTTTTCGATGAGACGGGCGAGGTAGTTTTCGACGGCGTGATAGGGGATGCCCGCCAGCGGGACGCGTACGCCTCCGCCCACGGGACGGGAGGTGAGGACGATATCGAGTTCGCGGGCGGTGATCTCGGCGTCCTCGTCGAAGGTCTCGTAGAAGTCGCCGAGGCGGAAGAAGAGGATCGCGTCGGGATGCTCGCGCTTGATCTCGAGGTATTGCTGGCGGATGGGGGTGACGTCGTCGGTGGGCATGAGAATCAGTTATCAGTGTTCAATTATCAGTTTCCAGTGATTGGTTGTGGTATTTTAGCATAATGGGAAAATGATTCAGGATGAATTTCGTGCTTGATCGCCAAAGGATGTAAACGAATAGGCGGATGGATAGCTCTCTATGCGCTTATCCGCCTCCTATTCGCTATTCATTGTTCAGGTATAGCGCCGCCTCCTGCTCCGACCTTAAAGCCAGCGACGGACCTTCCCGGATTCCCCGCAGCCGGATACAAGTGGACTATAATTCCGCCCGTACATCGCAAATCCTTTCGAGGTTTCCATGACCAAATACCTTGTCGTTGTGGCTGGCAATATTGGGGTAGGCAAGACCTCGCTCACCGAGCGGATCGGCGCGCGCCTCGGCTGGTGGACGGGTTACGAATCCGTGTCGGACAATCCCTATCTCTCCGATTTCTACAGCGACATGCGCTCCTGGTCCTTTCATTTACAGGTCTTCTTCCTCGGTCATCGGGCCGACCAGTACCTCGAAGCCGCGCGCGACCCGCGCTCCGCGATCCTTGACCGCAGCATTTACGAGGACGCGTTCATCTTCGCCCGCGCCCTCCATCACATGGGGAATCTGTCCGAGCGCGATTATCTCGCCTATCGCCGCCTGTTCCAACTGGTAGTGCAGGGACTGCCGCGCCCGAACCTGCTGGTGTATCTCAAGGCGCCTGTTTCCGTCTTGATGGAACGCATCCACCGCCGCGCCCGAAATATCGAGACGGGCATCTCTGCCGACTATCTCTCCCTGCTCGACTCGTTTTACGACGAGTGGCTGAGCGCCTTCGACCTCTGCCCCGTCCTCACCATCCGCACCGACGACCTGGACTTCGTCCACCGCTCCCAGCATTTGGAAACAGTGACGGAGCGCATCCTGGAGAAACTGGCGGGCAAGGAAGTGATGGACTTGCGCGGGTAATTTGCGGCAAGTTGATTTTACGGGTATTCCCATGACCAACCTCCTCTCCCGCATCCCCCTTTTCACCGACCTCCCCGAAACCGAACTCGACCACCTCGTTCAGCGGCTGACCGTCATTGAGATTCAGCCCCGCGAAATCCTCTGCCGCGAAGGCGACCCGGGCGAGCATCTTTATGTCGTCGCGGACGGCGAACTGGAGATCCTGCGCGCGGCGGGACTTCCCGAGGAACTCCTCCTCAACGTCATCGGGCCGGGCGAATATCTCGGCGACATGGCGCTCATCATGCCGGGCGGCCAGCGGACCGCCACCGTCCGCGCCCGCACCTCCGCCACCCTGCTGGCGATGAGCCGCCGCGAATTTGACGACCTCCTCAAGCAATATCCGATCCTCGCGTACTCGATGGTGCGCGTGTCCAGCGAGCGCCTGGACGCGACCAATGACGCCACGTTCCGCGACCTGACCGTCAAAAACCGTCAGCTGCAAGAGGCATACGACGAACTGAAAACCGCGCATGAGCAACTCGTCGAGAAAGAACGCCTCGAACGCGAACTTCAGGTGGCCGCCGAAATTCAGCTCAGCATCCTGCCCGACGTCCTCCCGACCCATCCCTGCTTCGACTTCGGCGCGCGCATTGACCCGGCCCGCCAGGTCGGCGGCGATTTCTACGACGTCATCTCCCTCGCCGACGACAAGGTCGCCGTCCTCATCGGCGACGTGGCCGACAAAGGCGTCCCGTCCGCCATCTTCATGGCGCGGGTCCACGCCCTCATCACTTCCGCGATGGACGCCCATCCTGCCCCCGAGCGCGTGCTTCAAAAAGTCAACAAGCACATCACGCGCCTCGAAAAATCCACGCAGTTTGTGACCGCCCTCTATGGGATTCTGGACTGCGCCTCGGGCTTCTTCGACTACGCCCGCGCGGGACACGAACCCCCGCTTCTCCTCAACGCTGACGGGGTCCAGCGCCTCTCTCACAGACCTGGGATGGCCCTCGGCCTCTGGGACGACATTTCGCTCGACGTTGGCCGCGTCCGCCTCGACAAGGGTTCGTCCCTGCTCCTCTTCACCGACGGCCTGACCGACTGCCGCAATCCCGCGGGCGAGGCCTTCGGTTTGGAACGCATCCAGGACGCTTTCCTGGCGTTGCGCGGCCTGTCTGCTCAGGAAGTCTGCGACAGCCTGCTGAAGACCTTGGTGGATTACCAGCAAGGCTCGAAACAGGACGATGACGTGACATTGGTGGCGATCCATGTCTCGTAGCGCAAATTGCCAATTTACGTTACGCTTTTTCCAGCGCCTGCCTCAAATCTGCCAGCAAGTCTTCCACGTTCTCGATCCCGACGGATAAGCGGACCAGGGACGGGTCCACGTCCAGCTGCGAGCCAGCCACGGAGAGATGCGTCATCGCCGCGGGGACCTCGATCAGCGATTCCACGCCGCCGAGCGACTCCGCCAGCGCGAACAATTCCGTGGACTCCACCAGCCTGACCGCGGCCTCGTGTCCGCCTTTGACGAGGAACGAGATCATCCCGCCGCCGTTCTTCATTTGGCGTCGGGCGAGTTGATTTTGCGGATGGCTTTCGTGGTACGGGTAATACACCTTCTCCACTTTCGGATGCGCCGCCAGAAAGTCCACAATTGCCGACGCGTTTTCCGCGTGACGTTCCATTCGCAGGGGGAGCGTCTTGATCCCGCGCAGGACGAGGAACGAGTCCATCGGTCCCAATATGGCGCCGACCGCGTTTTGCAGGAAGTAAAGTCTCTCGGCCAGGTCCTTGTCCTTGACGACGATCGCGCCGCCGACCACGTCCGAATGGCCGCTGAGGTATTTCGTCATCGAGTGGACGACGATGTCCGCGCCCAGTTCGAGCGGACGCTGGAGGTAGGGCGTGGCGAAGGTGTTGTCCACCGCCAGCAGCGGACGGTTCGGGTGCGAGTGGACGATCTCCGCCACGGCGCGGATGTCGGTGACGCGCATCAGCGGGTTGGTCGGCGTCTCGAGCCAGACCAGCCGCGTGGACGGGGTCAACGCGTCGGCGACCGATTCAGGATCGGTCGTGTCGGCAAACGTAAAGTCGAGGGAGAAGCGGCGCAGCACTTTGTCGAAGAGACGGAAGGTCCCGCCGTACACGTCGTTCCCCGCCAGGACGTGCGCGCCCGAGTCGAGCAGGCGGAGGACGGTGTCGGTGGCGGCCAGTCCCGAGGCGAAGGCCAGCCCGAAGTTCCCGCCTTCGAGCGCGGCGAGACAATCCTGCAAGGCCTTGCGCGTGGGATTCATCGTGCGCGAATATTCATATCCCTGGCGCGGCCTGCCGACGCCGTCCTGCTTGTAAGTGGACGTGAAGTAGACGGGCGTCATCACCGCGCCGTTGTTGGGATCGGGCTCCTGCCCTGCATGGATGGCTAGAGTTTCGAATTTCATTTTGCTCCTGTAAAATTTATTCTGGATGCGATGTCTAACGGACAGACAATCATTATACGAGGAAACATGACAAAAACAATTCTTGCAGTTTTGGCTCATCCCGACGACGAGTCGTTCGGACTCGGCGGGACGCTGGCGTTGTATGCCAGGCGCGGTTACGACACCTATCTTGCCTGCGCCACGCGCGGCGAAGCGGGGACCGTGGACGAGGAAAGCCTGCGCGGTTTTAAAGATACCGCCTCGCTGCGTTCCGCCGAACTCGATTGCGCCGCGTCGCATCTCGGTTTGAAGGACGTCATCTATCTCGGCTACCGCGACTCGGGCATGCCAGGCTCGGCGGACAACAAACATCCCGACGCGCAGATCAACCATTCGCTCGACGAGGTGGCGGGACGCGTCGTCAAGATCATCCGCGAACTCAAACCCGACGTCGTCCTGACCTTCGACCCGATTGGCGGATACAAACATCCCGACCACATCCACATCCACAAGGCGACTGTCCTCGCGTTCGAACGGGCGAACGACGCCTCCTTCCACCCCGAAGCGGGCGCGCCGTTCCAGCCGAGCGTTCTCTACTTTCAGGTCTTCCCGCGCTGGTTCCTGAAAGTGATGACGCGCGTCATGCCGATCTTCGGCAAGGACCCCGCCAAGTGGGGACGCAACGGCGACATCAATCTAAAGGAATTGGCGGACGTGGACTTCCCCGTCCATGTGCGGTTGGACATCCGCTCGGTCGCGGAGATCAAGCAGGAGGCGGGAGCCTGCCACTCGTCGCAGGGCGGGGGACAGATGCGGCGCGGACTGATGGGCTTTGTGACGCGCGTCTTCGGCGAACACGAAGATTACATGCGCGCCTGGCCGCCCGTGGACGGGAACTTCAAACGCCTCGGCGACCTGTTTGACGGAATTTAGCCGTGCCGTCAAAATTTGCCGCAACGAGCGCGAAGCATCCTCGAATTTCTTCGCGGCCTTCGCGGGCTTCGCGGTTCAATTGAGCACGGCAATCACCCGCTCCTTCTCTCTATGGCAGTAGCAAAATCGCTTGACAAGTTAGCCGAAATGGAACGCGAATAGCGCGAGTGGGCGAATTTCGCGAATTTTCTTGGGCTTTTTCGCGTCATTCGCAAATTCGCGGCATTCGCGATGAAAATCCTCAGACTTTGCTAGCCATGCTCCTTCTCTCGGAATTTCTTGACGCGCCTTTCTCGCGGTGGTATCCTTGCGCCCAATGTTCAGCCAGTTGACCGTCAACGCCAACGACAATAATCCCCTCGCCGATCGCGGGCAGGGACGTTGGCGCTTTTTCAAGCAGGAGCAGGCTTAATCCACCCGACCAACGCCCCGAATTGTCGGGGCGTTTTTGTAATTTGCTCTTGTTCAATCTCGGAAGAGGAAACGAGGGCGAGGGTAAGAGGAGACAGTCCATGATTTCCAACGCCACCCCGGTTTTCGCGGTTGACGAGAAGAATCTCGTCCCCGTCAGCGGGCATTTGCGCGAGATGACGGACATCCCGCCTTCGCGCATGTTCCTGATCAACAAGTCGTTGAAGGTCTATGCGGAGAGGAATCCAGGCGCGCCGATCTTCGACGCTTCGCAGGGCGACGGCGGCGCGTCGCTGCCTGGCGTCCCGAAGGCGATCCTGGAGCGCGCCGCGCGGCTTCAGATCGAGCGCGGGACGGCGTACGATATGCCCTTCGGCACGGACGCGTATCGGAAATCCGTCGTCGAGCAGTATTGGAAGTTGGATCCTTCGTCGGGATGGGGGCCTGTCAACGTGCTGGGGACTGCGGGCGGACGCGACGCGCTCGTCAAGGCGTATCAAGCCATGCTTGCGTTGGGCTACGGGCGGACGGGCGACGCGGTGATGGTCTCGCGTGTCCCGTGGATCTCGTACAACTGGGGGCCGTACGGCGTCGGCGCAAACGTATTGTGGACGCCTGGCGACCCCGCGCAGGGTTGGGCGTATTCCGAAGACGCGATCCGTGCCAGCGTCCAGTTTGCCGAGGCGAGGGGACGGAAGGTCGCGGGCCTGGTCGTCACCAATCCCGATAATCCCACTGGCTCGACCGTCGCCGTCGAGAAGCAGGTCTCGCTCGCCAAGTCCGCGCTCGAAGCGGGAGTCGCCTTCGTCCTGTTCGATTGGATGTACCACTATGTGACCGACGAGTCGCCGATGGACTTGAATTCTTTCCTGAAATTCTTCACGTCCGAGGAGCGCAAACGGATCATGTTCCTGGACGGGATCACGAAGTCGCTGGGCGCGTCGAACGTCCGCAACTGCCACCTGCTGGCGGACGAGAGCGTGGTCAAGTTCATCACGGCGCGGGCCTCGCACACCGTCATGCCGTCGTTCTATTCGCTGGCTGTGGCGATGGCCGCCTACGAGATGGGATTCGCCGAAGCCGCGCGGGGCGTCGTCGAGCCGACCAACGCCAGCCGCGTCGTGTTGAAAAAACTCCTGTCCGAGAGCGGACTCCAGCACATCATTGGCAAAGGCTATTATGCCTTCGTCAACGTCGGCGAATTCCTGCGTGTAAAAGGCTGGGCGGACAGCGAACCGCTCGGACAATATCTCGCCGAAAACCACGGCGTCGCCATCGTCCCTGGCGCGTTCTTCTCTCCCTTCGGCGGCGATTGGATCCGCTTCTCGTACGCCACGCCCGTCGAGCGGACGGTGGGCGCGTTTGGGAGGTTGGTGGAGGGGTTGGAGGGGTTGAAAGGATAAAACTCCGTGGACGGATTACGCGGATTTCACGGAGTTGCGCGGAAATCCATACAAGTTCCGTTAATTCAGCGCAGATTCCAAGTTTTCCCTGAAAACATTTTCGTCTTCGTTGTTGTAGAACGGCACGCCGATAAGACTGTATTTTGGATCTTTGAGTTCCAAAATCCTGTTTCCGAATTCCCGTTTGATCTCTTTCAGGAAAATTTCCTTCCAGCGGTCTTTATCGGTGAGATGCGCGCCTTTCGGCTCGATGAAAAGTTGATAGGTCAGGGACTTTCCATCTTTCTCGTGCAGGAAAAGGACAAAATCGGGCTGGAAGGTTGCGCCGTCTGAAAAGTTGTAAATGGCAAAATGTCCTTCGTTGCGGAGGAGATAGATATGTTCGTATCGCTCTTTCAATTTTTCGATGTGCCTGTCCAACATGCGGACGAAGGCTTTTTCCTCGCTTGTTCCGTAAATGGTGTTGAAGGCAAACCAGTCTTTTGCCTTGAAGTCGTGTTCGAACTGCAGGTCTTCCCTGCCGCGTTCGTTGTCCTTTGAAAATTTCAAAGTTTTATCGTAAAAGACTTCGTGGATGCGGGAAGACATAAATTCTCTTGAGCCTTCGTATTCGGTAATTTGCCCGCGAATTTCAGTTTCGATTTGCTCCAGAAGTTCGAGCATGGCGGAAAGATGCTCGGCGCGGTTTTCCTCCAGGTTATACAAGTTGCCTTGAAAGGTGATTTCCAGCCCGCCGAGATATTCTTTTGAGACGATGAAATTGCTTATGGACGGAAGGTTGGGAAAATATTTCTGGATGTTGGCAAAGGTGAAGAACGGGTTTCTGGCGATGGCGGAACGGACGATGTTTGGATTGATGTCCTTTACCGCCACATCTTTCGGCTGGTAATCTTTGATGACGGGTTCGTATTTGCCTCCAGCAAGGACGGCTTCCGCGCCGCCGTGACCCGTGGCGATGACGTGGACATGGTTCCTTTTCTTCACGCCTAAATCGGCAAACGACCTGACGCGCCGATAGTCTTTTTCGATTGCCTTGTTGGTGTAGATCAAACCGAATTTGTAAAATTTCGTTTTCTTGAACGAGTCTTTGAGTTTTAACTCTCGCGTGACTTCGTTTTCGTCCATGACTCCCTGCGCGACCAACGCCTGCTGAATTTCGGCAATGTAACGGTGATCGTTGATGCTGTGGTAGTGTAATTCCTCGATGACGCGCAATTCGTGGTCAAGGTCGCCGTCGAATTTTCGGCGGAAGCGGTCGGGATTGTTCGGCAGGGTGAACGGGAAATAGCGCGCCCCGCGCCCGATCAACTGCGCTTCGGACTGGGTCGTTGTTCCGATCTTTGCCCTGCCTGTATCGCGCGGCTCGTAACAGCGGACAATATCGAACAGGTTCAGCACGTCCCAGCCTTCGTTGAGTTTTTGCACGGCGAAGATGGCGCGGATGCGGTTGTTCCTGTCCTCCAGCGTGTTGACCAGGATTTGGTAATTTTCCTTCTCCGCCTCGTCGTTGACGGACAGGCAGAAATCCTCGTGAAATTCCCGCTTCAGCCTTTCCGCCAATTGGTCATCATTGATTTTGTTTTCTTCAAAGAAACGGAACGCGCGCTGGATGATGGGGATATTTGACCTGCGGATTTTGGCAATGCTCTTCGCGTTCAATGTTTCGATGATTTTATGGAAGTTGGCTTTGTTCTCCTGCGATTGGGCGATGGTTCTCTGCGCTTTGAACAAAATGACGGGTTTCAAATTGATGCGATACTTTGCGGCGACTTCCCTTTTGTACTGGCTGAGAATCAAGGCTTGGACGATGCGCTCGTCCAGGTCGAAGTCGGAATAGACCAATGTCACGTCTTTCGAAAACTTGTCGTTGCGGAATTCGGGCAAATCGTAGCGGAAGATGACTTTATTGCGATACTTCTCCGCCATCGCTGGATGGGAGAAGTCGTGCGTGGCGGTGAATTCGAGCAGGAGATTCTCCCTGTTTTGCTCGAAGATTCTTTGGACGGTGTTTTCCCAACTCTCGAACATCTCCATTGCAGACTTGGTCGCCACGTTCATGTGATGCGCTTCGTCGGCGATCAAGACAATTTTATGTTTGCGGAAGTCTTCGTAGGTGACGGCGTTCTCTTTCTGGTTGGTCAGGTCGGAATGCAGTTTTTGAATGGTGGTGAAGCAGATATTGATCTCGTTCGGGTTGACGCCTTCGAAGTTTTCGACGGGCTGGACGCGCACGCGGCGGTTTCCAATCGTGATTTCCTGCTGGAAAAGGTACTTGATCGAAGCGGGGTTGAGAAAATTGTCCTTGGTCTTTTCGATGATATTGGTTGAGTTGACGAAGAAAAGGAAGTTTCGATACCCCTGTTCATACAGATACAAAATGAGACCCGCCATGATGAGCGTTTTGCCGCTGCCCGTCGCCATGTTGAAAAGAAAGTGCAGCGGAAAGGATTTGCCTGGGAAATCATTTTTGTGGCAATGAAAGAAGCGCGCAAAGGCTTCCACTTGATAGCCGCGCAACTCAAAATTCGGGTTGAGATTCAATTTCACAGAGTCGGGAATTTCTTTTCGCAACCCGCCAAACTGTGAAAAAGCATCCAGCGATTGGTAAAGGAATTTTGTGTCAGAATTCATCTTGAGAAATCCTATCATTACAAATTCGAGCATTCGTGGCCTTATTCGTGGACGGTTCTTCTACGCCGAAAGACCATCCACGAATTCTTCACGAATTCACGAATAACAGCCGCGCCCTTCGGGTATTTGTGGCCTTATTCGTGGACGGTTCTTCTACGCCGAGAGACCATCCACGA
>DKTP01000111.1 GCA_002473085.1 Anaerolineales bacterium UBA7227
AAGTTTCAGGTGTCAGGTGTTGGGTATCAGGGTTCACGTTTCAGGTGTCAGGCGCCAGGTTTATTTGTTCACCGCGTAGATGACGGTCTGCCCGTCGCGGAAGACTTCCGTCCAAAAGATGCCGTTGTATTGCGCGAACTTGAGCAGGCCCGCGCCGGGGTAGTAGACGCTCTCCGCTTGTCCCACGACGATGTAACGGACGTTGTATTTCACCAGGAAGGCCATCGCCTCGACCGGGTCGGTCGTATTATAAAACGTCGTGATCTCGGCGATGCGGTTCTCGATGATGAGCGGCTCCACGAAGCCGCGCTGCTGCCGCTGGTGCCAGTTCCAGCCGACGACTCCGGGCAGGCCGGTGTAGATCGTGAAGCGCGTGCACCAGCGATACTCCACGCAGTTGGCCTCCACGATCACGGGCGAACCCTGCACGTTGTCCTGCATCCAGCGGATGGCGCGGTAATCCTGGCCGAGGTCCATGTCCACCGAGTCCCAGTAGGTGGAGGTCGCCATGTAAGTCATCGAGTCGGGCGTGTACGGGACTTGGGGATTCATGCGGTCGCGCATCTTGTCTGCCGTGGCGGACAGGGTGTAGGCGAACGCGCCCGAGACGAGGAGAGTCAGGCCGACCTGCCAGACGGAGCGCCAGCGGAACTTCCACGACGGGACGGCGGGGAGCGTCCACCCGAGCGCGGCCGCCGCGCTGACGGAGAGCATCGTCCACGCTTGCAGATAGAGTTTGAAGACCGTGTTCATGCGCCCGATGTCGCCGACGACGACGATGAGTTCCACCGCGAGGGTCAGTATGAGCGAAGTCCCGACCATGAACAGGACCCAGCGTTTCGCGTCGGATTGTCCCGGACGCAGGAGGAGGATCGCGGCCCACAGCGCCATCGGCAGGGCGATGAGCGAGACGACCGCGCCGCGGTAGAGGAGATAGATCATCGCGACCGCGAACGCGGCGACGATGATCTCGATGAGCAGCTGCCAGGGCTTGAGTTTATTGAGCGCGGAAAGCGGGGTGGCGGCCATCCACTGGCGCGTCTCCCAGACCATCCACGCGCAGAGGACGAAGAGGAACACGCCCCAATGCGTGAAGTAGGACGAGATGGGCGTATGTCCGCCGCGCCACGCGGCGACGGCGTTATAGCCCGATCCCCACCAGTGGAAGTAGGGCTGATAGAAGAGGAAGGCCAGCGCGATGAGGGTCACGCCGCCCGCGATGGATACGATCAAACGTAGGACGTACGGCGGAAGGTCGAAGCGCTTCTCCTTGAAATCGAACGCGATGAACAGCCCATATCCCAGCGCGGCGGCCGCCAGCGGGAGATAGGCGTACGCGTCCCATGTGTTCGTGGGATAGATCGCGCCGAGGACCAATGCTCCCAAAATCATCGGCGGAAGCGCGTTACGCAACACGGAATACGTACTACGGTTTGCGTATTGCGTATTGCGTAAAAACAAGATTATTGACAATCCCCACGCGATCATGAACAGGGACAGGATCATCACGATCATGTGCGCGTGCAGGTCGCTGTAGAGGAAAGTGAACAGCGGGAACTCGGTGATCGGCTCCACGTCGCCTGGGGCGGGGATGACGCGGCTCGGAAACCAGTACCAGTCGCCCCGTCCGAGGGGAAGCGGAGTCCCGGCAAGACTTTTGGCGAAGCCGTCCAATCCCCAAATCCAGCGCTGGAAGAGTCCCGCTCCCTCCGTAACGCCGTCGGGCGCGCCCATGCGCTGGAAGGCGCGCCACACCGTCTGGATCGTCCCCAGGTTGCCGAGCAGGAGGGTGAACGCGGTCGCGGCGAAGCCGGCGATCAGCGGCCAGTTTTCAGCGTTCGGCGGGCGGCTCGCGGCGCCTGGCGTTTCCTCGGCGCTCGTCGGCGCGTCCGCCCGTCTGCTCGCGCGGACGAGATTGAGTCCTATAGTGAACGCGCTCGTCCCCACCAGCGCGAACAGCGTGGGCAAAATCATGTTGTACGCGATGGACGGGACGATGCCGAGCAATTTCACCGGCATGCCGACCAGCACGAAGCCGTAATAGTAGTAGTTGATGTATCCGCCCGCGAACCATGGATCGTACGGCGGGAAGGTCGTGGATCTAATGACCGCGTTGAAATACGAAAAATCCATCGGGCGCTCGCCGCCCTTCGACGGATGCCACAGGTCGGGGTTGGCGAGGCGGATGAACAGATCAATGAGGAACAGCGCCAGGAAGACTCCCTCGACGATGATGAACGCGCGGCGGTTGGACTTCCACTCCCGCGCCAACGCCTCTCTCTGGACCCAGGCCTGCCACGCCCCCGTCAGCGCCATCGCCGCGAAGACGATTCCCAGCAACCCGCGGCTGACGGGGACTCCCAGCGAGCCGAGCAGCCACGCCGCGTACGCGAAGACGACGATCCCCAGCGTGCGCGCGAGCGCGTATCCCTTGTCCGCCAGGCCGGGCAGGGCGCGCCGCGCCAGCGGGTAGGCGGTCAAACCGAGGATGAAGATGAACAGATACCAGACGATCAGCCCGAGGAACGGATATTTATTTTGCAGCCATTCGTAGTCGAACAACCGCGACCACGTCCCGCCCGCCTGCTGCCCCGCGAGACGGTCCGCGGGCAGCATGAGACTCTTGGGCGGACGGTATTTGCCCGCGTCCTTCGGGGCGAGATGGACGGTCTGACTCGTGTCCACCGCGCCGAGACTGGACGCGACCGCGGCGGGGTTGTAGTCCGCGCTTTTCTTGAAGATGAGTACCTTCGGATGGTCGTAGAAGGTGAAGGCCTCCTCCGCTGAGCCGTCGTTGATGGAGAAGGTCCCCAGCGAGGGATAGGATGTGAAGGTCTTTATAAGGTCGAATCCGAGGCGTCCCTGATACGCGCCCGGCTCGGCGACGCGATAGCAGCGGATGATGTCTTCGCCGGGCGGACAGCCGATGAGTTCGCGGTAGTAGACCGTCGTCAACGGGTAGCGTTCGGGGACGCGCGTGATCTGCGCGTATTGGTGGTTGGTGGGGATGAAGATATAGTCGGTCTGGTTGAGGACGTCCTGGAAGCGCGCCAGTTTGTCGGGGTTGTCGTCCCAATAGACTTGCAGGTTGAGGTTGCCGTACATGCTGGCGAACCCGTCGTAGCCGTCCACGCGGAAGGGCAGGGTCCAGTCATAGTCGGTCTCGTTGGCGATGGACGCGCCGGAGAGAGTCAACGAGGCGGTGGTTTCGATCCTGAGGAAGTAGTTCTGTCCCGCCGTCAGTGAGACAGGCTGGTCGAGGGTCAGCAGGAAGGATTGTCCGCGCGGGTCGTCGTCAGCGCGGAAGTCGGAGGCGGCGGAGGCCGAGGTCAGCGCGGATGCCGCGTCCGGCCGTTCGAGCAGGGACAGGTTGAGGGTCTGCTCGGAGGCGGGGTTGGCGAGGATGTGCGGGAGCAGGACGGATGTCAGCGGGGCGTTCGTCCGCGGTGAGAAGGCAGTCCAGTAGGGTTCGGCGCTGGTGATGAGAGTCCCTTCGGGGAACGGAAGAGGCTGGACGGTCCCGTCGGCATATTGGAGAGTGATCGGCCCCGGCACGTTCTGGAAGATCCAGCGCGAGGCGGACATGCGCGTCTCGGGGCGGGTGTAGATGCCGAGGAAGGCGAAGGCCCAGAGCGCGGTTAAAACCAGGACGATTCCGCCGATTGTGTACGCCAACGGTTTAAGGTTGAGCGTTGAAGGTTGAAGATTGCGGCGGACTTGAAACCTGGAATTTGCAACTTGAAGCGCCATCCACGCGGCCATCATGCACAGCAGCGGGTAGATGGGAAGCTGGTAGCGCATGGTGGGGTTGAATTGAAGCGACTGCCAGCCGAAGTACAGCGCCGTCCACGACCAGAGGAGGATGTGACGGCGTTCGCCTTTCAGGATGCGCCAGCCCATCACGAGAAAACCCGCCCAGGCGAGGATGCCGAGCGGAAGTCCCAGCCCCCAGACGGTGAGATTGGTGAACGAGTACAGGTGCGTGCGGCGGATCCATTGCAGGTTCCAGGGCATGTCGGCGAGGCCGGTGGCCTGTGAGCGGATCTCGCCCAGGTTCTCTATCCACTGCTTGTTCGGGAGGAGGGTGTCGAAGGCGTAGGGCTGGAAGACGCGGAAGGAAAGGATGGTGAAGATGCCGCCGACGATGAGGCAGGCAAAAATCAGTTTCCAGTGTTCAGTGATCAGTTTTATTCCCGAAGGAAGTTCGGTGATATTCCCTATCGCCTGTTCTGTCTCGGAAGCCTGATGGCTGATTACTGACGACTGATTACTGAAACGAAGCGCCAGAGCAATCGGCAGGACGACTGCCATCGCCACGGTGTTGATCTTGCTCGCCACGGCCATACCGAGCAGGAGACCGAAGAGGAGCGACTGCCAAAGCAAAGGTGAGGGATGAAGGATGAAAGATGAAAGGCGGCGCGGATTCGGCGTACCCTCCGTCTCCTGTCTTCCGTCCTCGGCCGGCTTGTCGTACGCGATCCGCACGGCTACATACAACGCCGCGTAGAGGAAAGGATTGGCGAACAGATCCACCACGAAATAATGCGATTGCTGGATCTGCATCACCGCCAGCGCGGAGAAGGCCGCCGCCAGGAGCGCGACTTTGCGGTTATAGACGCGCGCTACGACGAAGTACAGAAAGAGGACGCTGAGCAGATCGGCGAAGGCCGAGAACTCGCGGCCGAAAAATTTCAGCGGTCCCGCCGACGGGCCGAGGGCCTCATACGCCACGCGGACAATGGTCATCGGCAGGTTGCCGTAGACGAAAAAGCCCGCGCCGCGGTTGCGCGGATTAAGCGTGGAAGTCGCGGTGTCGAAGTATTCCCCAATCGTCATCCAGCGCTGGCGTTCGGGCGGACAGGCGTCAATCGAAACGCCCGCGTCCATGCAGGCGTGGGCGCGCAGGTTTTCGGCCACTCCCGTCAGGAACAACTCGTCGGGATGCTGGTGCTGTCCCTCGCCCCAGGTCGCGCCGCTGAAACGCAAATACGCCGCCACAGCGAGGACGGCGACGAGGAGCAGGTCGTATAGCCAGGGTCGTTTTTGGGACATGGTTAGTTGGTTGGCTGGTTGGGTAGTTGGCTAGTTTGCTGGTTGGGTAGTTGGCTAGTTTGCTGGTTGGCTGGTTGGCTGGTTGGCTGGTTGGCTGGTTGGCGCGTGTTTGTTCATCGCACGGGGACGAAGTATACCCAGAAACTCTGCCACCACGGTTCCGATTCATGCAGAGTTAATTCGCCCTGCGGATACAGCCGCCGCAACTCTTCGAGCGCCGCCGTGTCGTTGAAATTCGCGGCGAGCGGGCTGGCCTTGAAGATAAAGAGTTTCGGCGCGGGCAATTGTAACGTATCCGCCAGTTTCCCGCGCGGCAGGCCGAGGTCGCGGTTCGGGATTCCCGCCCACAGCGCGGGCAGGCGCGTGTCCACCCACTGCTCGTACGGAACGATCCAGACGCGGTCGGGATTCCCAAAGGCGCGGACGACTTCTCCCATCTCCGACGTTCTCCACACGACGCGGTCATACTGGGCGGCGAACTGGCGGAAGACGAGATCATAATTCTGGACGGCGGACGCGGCGAACAGGATTCCGACCACGCCCGCGGCGATGACCGCCTCCCCGCTTCGCTTCAATCCTACCGAGAAAGCGGACAGCAGGCCGTCGAGCGTCATCCCCACGAGGACGAAGACCGGCACGAGCGCGCCGCCCGCGCGGGTCAACGCGGGATTCTCGACGGGGAAGGCGAGAGAGAAAGCCGAGGGCAGGATCAAGGTCAGGATGGCGGCGACCAGCCAGAGGTCCAGGAAGCGGCGGCGGGCGAGGAGGAGAGTCAAGCCGAGGAGGAAGAGCGCGCCCGTCACCACATCCAACGCGGGGCGGTGGACAATCGAATTGACGAAGATGTTCCCGTTGTTGACGTTGAACATCAGCAGCGCGTTCCAGAGATTGGAGACGAAGACGGGGGCGGGGTTTGGGACGACGGCGCGCGAGGCGGCGCGGTTCCAGAATTCGGCGGGGAATTCGAGGGAATATCGAAGCAGGGGCAGGAAGACGATCAGGGCGGCGAAGAGGAGCAGCGCGTAATGCGAGAGGCGGATCGGGCGGCAGGAGAGTAGATGGAGGAGGAAAGTGACGAGGACGAGGAGCGGCGCGATCCGAAACGGCGTGTACCCGTGCAAGCCGAGACCGAGGAAGAGGCCAGAGAGGAGGAAGTCGTTGCGGCTGTTTGTACGCAGTCCACGCAGGAGGAAGTAGAACGTGGGCGCGGCGAAAAGCGGATAGAGCGGGAAGCGCAATCCGATGCGGCTGATGACGTTCGGCCAGTAGGCGACGCCCGCGAAGAGCATGGCAAGTAAACCCGCGCGTCGGTTGGCGATCTCCCTGCCGAGCAGGTAGATGAACGGGAGCGTGAAAAAGCCGAGGAGCGCCGTGCCGATCTTGAGACTTTGGAAACTCAATCCCGTGCGGAAAAGCGCGGCGGCGAGGAGCGTCCAATAGAACTGGATGGCTTCGCGTCCCGTGTTGCGCGGAAAGAAGACGCGCGTCTCGCCCTGCGTGATGTCGTACACGTCGAAGAGTTTTTCGGCGTGGTCGCTGAACGGTTCGGCGGGGACTGAGGCGAGGTGATGAAAGCGAAAGAAAGCCGCGATGAGGAAGATGAGGAAGATGAGAAGCGGTACACGGATGGCGCGGATTTGACGGAGAAACACGGATTTTCTTGTTTTTATAAAATCCGAGAAATCTCTCTTGTCCGTGTAATCCGTGTGCGGGTTTTTACCCTGCCAGAAAGCGCGGACGAAAAACGCGATCCCCGCGAGCCAGAGGGACAGGTTCAGCGGGGTGAAGCGGTTGTCTCCGAAAAGGTAAAACGCGATGGAGAGAAAAATGAAAGATGAAAGGAGAAAGAAAAAAAATGAAGAGGATGGAAATTTTTTCTCTGGGCGTTTGACGGAATCCTGAAGTTCTACTTCAGGGCTTGTCGAAGCCGAAAGTAGAACTTTCGGATTCCTGCTCGGCGGATCGGGCAAAGTCCACTCGCCGCGGCAGAAGGACCAGACGGCGAATCCCGCCGCGAGGAGATAGAGCGCGAGCGCGGCGGGAATCCGCGCGGGCGGTTCGAGACAGGTCTGCGCGGCGAGGGCGAGGAGCAGCGCGGCCAGCGGGCGGACGGGAAACTTATCCGCCGCAGGTGTGGACATTTCAGCCCGTTTGGATGAAAATAACCGCTGTTCCATTTCAGGCTCCCGGCCCGGCGCGGGTTGCGATTTGGAATTCACGCCCCTATTTTATCTCTCAAACGAGGCAACATGAAAACGCTTCTCCGCACCCTCACTGAAATTCCCGCCCCCTCCGGCCGCGAAGACAGAATCCGCGCGGCGGTGAAAGAGATGATCCAACCCTACGCGGACGAAATCCGCGTGGACGCGCTCGGCAACCTGCTGGCGCGCAAGGGGAAAAAAGCCAAAGGCGGCAAACGCGTCATGCTGGCCGCGCACATGGACGAGATCGGGATCATCGTCTCGCACGTGGACGCGAACGGGTACGCGCGGTTCAGCGCGCTGGGCGGACTCAGTCCGCACCGGCGGCTGGCGGCGCGGGTGAAATTTCTCAACGGGGCGCGCGGCGTCGTCGGCCTCGAACGCGAGGCGGAGACGAAGGAGCGGACGCCGAGTCTCGACCGGTATTACATTGACACGGGCGCGACCAGCGAGAAGGACTCCCCCGTCAAGGTGGGCGACGTGGCGGTGTTCGACTCCGATTTTCAGGACTTCGGGAAACGCGTCGTCTCGAAGTGTCTCGACGACCGCGCCGGCGTGGCGCTGCTCATCGAAAGCCTCCAAAACCTGAGGCCGGGCGCGAACGAGGTCTGGTACGCGTTCACCGTCCAGGAGGAGGTGGGGACGCGCGGCGCGGGTCCCGCCGCGTATGGGATTGATCCCGAAGTCGGGCTGGCGGTGGACGTGACTCTCGCGAACGACGCGCCAAACGCGCGCGAGCGGAATCCCATCTCGCTCGGAGGCGGACCCGCCGTCAAGGTCAAGGACGCGACCGTGATCTCGGACCCGCGCATCGTGGAGGAGTTGACGCGTCTCGCGGAGAAGAACCGCGTCCCGCATCAGTTCGAACTTTTGGAGATGGGCGGCACGGACGCGGGCAAGATGCAGATGACCGGTCTCGGCGCGCAGGCGGGCGGGATCGCCATCCCGCTGCGTCATATCCATTCGCCGTCCGAGATGGTGGACATGGACGATTTGGAGAACGCCGGGAAACTGCTGGCTTTGTTTTTGCGCTGACGAAAAGGAGACGATATGGGAGACTACAAACGCACGACGCGCGAATGCACGCTGGATTCGATGCGGCCTGAACTGGGCGAGGCGCTGCGCGCGCACGTGGAAAAGTACAACCTCGGCGACATCCTCGCCGACGCGAAGGTCTGCGTGGAGACTGTCTCGGAGAAGACCAAAAAGGGACTCTTCGGCGGCGGCGAGACGGTCTATACCGCGGCTGTGCTGACGAAGGACTGGCTGGTGTGGGCGAACAGCGGCACGAAGACGCCGGTCCACGCCATGTCGGCGCGGCTGAACCAGATCACCGTGCAGGATTACGCCCAATCGAGTTTCGCGAAGATGATCCCCGACACGGGCGTGAACGTCAACGGGCTGAAGACCGACTCGCCCGAAGCGGGGACGACGTTCATCGGGCTGGAGGAGAACGCGGCGGGCGTGAAATTCCGCCAGGCGTTGATCGCCGCGGCACAGGGCGCGTGAGGCGGAGCGACGCGCCGTCTCGTACTTATTTCTTTTTCGACGACTTTTCTTCGGCTGGTTTTTCCTCGGTCTCTTTCTTTCCCTGATTCTCAACAAAGAAGGTGAGTCCCAGCCCGAGCGCGAACGCGCCCGCCGACCCCGGCGAGGCGAAGACGGTGATGCCGATCAGCAGGCCGAAGAGTCCCAGCGCGAGGGCGATCTGCAACTCCCGTCCGCCTTTGGGATAGGACGCGAGGAAGAAGCGTCCCATCGCGAAGCCGACGACGAAGAATCCCACCGCGCTGACGAGATAACCAAAGATGCCGAGGAGATCGTTCAAGGTGTCGAAAAAGTCGTACATTGCTGCGCTCCTTTAGAGAGGGTATTGGAACTCCATTTCGGATACGGATGGCGCGGAGTTCAACGAGAAATCCGCGCGCTCCGTGAAATCCGTGTCCGAAAAGGGTGAAAGAAAATTATCCTACAGCCAGGCCCACAACATCCACAGGACGATCATCAAAAAGCCGATGCCGAAGCGCGCCGCAAAGGACGCGCCCCAGCCGATCATGTAGACTTTGGCGGATTCGAACGCCAGGCTGCGGTCGCGCAGGCGCAGATATTCCCACAACAGCAGGGAGAGCGGCGCGGCGAGCAGCCCCATCAACGGCGTGGCGAAGAGACTCACGACGAGTCCCGCCGCGTAACTGAGCAGGATGGAACTCCACGGGATTTCGTGGCCGCGCATCTTGGAGGCGATGATGAGGTTGTCCACGATGTTGCCCGCAATCATCAGCAGGGTGATGATCGCGAACAGGAGCCAGTCCACCCAGCCCATTGATCCGCCGGCGCTTTGCAGGAGGGCGTAGACCAGCGCGGCGAACCACATCACCGTCAGCCCGGGGAAGACGGGGACGATGAGTCCGACCAATCCCACCAGCATGACGAAGAGGGTAAGGGTTTGGAGGACGACTTGCCACATGAAAGGGAGGTCGAAGGGCATGGAGGCGGCTAGGGCCTGATTATATCAATCCCGCCCATCCACGGACGGAGGACTTCGGGAACGACGATCGAGCCGTCGGCTTGCTGGTAGTTTTCCATGACGGCGATCAGCGTGCGCGGCAGTCCCAGCCCCGAGCCGTTCAGCGTGTGGACGAAGCGCGTCCTGCCTCCCTCGGCGGGACGATACTTGATGTTGGCGCGGCGCGCCTGGAAGTCGGTCACGTTCGAGACGGAGGAGACTTCCAGCCACTCGTTGCAGCCAGGCGCCCACAGTTCGAGGTCGTAGGTCAGCGTGGAGCCGAAGCCGATGTCGCCTGTGCAGAGTTGTTTGACGCGGTACGGCACGCCCAGTTGCGCGCAGGTCTCTTCGGCGTCCTTCAACATTTTCTGGTGCAGGGCTTCCGACTCTTCGGGCTTGCAGTAGATGTACATCTCCACTTTGTCGAACTGATGTCCGCGCTTAATGCCGCGCACGTCGCGTCCCGCGCTCATTTTCTCGCGGCGGAAGCAGGGCGTGTACGCGGTGTAAAGACGCGGCAGGCTGGCCTCGTCGAGGATCTCGTCCATGTGGAGACCCGTCAGCGGGATCTCGGCGGTGGGGACGAAGTACAGGTCTTCCTCGTGGTCCTTGTAGAGGTTGTCCGCGAATTTCGGAAGTTGTCCCGCGCCGAAGACCGTGGCGGTTTTGACCATGAACGGGAGATATTTTTCGGTGTAGCCCTGCCCGCGCGTGTGCAGGTCGAGCATCCACGCGATGAGGGCGCGCTGCAACCGCGCGCCCGCGCCCGAGAGGACGTAGAAGCGCGAACCCGTCAGTTTGGTCCCGCGTTCGAAGTCAATGATGCCGAGGGCGGGACCGAGGTCCCAGTGCGGCTTCGGCTCGAAGTCGAAGGGACGCGGCTCGCCGACCGTCCTGAGGACGACGTTCTCGCTGTCGTCTTTTCCGTAGGGAGTGCGGGCGTCGGGGATGTTCGGCAGGGTGGACGTGAGACCCGTCAGTTCGGCCTCCGCCGCCGCCACGTCGGAATCGAGCGCCGAGATTCTGTCGCCGACGACGCGCATCGCCTCGATCTTTGACTGGCGGTCGGCCGCGTCCTTCATCCTGCCGATCTCCTTCGAGACGGCGTTGCGCTCGGCTTTGAGCGCCTCCACTTCGTTGAGCAGGCTGCGGCGTTTCTCGTCCAATTGCAGGATGGAATCCACCACAGACGGGTCGTCCTGGCGGTCGCGCAGCGATTTGCGGACGACGTCGGGCGTTTCGCGGATGAGATTGATGTCGAGCATTCTGGCTCCTTTTTGCGAAGAGGTTGGCCTTCGCAGTTAATAGAATACGCCCCAGTCCATTGCAGGACGAGGGGCGTCTCGTGGTGCCACCTGCTTTTGCCAACCCCCTCCGCCCTGTCGGGCGCTTCCTCCATTTTCAGGGAAAATGGGGGAGGCTGGGTGGGGGTCAGCCTTAAGGTCGCGCTATCGGGCGAACCCGTCCCTCTTACGTACCGCAAGATCAATCT
The DNA here is from genome assembly GCA_002473085.1 of Anaerolineales bacterium UBA7227. GTDB lineage: Bacteria > Chloroflexota > Anaerolineae > Anaerolineales > Villigracilaceae > Denitrolinea > Denitrolinea symbiosum. Next base: position 11,252 of record DKTP01000111.1, read on the forward strand.
TGCGCTACCCTGCGAGGGAATGAGGCAGAGTGGATTTCATCCGTTGGCGGGCCGCTTCGCACTACCCAGCGACTCTCTGAACCGCTGCCGAATTACTCGTCTCTGCGCGTGGGGATGATTATATGCGGAGAGGGGAGGATGTCAACCTTTTTCGCGTTCCAAGTATTCGCTGGGAGTCAAAACTTTCAGCGAGGATTTTCCCTTGAAGTGTTTTGCATTCCAGGTAACGAAAAAATTCACATGGGGCGCTCGTTCTGCCAGGGAGAGGATCATGGCATCCATGTAAGCCATTTTGCTTTCCCGCATTTTAACGAACGGCTTTTCGTACAACTCATCGCGCCAGGTTTCGTCCGCTATGAACGCGTCGGGTTCAACGCCCCATATCACGGTCAAGTTGTGAACGTTCACCAGCCAGTCCTGCCATTGCATCAGCCTGGCGGAAGACACATTAAAAGATAACTGCCCAAGAACCTCCATCACGTTGTAAATTGTGGTGGCTGGTTGGGCAGTCTTGATCGAAGAAAGAAAAGCGCGATTTACTTCCTGGCGAACATCATCTTGATATGAATAGGCAAGTAGCAGGACATCTGAATCAATTACGACCATGAGCGTCCCCGCATTTGGCTCATCGCGTCGTCCAGAGTCTGTCCGCGTGTAGCGGCTTGCACAATTTGACGGATCTCCTCCGCCAGAATCTCTGCCGCGCGCAACTTTGCCGCGTCTTTTGCAGGCGGCACAATATGAACGCTTGTTGCTTTAACAAGTTTCTCCCGCAACCGTCTTTGGTCGCGCAACGAGAGTTGCAAAACTTCTTCGACAACCTGTCGGTAACTTGGGCGTTTGCGTGTGTAAGTAGCCATAAACAAATTATACATGAGGTTGGATATCCTCGGCAACGCGGAAATCCTCAGTTTTTATGCTACACTTTCGGAAAGAACGGAGGCACGCCCATGAAAGAGTGGAAAGACATCCTTGTAGAATTGGCAAAAAAACTTACAGCCCCACTCGCATTTGGGGTTTTGTTTGTTGTCGTTCTTTCCCAATTCGGGAAAGAAATCCCATCCCAATACATCAACCTTGTTTACGATCTTGGGATCGGGGCGCTCGTTATTTGGGTGATTTTTGAGGTATTTCAGGTTTGGCGATCTCATCAAGCGTCGCCACAGACGGGGAATCAAAGCGTGCTGGCAACGGGCAAAAACAGCCAGATCACTTACATCGTCAACAACTATGCCCAGAATGTTTCAGGAATTTCCGAAACGGAACTGGAAGCCCAACTCGGCGAATATCTCGATTGGGTGCATGAAACCTTTGGGACAATTACCCTGCGAGGTATCGCCCAAGGCAGGGACTCGGCGGTAATTCTTCCTTTGGAAACCATCTATGTTCCATTGGCTGCAGAATTTTCGACTGAAAGGGAAGCGATGGAAGGCTTTGCAGAGGAAGGTAATCGGCGGGCGGCAGTGGAAGAATTGCGCAGGCAGGATCGCCAGGATTCAAAAATAGACCTTAATCAAATTCTCTCGATTTCCAATCGGCTGATCGTCACAGGCGGACCTGGAAGCGGCAAGACGACCGTCCTTCAACATATCGCCTGGGCGTTTGCCCACGCCATTCAGACGGGAAAACTCTCCATTGCCAAAGAGAAACTTGGAGTGGAGCCTCCTTTTCCCCTTCCGATCTATGTTCCGTTGAGTCTCTATGCGGCTTATTTGAGAGACCTGCCCAAAACCGCAAAAGCCAAAGAAAGGCAACTGGCGACCTTCATTTCGGAATATCTTCTCCAACGCCAAATGCATTTGACGTTGAGCCCCGATTTCATCGCCCATCTCTTGCGGGAGGAGAAAAGCGTCATTCTTCTGCTGGATGGACTGGATGAAGTTCCAAATGAAGAGGAACGCGTTCGAGTGCGCCAGGCGATTGAAGATCTGGCGGCGGGACGCGATCATTTGCGCGTGGTTGTGACGAGCCGAACGACGGCATATCGGGAAGGCTCCGTGTTCGGGCGCGGTTTTCGTCATATCCGCGTTCTTCCATTGGACTGGGAAAACGTCAGGAAACTGGTTACCCATGCTTACCGTTCCATTTATTCTCACAGCGACACGCAGGCAAAGGAAAAAGCCCAAAACCTGCTTGCCGATATTGCCAGCCTGGAGGAAGCGCGCAAACAGCGGCTCGGAGAAGACGTCGAACCGTTTGTCGCTTCGCCATTGATGGTCCGCATGTTGTTGATCGTACATTTCAATAATCGAAAGTTGCCCGACCAGCGCGCCGATTTGTATCTCAAAGCCGTGGACGCCATGCTGCGTCCCGATTACAACCTGGATCAATCCGTGTCGGAGGAGATCGAGCGCCGCGTGGCGGGAAACCTTGCCATGAATCGCGAAATGCTCCAATATCTTGCCTACCACATGCACCGCAAAGGAGACCAGCAGGGACGCGAAATCGCCGAAGAGACCCTGCGCGAAATCCTGAGTCGGGAATCAACCTACGCGCCTTTTGTGAGCGAATTGATCGCCCAAACGCGCCAGCGCGGGACATTGCTGGAGGAGCGCGGCGGACTCTACCGTTTCATTCATCTCTCGTTTCAGGAATTTTTGGCGGGCAGATATTTTGTGGAAAACGTCCGTGACCTGGACAAGATCGCCGAAGAATTGGAAAGCGGACTTTCGCTCGACAGCTGGTGGCGCGAGCCGATCTTGCTCACGATCGGTTACCTTGATTTGACCGCGCCTGTCATGGCGCGCCGCCTGATTTTGCGTTTGGCGGGCGCGGAAAAGGAATTCGCCGCGCGGCAGGATGGTCTCTCTCTCGATACCTGCCTCGCCTCGGCGGAAATTGCCGCGAGCGCATATTTGGAATGTAAGGCGCAATCGCCCGATCTGGCCGACATGTTGAAAGCACGCCTGCTTGATTTGCGCGAACAGGGGACAACCAAAGAGTGGACGCCCGCTGTCATGGCCTCCGCCGCCGACACCCTCGACGAACTCGGCTACACCCCTCCCGACCTCTATCAATTCGTTCCTGTAGAACAGTTCTACATCGCCAAACACCCCGTCACAAACCTGCAATATGAGCGTTTTCTCGAATCCGACGACTTCCATGTCGAAAAATTCTGGACGAAATTTCTGAAATATTCCGAACCAGATGAAAATGGCAAAGTCGAACTGCTTGGCGATTGGGGCAACGACGGTTACGAGTGGTTACAACGAAACTGGGACGAGCGTAAAATCGTCCTCCCTCGCCACTGGAACGACCCGCGCCTCGGCATCGCCCGCCGCACGGTTCCCGTTGTCGGAGTCGCCTGGTGGGAAGCCAACGCCTTCTGCAAATGGCTCACCGAGCATTGGATGGAGATCCCCGAATACGCCGCGCAGAAGGAAGCGCTTCAGGGAAAAATATTCCGCCTGCCCACCGAAAACGAATGGGTTCTCGCCGCGGGCGGCGAGAAAGGAGACCGTTATCCCTGGGATGAAAAAGGAGCCACCAGAGACGAAAAAGAAATATTGCGCCGCGCCAACACCGATGAAAGCGGCATCAACCGCACAACTCCCGCCGGCATGTACCCGCTCGGAAAAACGCCGAAAACCGAAATTTGGGACATGGCTGGAAATGTTTGGGAATGGCAGGCAAATTTTTATGACGAAGACCATGATTATTTAGGTCTGCGCGGCGGCTCGTGGGGCGACGATCAGTACGACGCCCGCGTGTCTGTCCGCTTCAGCGGCGCTCGTCCGAGCGGCCAATGGTACGGCAGCGGTTTCCGGGTGGTGGCGGTTTCCCCGCCCAGTTAAGTTCTTGTTTTCTGCCTGCCCCACGAAGCGTAGCGGAGTGGGGCCTGCTGTTTTCTGCGTTCTGTTGCCAAAGTTTTTCAAGCGGCAAAGAATGTGGAGTCAACCTCCCGCCGTAAGGCGGGAAAATTTTTGAAGATTTTCATCCTCATCAAGGAGAAGCCATGAAGACACACAAACATCTCTACCCGCAAGTATATAATTTTGAAAACCTGCTTATTGCCTATTACAAAGCCCGCAAAGGCAAGCGCGGCAAAGGACAGGTGGCAGGCTTCGAGCGAAAATTTGAAGAGCAATTGTTTGTGCTGCAAAAAGAATTGCGCGCCAAGACCTACACGCCCGGCGAATATGCCAGTTTTTACGTGCATGAACCCAAGAAACGATTAATTTCCGCCGCGCCGTTTCGCGACCGCGTGGTTCACCATGCCCTGTGCAATGTGATCACGCCAATTTGGGAACCGCGTTTCATTGAAACAAGTTACGCCAACCGCGTTGGCAAAGGCACACACCGCGCTCTGGCAAAGACCGCTGAATACGCGCGCAAGTATCGCTGGTTTTTGCAGTGCGACGTGAAACAGTTTTTCCCTTCCATTGACCATGAAATTCTACGCGCCGAACTTGCCCGCCTGATCGCCGATAAGGATGTTCTCTGGCTGTGCGGCAAAATTTTAGAAAGCGGCGTGGGCGTCCTTTCCGAGCAATACGATATGGTCTATTTTCCTGGCGATGAAATCTTTGCAGTCAACCGTCCGCGCGGCCTGCCCATCGGCAACCTCACCAGCCAGTTCCTTGCCAATGTGTATCTCAACTCCCTCGACCAGTTCGTCAAACGCGAATTGAAATGCGAAGCGTATCTTCGCTATGTGGACGACTTCATCCTGTTCGACGACGATCTGGAAAAACTCTACGCCTGGCGCGCAGACATCTTTCAAAAGACGGCTTCGTTACGGCTGACGCTGCATGAAGATAGCGCGCTGGTTTTTCCAACCCAAAGCGGGATTCCATTTTTGGGATTCCGTAGTTTTCCCGACCACCGCCGCGTGAAGAGCCGCAAGGTGATCGCCTTTCGCCATCGCCTGAAGGAAACCGTGTCGGGCAATTTCACTTATGCCAGCCTGGCCTCCAGCATTCGCGGCTGGATAAACCACGTCCGCTATGGCGATACGCACGGGCTGGTTCGTTCCATGCTTCGATTTAACGTGCCGCAGGCGGCGCTATGAACGAGTCTCCGCTGTTCGTCCGCACGCACGATTTTCTTTTATGGTTATTGCCGCAGGTGCAAAAATTCCCGCGCGCATATCGTTTCAGCCTGGCCGAGCGCATTCAGAGAAACGCCATGGATTTTCAGGATTGGATTGTCTCCGCAGGAAAGTCCAACGGCGAGGAGCGGCGCGCCTTTCTCAAAAAGGCGGATATCGGCCTGGAGCAAATCCGCTTTTGGCTGCGTTTCTCGAAGGAATTGGAATTATTCAAGGTGGGTCAATACGAACACGCTGCCCGTATGATGGCTGAAATGGGCAGGCTGTTGGGAGCATGGATTAAGCAGGCTTGAAAGCCTGTTTGATTGGGCAGGAGCCATGGGGTCTGCGCGGCGGCTCGTGGAACAACAATCAGAACAACGCCCGCGTGTCTGACCGCAACAACAATCATCCGAACAACCAATGGAACAACAACGGTTTCCGGGTGGTGGCGGTTTCCCCGCACAATTTTGCGCCTGCCGGAAGTATGTTCGGTCCACGGATCGGCATCGAGGCAAAACTGGCTGGCTCCCTGCCCGGCGAACCCGTTGAATAACGGGAGCCAAATATACAAAAGCCCCGCCTGTTCTGGTAACTCTTCGAGCGAACGTCCATGCGGGGCAAAGACTTCCGAAGCCTCCCAGACTTCGGAAGTCTGGGTTAAACTCCCCCCATGCGCTCCACCCTCCTCCTCCTTTCCGCCCTCTGCCTCCTCCTCTCCTCCTGCGGACCCGCGTCCATCTCCACCCCCGAATCCCCAACCCTGACGCCTAATCCCCCAACCTCCACCCCTGACACCTGGAACCTGACCCCTGACACTTGGAACCTGACACCTGAAACCCCGAACCTGCCACCTGAAACCCTTACACCTGACACTTCCGATCCCCTGACCCCCTCCCAAAAAGACCGCCTCAACCAAACCGCGCAGACCTTCATCTCCGCCACGCAGGAGGAAGCCCTCGCCAAAGCCGAAGGGATCGGCTTCGTCCGCTATGCCGACCCGTCCAACATGTGCGGGCCGCTGTCCATCGCCGAACTGCGCGACGCGGGCCTCCTCAGCCGCTACGTGGACCCGCACGACTTCTGGCTCATGCGTCCCGACCTCAACGCGGAGACCATCCGCAAAACCTTTCCCGCCGAGCGCTTCGAGCATTACCGCTTCAAACAGTCCATCGGTGAATTCGACTTCAGGGAATTTCCCCTCCAGGCGGGCGACTTCCTCTACCTCTACGCGGGCAAAGGCGGCACCTTCGAACACATCCTCACCGTCACCCGCGTGGACGAAACCGGGCGCGCCTACTCCGTCACCAACCTCAACACCCAGCCCTATCCCAACTACTACTACGTCATCCGCGATGTCATGCTCTACGACCCCAACCGACCGGGCGTCGGTCAATTCCACGATTGGACCGACAAAGCCAAAAACAACTGGATCGGACTCACCGGCTACGGCGGATTCGAACTCTGGCGCTTCAAAGTCCCCGTGCAGGATTTCTCCCCCGCCGAGATTCGACTCGCCGACAAACTGGACTCCGTCTTCGCGGAAGCGGGCGGCGACTGGCATTCGGTCATCCTGGACCTCGAAGCGGGGCGCGTCGTCTACGACCGCCGCGGCGCCGACGCGGTCCACACCGCCTCGGTCATCAAGGTCCCCATCGCCATGCTGTTGTTCAAGAGCCTCGAAGCCAAAGGCGTCCCCGCGGACGAGCTCTCCGCCTACATCAAATCGCACGGAAACGGATTCCTGCTCTCGCAGGCGCTCCACGACATGCTCATCGTTTCGGACGAGAAAGCCACCGAAGACCTGCTCGAATACATCCGCGCGTCGCGGCTCAACATCCCCGCGACGCTGGACGATTGGGGCGCGCCGAACGTGAACGTGTCCAGCCGCCTCGCGCCCCTGTACGAGGTCGCGCGTCTCCTCGCGGGGCTTTATCGGGGCGGGTTTATTCAGCCGCATGCGCGGGAGATCATTCTAAAGTTCATGTCTGAATACACTCCCAACGACGACACGCGGCTGGGCGTTTTAAGACCGCTCCTGCCCCCCGACGGAAAATTCTACAACAAGCGCGGCTCCATCACGGAGGGACGTCTCGTCATCGGCGACGCCGCCATCGTGACCTGGGACTCGCGCGCCTACGTCATCGTCATCTTCGGCTACCCCGGCGCGGGGACGACGAACGACGTCAAACTGGAGCAGGCTATTGAGGAGGCCGCCCGCGCCTTTTGGGAGTTTGCGAGGTAAGAGCGCGCTTCTTAACTCCCTTTTGTACACGGATTTTTGTAATGGCTCTATCCGTGAGAATCCACGTAATCTGTGTACAAGAAACAGTCTCCCGAAGAAATGCCGCGGAGCCTGTCCAATCACCCCAGTAACTTTGTCAACTGATCGAAGGAGACGATGACCTCGCAGCCGGGATCGGGGAAGAGTCCGCTCGGGTCGTAGAGAACCGGCCGAAGTCCCGCGCGGCGCGCCCCGACCGCGTCGGCGTAGTAGTTGTCGCCCACGTAGATCGTCTGCGCGGCGGACGTCCCGGCCCGGCGCAGGGCTTCCTCGAAGATGGCAAGGTCGGGTTTGAAGGCGTTCACCTCCCCGCCCGCCAGCGTGAAGTTAAAGTAGCCGTCCAGCCCCAGCCCTTTGAGTTCTTCGTCGAACGGGCGGGAGCGGTTGGAGACCATGCCGAGGTTGTAGCCCGCCGCCTTCAGCGTGGACAGAAGCGGGAAGACTTCTTCGTGGACGAAGGAGGTCGGCTTGTAGTTTTCGGCCATGTACGCGGAGAATTGCGGGGCGAGTTCCGCGGCCTGCTCGGGACGGCATCCCAAAGCGACCAGCCTGCGCCGCGCAAAGTTGGTCCAGAAACTGTCGTTCTCGAATTTCTGGCTGTCGGCCTGGATGTCGGGGGAGTTGGCGAAGTAGTAATGCTCCCAGCGCGCGGCGCGGGCGATGTCTTCCTCGTGGAGCGGCAGGCCGAGCGCCCGCGCGTATTCCACGAAGACCCGGCTGCCGGAGGGGTCGTTGTGACGGAGCGTGCCGTCGAGGTCGAAGAGGATGGCTTTGATCATAAATTTGAATTTACCCGCCGATCTCGTTCATCGCGCGGTTGAGGGGGATGAGGCCCTCGGCGAGGGCGTGTCCCCAGGGCTTGTGCCACACGCCGTCGAGGATGATGGCGCGCAGTTCGTTGAGCGTGGCGCCGGCGCGCAGGGGCGTGAGCAGGTCCACTTCCTTTTCGCGCAGCAGGCAGAGACGCAGGCGGCCGTCCGCGGTGAGGCGGGCGCGGTTGCAGGTGGAGCAGAAAGGCACGGTGACGGAGGAGATGAGTCCCACTTCGCCTTTGGCGTTGGGGAGTTTGAAGAGGCGCGTCTCGCCGTCCAGTTTGCCGCCGTTCGCCACTTGCAGGTCGCCGAGGGAATCTTCGATGCGCTCCCGAATCTCCTGCGCGGTGACGGTCTGCCGGGTCTGGAGTTCCGTCACTCCGGCGAAGGGCATCATCTCGATGAAGCGCACCTGCCAGGGATGCTCCAGCGTGAGGCGGGCGAGGTTCGCCGCGTCGTCTTCGTTGTAGCCGCGGACGATGACCGCGTTGATCTTGATGGGAGTCAAGCCGGCGGCTTCGGCGGCGTGGATTCCCTGCCAGACGTCGTCGAATTTGCCCCAGCGCGTCAGCCGCTTGAATTTTTCGGGGTCGAGCGTGTCGAGCGAGACGTTGACCCGTTCGAGGCCCGCGTCGGCGAGGGGTTGGGCCAGCTTTGGGAGGAGCACCCCGTTCGTCGTCATGGAAACGGAGCGGATGCCCTCGACGCTGGCGATGCCGCGCACGATGTCCACGATGTGGGCGCGGACGGTCGGCTCGCCGCCCGTCAGTCGGATTTTGTCGAATCCCAGCGAGGCGAACAGCCGCGTGAGCAGGAGGATTTCGTCGTCCTGCATCAATTCCGCGTTGGGACGGAAGACCTGGTCTTCGGGCATACAGTAAACGCAGCGCAGGTTGCAGTGGTCGGTGAGGCTGATTCGCAAATAGTGGATGTTGCGTCCAAAACGGTCAATAGCCATAGGCGTTCATTATATCCAGAACGGCAAAGAGGGCAATTCAAAAATTCGCCGCGCGGCAGGTCAGTTTCTACTTCAGCCATTTTTCTATGGAGCGACGCGTGTACGCGTCCAGTTCCAGCGTCAGGGCCTTCTGCGGTTCCGCCCAGATAAATCCCTCGGCTTCGTCGTTGAGTTGCGGCTTGCTCCCGTCGGTCTTGCAGGCGAAGTCGAAAAAGATGAAGTGACGTTTTTTCCAGAAAGCGGGATCGTAGATGAATTGCTGGAACATGATGAACTCGATGTCGTATACGTCCAGCCCGGTCTCCTCCTTCACCTCACGGACGAGGCCCTCCTCCAGCCGCTCGCCCAATTCCACGTGCCCGCCGGGGACGACGTACAAGCCGGGAAATTTGTGACTTTGCAGCAGCAGGAGTTCGCCTTTGCTGTTGAAAATGAACGCGCCGACGGTCGGTTCGGGGAAGGTCTGTTCGGGCATGTTATTCGAAGTCTCCAATCCATTTAATCCAGTCAATATTCAGGGCGCGCGTAGAATTCACGAGTCGTTTGTCCGCCGTCCAAAGCTCCGCGTTCAAATGTTCGGCGAGGGCGAGATAAGAGGCATCGTATGCCCTGACCTGTCCGATTCTCTGCGCCCAGTCAAGCGTATTGTGCAGAAGGTCAAAATTCATTGTGTACGAGGCAACTTCAATATTCTTGAGGTCGTCAATCGCCTGATGAGCCTGCTCGGTGGAAATTTCTTTGCGATAAACGTATTGCCGAACGACAGAAGTTACTTCCGCCCACCACCACTCGGGGACATAAATTTTGTCTTTGTTTTCGTGCCAGCGCTCCAAAAGCGCCGGCACAGCTTCCAAGCCGCGAATTGCCAGTACCGCTCCCGCTCCCAGGCCAGCGTCAATTACCACGATGGCGGGCGAGGTCTTCGATGGCGCTGAGTAACTCATTCTCCCTTTCCTCTCGCATTTGATGAATCAATTCCACAACGTCAATTTCAATGGGTTTTCCGCCGCGCTTTCGCAGCATTTCCTCACGGTGTTGCCGGATGATCTCCAAGCCTCTGCGCCGACGTTCCCATTGATCTTCCTGAGTCTTCGCGACAACGTATTCCGCCACCGCCTCGCGCACCACGTCGGAGACGCTTCGCCCTTCGCTGGCGGCGATTTCGGTCAATTTTTTGTGCTGCTCAGGCTCCAGAAGGATTTGAGCGCGGTATTTTTGTCCAGTTGTAGCCATAGGGACCTCCAAAAGGGAGTATACATCTACACCTACACCTGCGTCAATCAGCCGAAGATCGCGATCAACGAAATCCCCGCGAAGATGACGCCCGCGCCGAGCAGGCGGTACCCGCCCATCTTCTCGCCGAGGAACCGCCAACCGAGGAACGCGCCAATCACCACGCTGACCTCGCGCATGGCCTCCGAGTAATTGAGCGGCGCGAACGAGTAGGCGAAGAGGGCGGTTGTGTAGGCGGTCACCCCCAGCGCGCCGCCGAGGATCAACATCCAGCGTTGTCCGCGCCAGGCTCGGGCGAAGGAATCCCATCCGAAGCGGCGACCCACCACGGGCGTCGTCAGAAGCGGGACGCCCGCAAACATCGTAAGCGCGTAGGGCAGGGACGCCGTCGGATGCGCTTTGACCGCCGTCCCGTCCACGATGGTGTAGACGGAGATGAGAAAGGCCACGCCGAGCGCGAGGAAAATCCCTTTGAGGCCCGGCTTGTTTTCGCGGTTGTCGAGCAGGGCGGTCGAGCCGATGACGATCATGCCGACGATGATGAGCAGGATGCCGAACAGCCCGCCCGTCGTCGGGATTTCGCGCAGGAACAGCGCCGCCCAGACCGTCACCAGGGCGGGCGCGGCGCCGCGCGCGATGGGATAGATCAGCGAGAAGTCGTGGTCGGTGTAGGCGGCCATGAGGAGCAGGAAGTACAGCGTTTCGAGGACGATGCTGGCGGCGGCGAAGGGCCACATGGCGCGGGGCGGCAGGCCGGTAAAAAAGAGGGCGACGACAGCCGCCGCGCCTCCGAGCAAGACCTGCCAGTTCATGGCGATGTATTTGACCTCGGACTGTTTGAGGATGAGGTTCCACAGCGCGTGCATGAGCGCGGAGACGAGCAGGAGGACGACGGCGAGAGGAGGCATGGTTCACCTTGACGGGAGGCGCGAAAAAACCGACGGGTTCTCTTTGAAGCCGTCGGTCCGTGATTCGCGGTTGCGGGTTGGGACGGGTCGCATCCCGCAAGTATAACGGGCAAAGGTAAGGCGAGATATTATCTTACCTTATCCAGCCCATCCAAGTTGCTCCAGGCGTTCCGCCAGCCACATTTTGATCACGGATTGCCGCGTCACGCCCAGTTTGCGCGCTTCGCGATCCAACGCGGTGATCATCCACATGGGGAAGTCCACATTGACGCGCTTTTGCTCCAACGCGGGGCGGCGGGCTTGTGAAAGATCCAAGTCGTCGAGGATGTTTTCGTCGTTATCGAATTTCTTGTCGAGGGTAGATGCCTTCATGTTTCCTGCTCGCCTTGAATTCTCAGTACTCCACGAAAGCGCGTATTGGGCGGTCTCTACCGCCAGATTTGCGTTAGAGAACGCAAATTACGCGTGGTTTTCGTGATCTATTAATTTTACTTGTAAATCGGGATCCTCGCGCCTGTCACCTTCGAGGCTTCCTCGGAGCAGAGGTACTCCATCGCGGCGACGATCTCTTTTGGCGAAGTCCCCTTGCCCGTCCCTTTCACGTCAATGGACTTGACCTGGATGACGTTGGCGGTCATGCCGTTTTCGCGCAGTTCTTCGGCGAGGGTCAGGACGAGCGTCTCCTGCGCGGACTTGGCGGCAGCGTAGGCGCTCATCTTCGTGACGGGGGCGTTGGCGAGCGGCGAGGAGACGACGATCACGCGTCCGCCCGAAGCGAGGAGCGGGGCGAAAGCCTGGAAGAGGTGGACGGTCGTCCAGGCGTGCTGGTTGAACATGAGGGCGAAATCGTCCACGGAGGTTTCGAGGATGGTCTTGCCGCCCGTCCAGCCGCCGACGAGGTGGATCAGGATGTGGACTCCGCCGAATTGGGCCGCGACCGCCTCGGCCGCGGCGCGAAGCGTCGGCGCGTCGAGCAGGTCCACGCCTCGGGCGAGGATCCGCTCGGAGGGCAGGTTCAGGTCGCGGGCGAGGGAGTCCACCTCCGCCTGGTCGCGCGAGAGCAGGACGATGGAATCGCCGCGCGCGGCGAACGTCTGCGCGGCGAGTTTTCCGAGGACGCCCGTCGCGCCCGTGATGACGACGACGCGGCTATCCATGGGCCGCCTCCACAGGTTCGGGCATGCCCTCGATGAAGGGTTCGTCGCTCTGCTCTTGCAGGTGTTTGTGCGCGGGGAATTTCATCAGGTGGCCGGACTTGGCGGCTTTGGTTTCGAGATAGAAGAGGTTGTACTCATTCGGCTCCATGACGTGCGGGATGCGGTCGGTGACTTTGATGCCGTAGTCGGTGAGTTGTTTGATCTTCTTCGGGTTGTTGGTGATGAGCCGCGTCGAGTTGACTTTGAGCGACATGAGCATGTGCGCGGCGACAGCGTAATCGCGTTCGTCGTCGCGGAAGCCGAGGGCGAGGTTGGCCTGCACCGTGTCGAGGCCGGCGTCCTGCAAACTGTAGGCGCGGATCTTGTTGGTGAGGCCGATGCCGCGTCCCTCCTGCCGCATGTACAGCACCATGCCGCGCTCCATCTTGCCGATCATCTTCAGCGCGGACTCCAACTGGTCGCGGCAATCGCAGCGCAGCGAGCCGAGCGCGTCGCCCGTGAGACATTCCGAGTGCAGGCGCACAGGCACGTCGCTCGCGCCGATCACGTCGCCGTGCGTGACGGCGACATGTTCCTTGCCGTCGCGGTTGTTTTCGAAGGCGATGATGTGGAAGTCGCCGAAGCGCGAGGGCAGTTCGGCCAGCGCGACGATGCGCACACAAACCTTGTCGGGACCGATGCCCTCGCATTCGTGGTCGGGATCGTCCCGTAATAATTGTTCCACTTTTTCGTGCATTGAAATGACAGACATGTTTACCTCATTAATGTTATGTCGCGCAACCTGGCGTCAGAAAACGCCCGTTGCGCGCGCGTATTTTAAGACAACTCCGCCGTCCGCATGGATCTCGCTCTCGACGAGTTTCAGCGGGATGGCTTCGCCTCGCGCCAAGCCGACGCCGTCCGCGAGCGTGGGGGCGGATTCGCCCCCGAAGATCATCGGCGCGACGTAGATCGTCAACTCGTCCACGAGACCGAGGCGGAGCAACTCGAAGTTGAGCGTCCCGCCGCCCTCGACCATCAGGCGTTCGACGCCCAGTCCGCGCAGGACGCGGAGGGCTTCGACCAGGTCCACGCGCGGCGCGGCGTGGACGTATACTTCGACGCCGCGTGAACGCAGGGATTCGACCCGCGCTTTAGATGTCCGCTCGGCGGCGAATATTACGACGCGCGCCGCGCCGAAATTGACGAAATCGCCGTCGGGAAGTTCGTCCGCGTTGGTGACGATTCCCACCTTCATGGGATTCGGACTCAGCCCGCGCGCGGCCCTCTCGGCGCGCAGCGCTTCGCTCTTGACCGTCAGCCTGGGATCTTCTTCGAGGAGCGTTTTCCCGCCGACCATCACCGCGTCCGCCCCAGCGCGCAGACGGTCCACGCGCGCTTTATCCCGCGCGGAGGAGATCGTCGCCCCGCGGCGTTCGCAGGTGTCTATTTTGCCGTCGGCGGTCACGGCCGCGTTGATGAAAACAAAGGGTCGATTCATAAATCCAATCGTAGGTGTGGACCTACGTGTCCACCCGCCTGGGCAGACACGAGGGCAGACACGAGGGCAGACACGAGGGCAGACGCGAGGGCAGACGCGAGGGCAGACGCGAGGGCAGACACATAGGTCTGCCCCAACTGCCCAAACTGCCCAAACTGCCCCAACGAGATATTACCCGATCTTCACCGACCGCATCGAGATCGAGCCGCCGATCACTTTGTCCGCAAAGAAGGAGATCGGATCCGATTCGTCGCGCAAGGCAAGGGAGTAGAGCAGCGGGACGTAATGTTCCGCGCTGTTGATGGCGAGCGCCGCGGCCTGATCGCCCCTCTCGAAGTGGACGATGGGATCGTGGTCGTTCTGCTCGATCCAGTTTTTGACGCGCTGGTCGAATTCCACCGCCCAGTCGTAGGCTGAGTCTTCCAAACGGGCGAGGCGCAGGTTGTGGACGATGTTGCCGCTGCCGATGACCAGCACGCCGTCCTCGCGCAGTTCTTTTAATTGACTCGCGATCTCGTAGTGTTTCTCAGCGGCGATGGCCGCGTCGAGGGACATCTGGACGACAGGGACGTTCGCTTCGGGGAACATGCGCCGCAGCGCGGACCACGTCCCGTGGTCGAGGCCCCATTCGAAGTCGTCGCGCACCTCGGTAGTCTTGATGATGCGGCGGATCTGTCCCGCCAGGTCGGGCGCGCCTGGCGCGTCGTAGCGCACCTCGTACAGTTCGGGCGGGAAGCCGTACATGTCGTAGATGGTGCGCGGTCGCTCCATCGCGGTGACCAGCGTCCCGCGCGTGACCCAGTGCGCCGAAACGCAGAGGATGGCGCGCGGATGGGGCAGTTTTCGGCCCTCCTCGATCCATGCTTTGGAAAAGTCGTTCTCTTCGATGGCGTTCATCGGGTTGCCGTGACCGACGAACAGGACGGGCATTTTGGTTGCCATAATAAAGTTCCTTTGCTCGTGAGTTCCG
>DKTP01000094.1 GCA_002473085.1 Anaerolineales bacterium UBA7227
CGAGCGGCGGGATCGCGCCAAAACTTCCTTTCGAGCCGCTGCCGACGAATCCCGTTTGGGTCATACCGTATTATTTCACGTTCCTGTTTTGGGCGTTCGGCATCTATTGGGCGTTGTTTAAATTGGACGACCGCGCCTTCCGGGCGGCGATCGCGGCTGCGTTGCTCGTCGTTTCCATCGGCGCGGCGACTTTTGTCCTTTTCCCGACCTATGTGGACCTGCCCCTCGTCAGCGGCGCGGACGTTTTCTCCGCCCTGCTGCGCTTCGTCCAACTGACCGGCGGGACGCACGCCGCGCTGCCCAGCGGACACAACTACGTGAGCATGCTTATCGCCGCGTTTGGAGTCCATTACGCCCCGCGCTGGCGCTGGCTGTGGAGCCTCATCATGGCTCTCATCTCCGTCTCGACCGTGTTGACGGGACAGCATTACATCCTCGACGCGCTGACGGGACTCGCGCTGGGCTGGCTGGGATTCCGCTTCGGGTTATGGCAGGCGGCGAGAAAAAACGCGGGGGCGTGATTTCGTGACCTCGTTTATTAAGGTTGAATGGTTGCCGACATAAAAAGACAGTCCGCCGAAAGGCGGACTGCTCTCTGCTTCCTGCTCTCTGTTCTCTACTCCCTGCTCTCTACCCTCTACCTAATAATCCCCAACTTCTTCCCCGCCTCGCCGATAACATCCATGGCGCGTTCGATCTCGCTCGGATCGTGCGCGGCGGTGACGGTGGCGCGCAGTCTCGCGAGCCCCTCAGGGACGGCGGGCGAGACGACCGGCAGGACGAAGACGTCGTTGTGCTGGCACTCGCGCGTCAGGGCAAAGGCCTTCTCGTCCTCGCCGCACAGCACGGGGACGATGGCGGTCTCGGTCAGCATGGTGTCGAAGCCAAGACTCTTCAACCCGCCGATGAACTGTTTGGTGTTCTGGTTGAGACGTTCGATGCGCCAGGGCTCGTCCAGGATCACTTTGAAAGCCTCGTTCGCGGCCGCGGCTTGCGCGGGCGGCAGCGCGGCAGAGAAAATGTACGCGCGGCTGGCGTGACGAAAATATTGGATGATCTCTTTCTTCGCGGCGACGTATCCGCCCACGGAGGGGATGGTCTTGCTGAGCGTGCCCATTTTGATGTCAATCGAGCCGAACATATCGAAGTGTTCTTCGATGCCCGTACCGGTCTTGCCGAGCACGCCCAAAGAATGCGCCTCGTCAATCATCAGCCAGGCGTTGTGCTTTTTGCAGACTTCGACCAGTTTGGGCAGGTCAATGATGTCGCCGTCCATGCTGAAGACCGAATCGGCGATGACGAGTTTGGCGGCGTCCGCGGGCGCGTTCTTGAGCAGGGTTTCGAGATGCGCCATGTCGTTGTGACGGAAGCGGCGGAACTCCGCCCCCGACATGAGACAGCCGTCCACGATGGAGGCGTGGTTCAACTTGTCCGAGAAGACGTAATCGCCGCGGCCCATGAGAGTCGAGACGACGGTCAGGTTGGTGGCGTAGCCCGAAGAGTAGGTGACGGCGGCCTCGGCGTGTTTGAAGTTGGCGATCGTCTCTTCGAGTTCGTTGTGAATGGTCAGCGTGCCAGCCAGCGTGCGGACGCCGTTCGTCCCCGTCCCGAATTTGTCCACGGCGGCTTTGGCGGCGGCGTTGATGCGCGGGTGGTTGATCAGCCCGAGGTAGGAGTACGAGGCGTACATGCCCATCTCGCGCCCGTAGACGCGCACCTTCATCCCGGGGAGGATCTCCTCCACAGGCTGGTTATAAAAATAAAGGTCGTTTGATTTGAGCGTTGAGACGCGGTCGGTAAAAGCCTGGATGCGTCGGGTGACAGAGTCGTTGGTATTCTCGAAATCCATTCGGAACTCCTGAGCGGGGATTGCCCCATTATATCCGATGACTTCAACGTAGAGACCCGTCTTCCGGGAAAAACGGGTTTCCGAACCGTCAGCAGAATCGACAACCCCGCTTCTCGGCCTCGACGATGGCCTGGTCGCTGGACCAAAAGAAATTTTCCTCCCCGATGTGTTCCACCAGCCCGCCGCGCTTCATCATGTTATAGGTGTTGTTGTGGACTCCCGCGAACATGAGGACGCCGCCCTGCTTTTCCAGCCGTTCGTCGAGACGATGGATGGCCTCCAGCCCCGCGGGGTCAATCAACGGGACGCCGCGCATGGAGAGGATCAAGGCGTGGGTGTCGCCGAGATTCTGGAAGGCCTCGTTGAACTGTCCCGTCGCGGCGAAGAAGAGCGGACCGGTGAGGAAGGCGACGCGCACGTGCCGGCATTTTCCCGCCGTCTCGATGCCGCGCTGACGGAGTTTTTCGCGGTTCACTTCCTGCACGTCAATGTCAATGCTGGCGATCTTGTTGAGGAAGACCGCGCCGGCGAGAAACGATCCGATGAGGATGGCCTGCGTCAGGTCGAGGACGATGGTGGCGAGCATGGTGATCGTGAAGGCGATCATGTCGGTTTTGAAGCGTTTGCCGAAGATGAATTTGATCGCAGGCCACTCGTTCATGCGGGCGGCGGTCACCATCAGGACGCCGGCCAGCGCGGCGAGCGGGATCTTCGCCATGAACGGGGCGAGCAGGAACATCGAGAGCAGCAGTCCCACCGCGTGGACGACGCTGACGAGACGCGTCTGCCCGCCCGATTTGATTCCCACGCTGGAACGCGCGATGGCTGCCGTGGCGGGGACGCCGCCGAAGAACGGGATGATCATGTTGCCGATGCCCTGCGCGACCAATTCCTGGTTGGCTTGCAGGCGGACGCCGGTCATGTTCGAGCCGACCGCGCCGCACAGGAGACTTTCGACCGCGCCGAGCGCGGTGATCGTCAGCGTGGGCGCGATGAAGTCGGGGAGGTTCGTCCACGGGATGTGAGAGAGGCTGAGGCGGTCGGCGAGGAAAAGAGTCTGGGGGATGTCGCCGATCGTTTGGGCCGGCCAGCCTAACGTCGAGGAAAGAAGCGTGGCGAGGATGAGTCCGAGGAGCGAAGCGGGGAAGCGCGCGTTCCATTTCGTCGGCCAGAGCAGCATGGTCAGGATGACGACGAGTCCGATGGTCAGCGCGTGGAGGTCGGGGGTGAATCCGCCGTGGAAATATCCGAGCAGTTTTTGCGCGGCGGTGTCGGCAGCGGGAGTCTTGACGCCGAGGAAGTTGTCAATTTGCCCGATGAAGATGATGAGGGCGATGCCCGAGGTGAAGCCGCTGATGACGGCCGAGGGGATGAAGGCGATGAAGCGTCCGAGGCGCAGCAGGCCGATGACGAGCAAGAGCGCGCCTGAAAGCAGGCCTGCCATCCAGATGCCTTCGAGGCCGTAGCGGCCGACCAGCACGATCAGCACCGCGGACATGGCGCCTGTGGGCCCGCTGATCTGATAGGGCGCGCCGCCGAGCAATCCCATGACGAGGCCCGCGAGGATGGCGGTGACGAGGCCCGCCGCGGCGGTGGCTCCCGAGGCGACGCCGAAGGCCAGCGCGAGCGGAAGCGCGACTGCCGCCACGGTGAGACCCGCGAGCAGGTCCTGTTGAAATTTGGCAGGCGAATAGCCAGAGAACTCGTCTTTGTAGAGGCGAGCGAGACTTCTTCTTGGCATGAGTTGTTCTCCGAAAATCGTAATTTCGCAAAGGCTTGATGCTCCCCCAGGGCGTCCTTTGCGTTTAAGTCGGGCGGGATTTTATCACAGGAAATTTTTTTGAGCGTCGAACTTTACAGTCCCAGCAGATCTTTGATTTCCTGGTTCACTTTTTTCATCGTTGTTTCTTCCAATTGACCAATTTTTTTGCCAATCCTCTGTTTATCTATTGCACGCAATTGAAATACGAGCAGGACCGACGGTAATGTTAAGCCATTTTCTTTCGTAGGGTGAATCAGAATTGTGTATTGAAATTTTTGCGCTTTGAGATTGCTTGTGAATGGAACGATCATAATAACCGATATAACATCACTTGAATTGTTCTCGTGAACGACAAGCGCTGGTCTTGTTCCGACCTGTTCATGACCAGCGCCGTCTGTCGGCTGTGGCAAATTAACAAGGACGATGTCTCCGCGCTTCATGGCTTATCCAATTCCTTTTCGAAATTATCCAGCGCCTCATCGCTTGCCATGTCCCAAACCTTGAATTCAACGTTGAAATCTTCATAAGGAGCGCGTCCCTCCGCCATCTGTTTCAATCGCATTTTCCGAATCAGGCGCGATTCCAAATATGCGCGCAATGCCTCGCGGATCAACTCACTTCGGGAGCGGTGTTCTTCAGAGGCAGCGCGGTCTATATCGTCGAGAAATTCCTGCGGAAAGGAAACAAGGATTTTTATATTCATTGGATATAGCCTTTATATCTATTATATATCCAATGAGGTTGCCTGGCTAGATATCAATCAGGCGAACTTGGAGCGCAATTTGCTAAATTGTGCCCGGCAAATTGGAAATTTACCTTACAAATACTCACGGCCACAAATTGCGCTTTCCACTTTAAAAAAAGCGCAATTTGTGACCGGGCGCGATATATCCTGCTTGGCGCTGTGCCAGATTTTCTCAAAATCCTGCCATCTCTTCGGGATTTACGCGGCCATCGTCCTCAACTCTTCCTCTCCGATAATCTTCACGCCCAGTCCCTTCGCCTTCTCGAACTTCGAGCCGGGATTCTCTCCCAGCACGAGATAACTCGTCTTCTTGCTGACGCTGTCCGTGACTTTGCCGCCGTGAGATTCGATGAAGGCTTTCGCCTCCTCGCGTGACCAGGCGGGGAGCGTCCCCGTGATGACGAAGGTCAGTCCCGCCAACTTCCCTGATGACCGATCGCTGCTCACTGATAACTGTCCGCTCGGCCAGACTCCCGCCTTCTTCAATTTCTTCAACACCGTCTGATTCGCCTCGCGCCCGAACCAATCCACGATTCCCTCGGCGATGTTGGGACCGATTCCCTCGACCCGCTGGAGGTCGTCCGCGCTGGCGGCGGAGAGCGCGTCCAGATTCTCGAACTGCCGCGCCAGATCCGCCGCGCTGACCTCGCCCACGCCGCGGATTCCGAGCGCGGTGATCACGCGGTTCAACGGCCGCTTCGACGATTCCGCGATGGACGCCAGCAGGTTGTCCGCGATCTTGCCGGGCGGTTCCTTCCCGGTCTTGCGATCCTTCTTGGTGACCGCCTCAAGGATGTCGGCGCGTGTGAGCGTGAAAATATCCGCCGCGTCCCGAATCTTGTCCGCCTCGATCAACTTCTCGACGATCTTCGTCCCCATGCCGACGATGTCCATCGCGCCGCGCGAGACGAAATGCTCCACGTTGCGCGCCAACTGCGCGGGACACGCCGCGTTGACGCAGTACCAGGCCACCTCGCCCTCGAAATGTTCCACGGGCTGTCCGCACGCGGGACAAACGCCCGGCGGCTGGTAGACTTTCTCCGAGCCGGTGCGCGCATCCACGACGGGGCCGATGATGTAGGGGATCACCTCGCCCGCGCGCTTGACGAGGACGCGGTCGCCGATGCGGATGTCCTTCTCGGCGATGTAATCGAAGTTGTGCAGGGTGGCGCGCTCCACGACCACGCCGCCGATTTCGACGGCTTTCAGCATCGCGTAGGGAGTCAACACGCCCGTTCGCCCGACGGCGACGCCGATGTCTTCGAGGATGGTCGTCACCTCGCGCGCCGGGAATTTGAACGCGATCGCGCCGCGCGGGTCCTTGCCGACGAAGCCAAGTTCCGCCGCGAGCGTGAGATCGTCAATCTTGATGACCATCCCATCCGCCTCGTAGGGAAGTTCGTCGCGGCGCTTGTCCCAGGTCGCGGTGTAGGCGATGGCGGACTCGATGCCGTCGAAGCGTTTGGCAACATCCGTAACGGGGAATCCCAACGCTTTGAGATATTGCAAAATTTCCCATTGGCTGGTCGGGACCGTCCCGCCCTCCGCGTGGACGATCTGATAGACCAGCAGGGTGATCGGGCGCGAAGCCGTCAACGCGGGATCGAGCTGGCGCAGCGATCCCGCCGCGGTGTTGCGCGGGTTGAGGTAGGTCTTCTCTCCCGCTTCCTCCAATTTGCGATTCAATTCTTCGAATTCTTTGATGGGGATGAAGGCTTCCCCGCGCACGACCAGATATTTTGGCACGCTGACCGACGCGGGCGAATCGCCGCTCACGGGTATCCGCAGCGGGATGGCGCGCACCGTCCGCAAATTCGCGGTGATGTCCTCGCCCACTTCCCCGTCGCCGCGCGTCGCGCCCTGCGCGAAGAGTCCGTCGCGGTAGTGCAGGACGACCGACAGCCCGTCTATCTTCGGTTCGACGACGAACTTCGCCTGCTCCACGCGAGCGTCCAGTTTGCGGACGCGCTCGTACCAGGCGCGCGCCTCGTCCGCGCCGAAGGCGTTGGCGAGCGAGAGGATCGGCGCGGGGTGGCGGACCTTCTCGAAACGGTCGGCCGCTTTGGGTCCCGCGCGCTGCGAGGGCGAGTCGGGAGTGATCCAGTCGGGATGCGCGGTCTCGATCCGCTTGAGTTCGTTGTAGAGTTTGTCGTATTCCGCGTCGCTGATGACAGGATCATCCAAAACGTGATAACGGTGGAAGTGGTAACTCAGTTCGCGGACGAGTTCTTCATATCGGGTTTTGGTGTCCATGATTTTATTATACCGAATTGCCCCGAAAAAAAACGGCGGGATACGATATACTTCTACCCATGTCTGAAAGGATTGGCGTTTTTGGCGGGACATTCGATCCGCCTCATCTTGGGCATTTGATCCTGGCTAGCGAGTCGCGCAGCCAGCTGCGCCTCGACCGCGTGTTGTGGATCATCACGCCGCGTTCGCCGCACAAGATCGGCAATTCGATGGCCGATATTTCTCACCGGCTGGAGATGGTGCGCCTGGCGATCGCGGACGAACCTGCCTTCGAGCTTTCCACCATTGAATTTTCCCGTCCCGCGCCGCAATACACGGTGGACACGCTGGACATTCTGCAAAGGCAATTCCCCGGCGGAAATTTGATCCTGCTTCTCGGCTCCGACTCTCTGCGCGGCCTGGCGGCCTGGCATCGTCCGGCGG
Organism: Anaerolineales bacterium UBA7227; assembly: GCA_002473085.1. Taxonomy (GTDB): domain Bacteria; phylum Chloroflexota; class Anaerolineae; order Anaerolineales; family Villigracilaceae; genus Denitrolinea; species Denitrolinea symbiosum. The sequence goes on from DKTP01000094.1 coordinate 7,033, forward strand.
ACCTCGTGACGGCCTGCCGCGAGATCGGCGTGATGCGCCGCCCGGGCGAATCCGTCCAACTCGCCACGCTGGACGCGGTCATCCCCGGCGTGACGGAAAAGACGCGTTTTGTAGACGCGCCCCTCCTGCAGATCGCCTCGCGCGAGATCCGCCGCCGCATCGCCGTCGGGCTCGAATTCCGCTATTTTCTCCCCGTCTCTGTGTACGACTACATCCAGGCTCACGATCTCTATCGCCAGCCCCACTAGTGAGCGCTGACCGCCGTCCCGCCTCACGCGTCCAGATGATATGTGTGGTACGGATATGGCAGTAGCAAAGTCGCTTGACAAGTTAGCCGAAATGGAACGCGAATAGCGCGAATGGGCGAATTTCGCGAATTTTCTTGGGCTTTTTCGCGTCATTCGCAAATTCGCGGCATTCGCGATGAAAATCCTCAGACTTTGCTACAGCCATGGTGGTACGGATTTCCGCACTTGACAGCGCATATCATCTATGCTAACCTTTTTGCAGACGAACAACATGGAGACATATTTATTATATCGTAAACTAAGTTTCTTCGAATTTCTTGTTAGCTGATTGAACTGCAACGTAATGTGAATTAAGTTTGGAGCGAGCAGTCTGGATAGAGAATTGCCAATCGATCTTGATTTTCTTTTCGGTGCGTTCGGCTACCAAGGCCAGGATTTCGTGTTCGAGTTTTTCAATGGTTGGAATGCGCCGCTTGAGACACTGTCTGGAAAGCGCCGAGAACTCAATCTCAATCATATTGAGCCAACTTGCTGATTTGGGTGTGTAGTAGAACTCAAATCGTTCTGCCAGCGCCAGGGCTTCATCTGCCGGTAGATTTTCATAGAAAGCGCTGGCATCATGCGTATTCAAATTATCCTGAACCATCCTGATTTTGATGGCATTCGGATACTTGGTTGCGACTGCCTGACAAAAAAGAGTGTATTCTTTTTTGGTGCGCTGTGGATGAACTTGCGCCAGGCGTTCTCCGGTCAACGGCTCGATCATCGCCAACAAAGCGCAGGAGCCCAGTTTCTCGTACGCATAATGTTCTTTGCGCACCCGGCCACTTTGCATCGCCAGTGGCGCGACCGTTTCACCAATCAAGAAACAAGGTCGTTCGTCATAACAAATCACAGGATAATTCGGATCGTAAGGCAGCTTGTAGAGCGCTAACAGCGTTTCCATCCGAGCCAGAAAGCGACTATCCAAGGCGCCAATGCACCAGGTTTGTTTCAGATGCGGCTTGAGTATGTTTTTTTAGAATCGTACGCACATGCGTATGCGAGATTTGCTCGCAAAACTCAAGTTCGACCACTTTATCTGCCAACAGACGCAAACTCCATTCCGCGTGTCCTTCCGGCGGCGTACTACAGGCCAGCGCTGTGATTTTTGCACGTTGTTCCCCATCAATCTTGATCGGTCTGCCCGAGCGTGGACGATCATACAATGCTTGTAGCCCTTTTTCTCGATATTGATCGGCCAACGTGGACAACGTCCCAATGCTCATTTTGACCGTTTTGGATACCGCCGTATATGTTTGACCGCGATCCAATTCAAGCAGGGACAGCGCACGGCGATAGGTTTTTGCCTTGAGTTCGCCCTTGCTCATCAAGGCTTCGAGATACTCTCGATCTACTGGACTGAGTTGTATGTGTTGTTTGTTCATCTGGCTATTTTCTACCAGATGCTCGCTTTTGTCAAAAACTTAATTTACGATGTACTAAACCGCGCGGAGGAAAAATGAAAACATTAAGATCTATTTTGAAAGGCAGTTTGGTTGGTTGTATTGTCGCAATCGTTACCCTACTAACAATTGACTCTGTTTTGGCATACACTAATCCAGCAAGACGCCTATCCATACCTGAACACCCTGCTCAAACATTGACTGTCAACAGCTCCCCTGAGGATGTGCTTGCCCTAATGTTGGATAGCGATCAAATGTGGGATGCGCTTGAAGCGGAATACCAGTTGATGAATTTCGATTTAGTTTCCGAAAATGTCGCAACCGAAACACAACACTTCTGGTTTGCTAAAAAAGGGGAGTGGGCGCGCGTAGAAATAAGCGGGAACAATTCGATCATTTTCGTGCGGAATTCATCCTCAATTAGCCGCGAAAACAAATCCAAGAATATATATATTCAAGAAAGCATTTCCGACACATTTAGATACAACGGATTTGATCCTCGTCAAACACTTCTTGAAAATCCCAGCGCGGTTACTCTCCATCCCTTTGGAAAAGCGTTGCCAACAGGATATTATGAACTTTTGTTTCCAACAGGAATCGCCCAATCTTTAATCATTAATCAGGCAGTCGGGCTGGAAAATATCAAGATCGTCGGGGAAGAAGTGGTAGCAGGCAGGAAAACGATAATTATTTCTCGAATGCCTAAAAACCACCTGTATTGGGTGGATGCGGAAACCGGAATAATTCTGCGCGCTCAACTTTTTGGAGACGCTTATCATTGGCAAATCCAATTTGAGGCACAGAAAATAATCTATGGGGAAAACATTCCTGAAGCAATCTTTCAGTTTGTTCCATCGAAAGACTCGAGAAATGTAACTCCGTTGGAATATCAGGAATAGCAAAAGAAAATCAGAGGTGCTATGATGAACAGAACATCAATCGTGTCGGCATTGGTTAGCTTCTTTACGGTTCTAACATTGGGACTTCCCCTTTCTGCAAACGCGGCAACAGGGGCATGGAATTATGTCAATGAGACAGATGCAACTTACACTTCCAAATCTGGTCCCTATACTAATGTTACTACGACAGGTTATCCGTCTACAAATAAGCATGCATATAAATCCACAAATCGCACATATAACGGGCCGATAAACACAATGCGGTGGAAGTGCAATATGTCTACATCCACAAACTATAACTATCACCTTTATATCGCAATCCCATACAATACAGGTGTGTTGGATGGGATATATGAATATAAGGCCTATAACACCGTCAGCGCCGAGAATTTTGCCGTTTATGTTAATCAAGAATTTTATGCGAATCAATTCGTATATCTGGGTTGGACACAAGGCAAAGGAGGTCCCACCAGTTGTTACATTAAGACGGATAACATACAATTCTTTAGTGACCAACCAAGGGAATTCTGGATTGATCACATGGTATTTTGGCCAAATAAACAAACTACTGCCCCCGCACCGGCTTGGAAATGAGTTGGCCAATCGTTTGAAGTTGATGCAGCGCTTCGAACGAGTCTACAGATTCACCTCCCCAATTTTCGTAGGAAATTGGGGCATTGGGAGACGCTATCCTCATAAGGATGACAACGCCAAGTAAAATTCAAAGGATTCAACCATGTCTCTAAATAACGATTTCCGAAGTCATAGGATTCTATTACTGGGTTGCATGTTGCTTTTATCGGCCTGTTCAAACTCAGTATCTTCGCTAAGAACCGCCGAGAAAAACGCAAACAGTAGTGTGACTCAAACCACGCCTGTCTCTACGCTAATTCCACCAACGATTGTTTCAACGCCAACCTTATCTTTGGTTGTTTCTGAGCCTGCTGGTTGCAAGAAAATCCACGAAATTTCCATCTGTGTTCAGGATATAACAAGCACAGACGCAGAAACGCAGGTGAATCTCAAAATCGTAGTTGAGAGCGCCATGGTACGCGGAGCAGTAGATTCTTTTCTCTATCCTGATGATGATCAAAAGGGAATTGGCGTGTCATTAGCAGACGATGAAGGAAATTCTTATGCTCTTGTTGAAAACGCAGATAACAGTTGGGCGCAGTTCGATGATGTAGAGAATGCGTACTTTCAAACCCTTCATTTTCCGCCTATATCAAAAAAGGCCAAAAACCTTACGGTCATTTTGCCTCTGGTGACCGTAGATATGCCAGTAAAAGCAGAAGGCTTTCAAATTGATCTTGGACAAAACCCACAACCCGGCCAAACGAAGACATTGGATGTTACAACATCCATTGACGGACAAGAATTTCACTTTACAAAAGCGGAATTTGGAGGAGACGGTCTCAATTCCCTGCGTGTAACCTTATTCATGGAACCGTTGAATCTTCCCGACGATGTGTTTTGGGTGTCGCCTGCATTTGGAGATATAGAAAAAAACGTTTTCTTTGGGCAGAAATTTGGCTCAAATCAAATATTTGCCGAGTTAGTTGTTCCTCCTGGAAGGTCCTCAGGATCGGCTGTCAGCAATATCGTCTCAGGCATCTTAAATCTGAGAGTAGGTGGCATTACTTACTGGTATGTTGGCCCGTTCGAAATCACGTATCAACTCCCATAAAGATCGCAACGCTTTGATAAAAGGCCATCGTCACGATGGCCTTTTATTATGTCAAGAAAATGCGAAACGTCCTCACGCGTCCAGGTGATACGTGTGGTACGGATTCTTGCACGGATTTCCCCAGGCGATGTGCATCTCGCGGGCGGTCAGGTCAATGATCAGCGAGTTGATGGTCTTCTCGCGGTCGAGCGGGGCTTTGCTGTCAATGGCGTGGTTGCAGATGGAGTCGGGGAAGTTGACGTGGTCGCGCTGGACGGCTTGCAGGGTCTTGGCGGTGTGGCTCGTCTCGTGTTTCACCTGCCGCAGGGCGCGGAAATAACGCACACGCGAGGAAATGAGTTCTTCGGGGTCTTTCTCGATGGTTTTCATGGTTCGGTCCAGGAAGTGATTGGTGTGGACCATATAACCGTCGTCACCGTACAGGATGGCGAACTTGCGCGCCGAGACTTCCACGCTGTAGATCTCTCCGCTTTCATGGACGATGAGATGGTTGTATCCCGCGGCGCGGTGCGGCACGAGCGCGGCGCGGATCGCTTCGCCGGGCGTCTTCGCGGCCAGCACCGCGCGCGAAACGAGGATGCGCGGGATGCCGATGCGCGAATCGTTGGGGTAGACCGAGTCGCAGAACTGCGCGATCCCGTAGGCGTTGAACCCGATGTTGGGCAGCAACCCGCCGTACGTCATGGCGAGATACGGCGGCTCGTCCTTTGGCGTGGCGTGGATCACCATCACGTCGTCCTCGTCTTCGGGCAGCCAGTCTTCGTTGTGCGCGCCCAGCACGTGACCGTCTGCCGTGCGCTGTTCGTTCACTGCGAAACTGGTGCAGCGCGAAAGATGGAGCGCGTCCATCGTCACGGCTTCCATGGCGTGCAGCACGCACAGGTCGTCGAACGACACCTTCGCGCCCTCAGCCATGCCCTGGATCTCGTCCACATATTGCGGATATTTTTCCTGCGCGAACGGGATGAACTTGCGCGCCTGGATCTGCGCGCCCTCCCAGGTGAGCGCGAGTTCGGAGTAGGCCTGTTCCAGCAGGACCTTGGCGTTGCCAATGCTGTGCGTGATCTGCCTTTTGGCGGCCTCGCCGAATTGCCGTCCCATTTCGCGGTGCGCGCCGGAGATGCGGATGATCGGCGGCGGGGCGGCGTGGATGGGCGTGTTCCATGAATCTTTTTTGGGGGACATGCGGGAGCCTTTCAGAGAGATAAAAAAACCTGCCCCGCGACTTTTTCGGAGCAGGTCGGATTCTAACACAACGGACGGTCACGACGCCGGGGGCAGTGGTTCATCCAGACCCGGCGCGGGCGCGGCCGCCCTCGGCCGTTTCCTCGTCTCGAGCAGGGTCAGCGTCACCGCGCCGATTCCCGCCGCGCCGACGAAGAACGGGACCAGCCAGCCGACGCAGGGGATGAGCCCGATGCCCTGGACGACGAGCGTCATCAGGAAGGCGCCGAACCCGGCCGTCAACACCGGCGGCCAGTTCTGTCCCACCGCGCGGCTGAAGCGCTCTCCCGCCTCCATGCCGATGGAGACCAGTCCGAACAGCCAGGCCAGCGCCAGCGCCAGCGCAAAGAACGGTATAGCCAGGATGAGGATGACGGTCAGGATCATAAGCACGACCGCCACCGGCGAGACGAGCGCGGTCAACAAGCCCACGCCTGCCGCCGTCAACGGCTGGCGGACCAATTCGTCCGCGACGCGCTCCATCTGCGGGCGCATGAACAGCGAAAGCGCCATCGCCAGCGCGGCGATGAAGATCGCCTGTCCCAGCACGCCGAACGCCGAGCCGAACGGGTCGAAGTCGAATTTGGGACCAGCCACAGACGGGGTCGTCGGGACCGGCTTGTCGGGGAGGGCGGTCGCCTTCGGGATCTGCGGGATGGGGATCTCGATGGCGCCTTCGTTGCGGGTCTGTCCCTCGACGCGCGCTCCCTCGGCGCGGTTGACCGAGCCGCCCACCGTCACCAGGTCGCCTTTCACCACGGCCTCTTCGCCCAGCGACCCCGCCCCGCCGATGAGGACCAGGTCGCCCGTCAACGCGCCGTCCAGCCGAATGTTTCCGCCGAAGATGACGATGCTCCCTTTCACGAGCGCGTCCGCTTCGATGGAGGCGTTCCCGCCGAAGACGACGAGGTCGCCGTCCAGCGTGTCGCCGCTCTTGAGGACGTAGTTCCCGCCGAAGATGACGGGGCCGCTGTCGAGCGGTCCGAGCGCGCGGGCCGACGCGGTCGGGATGAACGTCAGCGCCAGAAGAGCGAGAAGGGTCAAGAGTTTGGCTGCGTGCTTCATTGTTCACGCTCCTTTCACAAAACGGGTAAATCGCCAAAGAGAGACGCTCCACAGCAGGGCGAATCCGCCCAGCGCGGAGAGGATGACCATCCAACCGAAGGGCGGGATGAAGCCCGGCAGGACGCGCAGGAAGATCGAACCGATGAGGCCGACGGCCCGCGCCATTTCCATCAGGGATAGGAAAAACATGACGACGGCCGTGATCCAGCCGGAGGGGGAGGCCAGGAACTGGATCGCGAACGGGGCCAGCGCCAAGCCTGCCAGCCCAAGTCCGCCTGCCGCCAGAATCAAAATGCCGATGAAGCGGCTGCGCCGTTCGGCCGCGCGCTGCGCGGCCAGCCGCCGCTGGAAGCGCGCCGTGAATCCCGCCGCGGGGGCGGCCATTTTCGCGGAGCGCAGTTGGAGGGTCGTCTCCGCGAGCGCGGCGCAATGGAGACAGCCCTGCAAGTGGGTTTGAAGTTCGCGTTTCTGTTCGGGGTCGAGCGGTTGGTCGTCCGCCAGCCAGTCTTCAAAAGGCCGGTGATTCATGGGGCCTCCTTTTCGTTCCTTGTTTCGTGGATGTTTCTTCCCAGCGTTGACCGAGGGCGAGGCGGGCGCGGTGCAGGCGGCTTTTTACCGCGCTGACGGTCAACCCGAGGCTCTCGGCGATCTCGGTTTCCGAGGCGTCGTGCCAGTAACGCATGACGATGGCGGCGCGGTTCACGGGGGCGAGCGAAGCGAGCAGGCCGTGAATTTTTTCCCGTTCTTCGCGCCGCACGGATTCGCGTTCGGGGTTGGGCGCGTCGGCGTCGGGAATTTCGAAGGCGGGCGCGTCGTCGGTCTCTTCGTCTATCGAGAAGGTGGGCAACCTGCGGCGGCGGAGCCGGTCTATGCAGTAGTGCGCCGCGATGGATAGCAGCCAGGTGGCGAAGGAGTGCTGCGCGTCGTAACGCCCGAGGTGCTGGTAGGCGCGCAGGAAGGTCTCCTGGGCGGCGTCCTCCGCCGATTCAGGCTCGCCGAGCATCCGATAACACAGGTTGTAGACCGGCTTCTGGTAGGTTTCCACCAAGTGCGTGAAAGCCTGGTCGTCGCCGCGTTGCGCCTGGGAAACCCAGGTTTGTTCCTCGTTCACGCCTTCTCCTTATTTCTGCTTATCTTACGTTTGGAGGCGGGAAAAGTTTCGTCACGGGATCCAGACCGGGGCTTCGTCGGCAGAGTCGCTGTCGGTGAGACGCTGTTGCTCGCGGCTGTTGATGTTGATGATGTACAGTTCGCTGTTCCCGTCGCGGTCGGAGACGAAGACCAGCCAGTTCCCGTCCGGCGACCAGAACTGCATCCAGTTGTTGCCGCTTTCGTCCGGGGTGACGGCGCGCGGGCGGCTCCCGTCGGCGTTCATCAGCCAGATGTTCCAATTGCCGCCGCCCCGGTCGGTCTCGAAGGATAGGCTTTTCCCGTCGGGCGACCAGCGCGGACGGCCGTCGTAGCCGCCGTTGTCCGTAAGTTGGACGAGGTTCGAGCCGTCCGCGTCCATTACGTAGATCTCGCTGTCCCCGTCGCGGTCGGAAGCGAAGGCGATCTTCGTCCCGTCGGGAGACCATTGCGGGACCCATTCCGATTCGGGGGTGTCGGTCAGCTGCATCGTGACGCCCTCGGGCAGGTCGAAGCGGTGAAGGTCGAAGTTGCAGGGCGCGTCTTCCGTACAGCCGGGCGTGTAGGAGACGACGATCGAGTTGCCGTCGGGCGACCAGTCTGGATAGTCGAGCATCATGCTTTGCGGGAAGACCGCTTTTTCGTCGCTGCCGTCCAGGTTGGCGGTGTAGAGGTTCGTTCCGTCCTCGCGGTCAGAGACGTAGGCGACGCGCTCGAAGGCCGCGGCGTAGGCGGGCGAGTAGTCCTCCCATGAGTTGTTCGTGACGCGGACGGACTCCATTGTCTCCAGATCCAGGATGTAGATTTCCCTTGTCCCGCTCTGGTTGTTCTGGTAGACGACCCTGCCTGTGACGGGCGTCGGCTTGTAAAAATTCTCCCGCGAAACCGCGAAGAGGGAAAGTACCAGTCCCAGCAGAACCAAAATGCTCACCAGCGCAAACACAATGCGTTTTCGATCCATGTCGGCCTCCGAGATTCGTTTGGTCTTCTTTAGGAATTTCAAAGTTAGGGCGAACACGCAGGTTCGCCCAGACGCGCGTCTGCCCTGGGCGACAAAGTATTCTGGAGCGTGCGTACGGAAATAAGTATAATGCCATCATCTTCATTCTGGAGCCGCCAATGAAACGCCTGCGCTGGCACGATCACCTCGCCTTGAATCTCTTCTGGCTGGGGCTGAACATCCGCAACACCGCGCTCGGCGCGATCTTCATGCTATACCTCGTCGGTCTCTTCGTGCCAGAAGCGACGAAGAACTCCGCGCTGGGCGGGAGGCGCGCCGCCGCGCCAGCGGCCCGTCCACAAGGAGACCGGCCAGTGTGCGCGGCGGGAAGAAGTAATTGGGATACATCGGTCAGCGCCCTTGAATCTATCCTTCGGCTGCGAGATGAAGAACAGGTCTCCGCTCAGGACGGCGCGGCCATTTGACTATAAGGCTATGAGACTATCCGACTATGAGGCTACTTAACCAAATCCTGCACCGTCCGATCCATGTCCGCCAGGATGCCGGCCGTCTCTCCCGCGGGGACGTTGAAGCGGAAGGTGTAATTGAATCCGTCGCCCAGCACGAGGCGGATCAGCCGCCACGACGCGTAGCGCGGCGTCCCCTGCGCGGAGGGGAGCGCCTTCACCGCGCCCACCCACTGCGGATGCGCCGTCGCGTAGTCCGCGACCAGGTTCAAAGTCAGGGAGCGAAGCGGGAACATGCCGGTCGTCTGCACCCAGCGCGCCTGACGGTCGGGTGAAAGCATCCAGCGGACGAAGAGCCAGGCCGCCAGTTGCCGCGTCTCGTCCGAGCGCAGGACGATGTACGAGGAGCCGTACACGCTCATCGTCGGTTGTCCGTCGCCGGGGAAGGGGATCACGGTCCACTCGTCGTTGCGCGAAAGATCGAGGAAGGCGCGCGTCTGCGCGGCGACGTTTTCCAGCCCGCCCGTGACGAACAAAGCGCGGCGGTTGGCGAACTCGTCAATCGGATCCGCCTCGGCGAGTTGATAGGCGCAATTGTCATCGAACAACGCCTTTACGAATTTCAACGCCTCGACATTTTCGGGACGGAGGAAGCGATAGCCCTCGCCCTCCAGCGCGCCGCCGCCGAAAGCCGTCAGCCACGAGAGCGCGGTCATCGGGGCGGTGTCCACCAGCCAGCCGCCGTAGGCGTCGTCCTTCGGGTCGGCGTTGGCGCGGAACGAGGCGTTGGCCGCGCAAGCCTGCTTGCGGAAATCCTCCGCGTCAGCGGGCGGCGCGCTGAACCCAAGTTCACGCGCCCACGTCTGGTTGTAGAACATGAGGCGGGCCGTCCGCTCGGCGGGCATGCCGAGGCGTTTTTCGCCCATCTGATCCTGCGCCCAAAACACCGGGGAGAAATCCGCCTGCTCCTCGGCGCTCAGCCCCCACACGGGATTGTCCACGTACGGCGCCAGGTCGGTCACGCCGTTGCGCTCGTCCCAAAACCAGGCCTCCTCGGGCAGGCCGATCGTCACGTCGGGCTGCCCCGTCGTGCCGAGCGAATTCGTCACGTTGTTGAACGCCTCGGCATAGTTCGACTGTCCCTGCGTCAGGACGGTGATACCCCATTCGTTCGTGGAATTAAAATCCGCGACCTGCGTCTCGAACAGCGAGGCCTCGGGACCGAACCACGGATGCCAGGCCATGATGACGACGCCGCGCAGGGACTCCGCGTCCACGCCCAACGCGCTGACGGGGGCGGACGTCGGCGCGGCGGTTGACGGGGGCTTCGCCTCGCGCGTGACTGTGGGCGGGGCCGCCGTTTCGACGGCTGGCGCGCAGGCCGCGAGGACCAGGAGGGCGAGAGTCGAGAGGCGGAAGACGAATTTTTTATCCAAGCAGCACCATCGGGACGGGCGAAAAGACCAGCGCGAAGAGGAGGATGGCAAACCAGCCGACGGCGCGGCGCGGCGGATCGAGTTCGGTGATCTGGTCGAGCGGTTCGGCGTGGACGCGTCCCAGCCAGAGTAGGAGCAGCGCCCAGAGCCACCAGGTGCTCCAGACCAGTCCCAGCGCGGCGAGGAGGCCGAGGATGAACGGGTAGGCTTTGCGGATTTTTTCGCCGAACAACGCGTAGGTGATGTGTCCGCCGTCGAGCGTGCCGACCGGGATGAGGTTCAGCGCGGTGACGAGCAATCCCGCCCAGCCCGCGAACGCGACGGGGTGGATGAACACGTCCGTGCCGCCGAAGGGGACGGGATGCCCGGTGAAGAAGTATTGAAGCCAATATTGGAGGAGGGGCAGTCCGCTGAGCGAGGCGG
>DKTP01000092.1 GCA_002473085.1 Anaerolineales bacterium UBA7227
GGGCGGACACGCGGGGAGGGGCGGACACCCAGGGAGGGGCGGACACGCGGGGAGGGGTGGACACCCAGGGAGGGGTGGACACCCAGGGAAGGGCGGACACCCAGGTCCGCCCCTACTGCGGCTACCATCGCTTTCAAAATTCGCAGCAACTGCGCGGGACCTCCCGAACAGTTGACGCCAATCACGTCCGCGCCGGCCTCGGTCAACGTCCGCGCGACTTTGGCGGGGTCGTCGCCGAGGATGGTCCGATCGTCGCGCGTGAACGTCACGGAGGCGACGACGGGCAATGCGCGCGTCTCTCGCGCGGCGCGGATCGCCTCCTTGATCTCGTAGAGGTCGGTCATGGTCTCGATGACGATGAGGTCCGCGCCCGCGTCGGCCAGCGCGGAGATCTGCTCGGCGAACGCGGCCCGCGCCAGGTCGGGTTGGACGCGTCCGAACGGGGCGATGCGCACGCCGAGGGGGCCGACGTCGCCCGCGACGAGGACGTCCCGCGCGGAGTCGGTCACGACGCGTCGGGCGAGTTCCACGCCAGCGCGGTTGATGTCCGCCGTCTGGCTGGCGAGTCCGTGTTTGGTCAATTTGAAGCGGTTCGCGCCGAAGGTGTTGGTGATGACGAGCTGCGCGCCCGCTTCGATGTATTCGCGGTGGATCTCGGCGACGGCGCCCGGGTTGGAGAGGTTGAGCTCGTCGAAGCATTTGTCGAAGCCGACGCCGCGCGCGTGGAGCATGGTGCCCATGGCGCCGTCGGCGAGGAGGGTGCGGGAAGATAATGTTTTTAAGAAGTCCATTGTTGTCTCCGTAGGGCGAGATTAATTCTCGTTCTACTTCATCAACTGCTCGATACGCGAATCGCCCACGTTGTAATAAGTAGCGTCCTTGTGATGGACGACGATCGCGGCGGTGGATTGTTCGGGCATTAACTGGCAGGCGGAGGTCAGGTCCATGCCGAGTTCCTGGCGGACGGGCAGCAGTTCGAATACCTTGCGATGGTCTTCGAGTTCGGGGATGGCGGGATAGCCCCACGAGTAACGCTTGCCCTGATCCGCGGCGAGACCGAGTTCGCGGCGAATGTGAGTGTGGATGTAATCCGCCGTCGCTTCGGCGGTCTGGACGCTGAGGCCGTGGGTGAAGTAACTGTCAGTGTAATCGCCCTGGGCGTTCAGGCGGTCTATGAGTTCGGTGGCGGCGTGCCCGACGGTCACAACCTGGAGGGCGACCACGTCCACCTGCCCCGAGGCGACGGGCGCGAAGTAATCGGCGAGGCAGAGACGGTCGTCGAAGTTTTGACGGGGGAAGGTGAAGCGGGCAATCGGAGATTGGAGATTGGTAGTTGGTAACTGGTAATCCCCAACGGGGACGATGTTGGTAATTGATTGAGGGTCGTAGATGAGGAGGTCATCACCATCCGCTTGACACGGAAAATAACCATACACAGCCTGCGGTTTGAGCCAGCCAGCGCGTATGGCTTCGCGCTTCATACGGTCGAGGCGGACGTCATATTCGGCTTTGAGTTTGTCCCATTCAGCGCCGTGCGTGTTCTTTGCGCCCCACGAGAGACGATACAACTCGTTGAGGCTGAGGTGTTTGAAGACCATTTCCAGCGGCATGTCTTTGACAACGCGCACGCCCCATTTTTTTGGATGCTGGATGGGGGATGGCTGAATTGAGGAACGCTGTAATTGATGATTGGCAACTGAAGATTGGGCGACAGCGCGGCCAAGTTCCATCTCGGATTCGCGGCGGGCCTTCGCGAGCAGGTCGGGACGCTTCTTGTCGTCTATCAGCACGTCCATCGTTTCGAGACCTTCGAACGCGTCTTTGCAGTAGAAGACGCCTGAATCGTAGAAGTTTCCGCTTTCAGTTTGGAGGATGCGGCGACCGAAGCGACGGTTGATGGCCGCGCCGCCGATGAGGACGGGGATGTTATGTCCACGCCGATGGAGTTCATTCACGATGAGCGGCATTTGCTTGGAGGTGGAAACAAGCAATGCCGAGAGTCCAATTGCTGTCGCGTTGGCTTCGACGGCTTTGGTGATGATCGTCTCAGCGGGGACTTGCTTGCCGAGGTCGATCACGTCATAGCCGTTGTTGGAGAGAATCGTCTTGACGAGGTTCTTGCCGATGTCATGCACGTCGCCGTAGACGGTGGCGATCACAACTTTGCCTTTGCTGACACCTTCTTTTTTCTCCAAATAATTTTCGAGGTGTGCAACGGTCTTCTTCATGACTTCGGCGGATTGCAGCACGAAGGGCAGAATCAACTCGCCCGCGCCGAATTTGTCGCCGACCTCTTTCATGGCGGGGAGGAGAACGTTGTTGAGGGTGTGGACCGCTATTGCGTGCTGCGTACTGCGTATTGAGTGAGGCGAGGCGGGGGATACGGGATACGGGTTACGAGTTACATCGTCCGTGAGGCGTGAGGCGTTATCTGATTCGACTTGTGTACTTGCATACGTGTCTACCTGTCTAAAAATTATCTCATCAATATCCGCCTCGACGCCATCCTTTTTGCGGTGGACGATTTTCCAGTGGAGGCGTTGTTCGGGGGTCATGTCGGCGGTGGGGTCGGCGAGAGCGGATTCGGTTGTCGGCGTGACGTTTTCGTAGTGTTCGATGTAGCGTTGCAACGCGTCGGCGCGGCGGTTGAAGATGAGGTCTTCGGCGAGGTCTTTTTCTTCTTGTGAAATATCGGGGTAGGGAGTGACGTGGGTGGGATTCACGATCGCCATATCCAAGCCAGCCTGCACGCAGTGATAGAGCATGACCGAGTTCAACACGGGGCGGGCATGTTGGGCAAAGCCGAAGGATAGGTTGCTCACGCCAAGCGACGCCATCACGCCAGGGAGATTCTGTTTGATGAGTCGAATCCCTTCGATGGTTTCGATGGCGGATTCGACAAACTCTTGATCGCCTGTTGCCAGCGTGAAGGTTAATGTGTCGTAGACCAAATCTTCGGGCTTGAGTCCGTGGTCGTTGACGGCGATGTCGTAGATGCGTTTGGCGACTTCGAGTTTTTTCTCGCGGGTCTTTGCCATACCATTCTCGTCAATTGTCAACACGATGACGGCGGCGTTGTGTTGTTTCGCCAATGCGAAAACTTTATCCGCTTTGGAACGACCCGCTTCGAGATGAGTCGAGTTGATGAGACAACGCCCAGGCGCGGTCTTCAATGCGATTTCGAGAACGTCGAGTTCGGTGGAGTCAATCACGAGCGGAACATCCACGCCCATTTCGAGTTTCTTGACGACCTTGCGCATGAGTTCGGCTTCGTCGGGGCGTTCGGTGACGGCGCAGGAAATGTCGAGGGCGTGCGCGCCGCCGTCCACTTGTTCACGAGCGATTCCCAAAATGCCGTCGTAATCTTCTTCGAGCAGCATTCGCTTGAACTTGCGCGAGCCTTGCGCGTTGCATCGTTCGCCGAGCAGGGTGGGCGGAGGCTCTTGACGCATGGACAAGGCTGACATGGCAGAGGCAAGCTGAGGCGTCGAATGAAGCGGGCGTGGGGCGTGAGGCGTGTCCCGTAGTTTGTCCACTAAAAGTTTGAGGTGCGCGGGAGTCGTCCCACAGCATCCGCCCACGATCGAGATGTGGTGCTTGGTCACAAATTCGTAGAGGTCGTTCGCAAACGGTTCGGGTTCGAGCGGATAGACGGCTTGCCCGTCCACGTTGAGCGGAAGTCCCGCGTTGGGGATGCACGAAACGGGGAGCGTGGAATTTTCGCCGAGGATGCGGATGGGCTCGCGCATGTGTTCGGGTCCTGTGGAGCAGTTGAGACCGATGACGTCAATACCCATGCCTTCGAGGATGGCGAGCGCGGCGTTGATGTCGGTGCCGAGTAACATGCGACCCGTCGTGTCGAGCGTGACTTGAGCCTGAATCGGCAAGTAGACTTGAGTCTCGTCCATGGCTTTGTGCAGACCGATGATGGCGGCTTTGACTTCGAGGATGTCTTGCGAGGTTTCGATGAGCAGGACGTCCACGCCGCCTCGAATCAGACCGACAGCCTGCTCGCGGAATACGTCCACGAGTTCGTCGAAGGTGACGTTGGAGAGGTCGGGGTCGTTGGCGGAGGGGAGTTTGCCTGAGGGCCCGATGGAGCCAGCGACGAATCTTGGTTGAAGGTCAAAGGTTGAAGGTCGAAGGTCGGAAGATTCTGAACCGCTAAGGTCGCTAAGATTTTTATTTTGGTTTTCCTTCGCGCTCTTTGCGTGCTTAGCGGTTGAAAACTCGTCTGCCAATTTTCGGGCAAGCCGCGCCGCCGTCTCGTTGATTTCGATGACGCGGTCTTGCAGTCCGTATTCCGCCATCGTGATGCGGTTGGAGCGGAAGGTGTCCGTTTCGAGAACGTCTACGCCGACCTCGAGGAACGAGCGATGGACTTTTTCCACGGCTTCGGGATACGAGATGACGAGGTAGTCGTTGCATCCGTTGTATTGTTCGCCGCCGAAATGCTCGGCAGTCAGGTTTTGGTTTTGCAGGCTCGTTCCCATCGCGCCGTCGAAAACAAGGACTTTCTTTTCGAGGGCGTCGAGGTAACGGCGGTTGGTGTATTTGCGAGTCATTCAGTCACCTTTACATATAAATCTCTTGTATTTGAAATGGAAATCCATTCCAGCTAAATTGCTTTTTGTATATCTACTACTTCATCACCGTATTCAATCCCGAAATGCACGTATCCCAATGTTCCATACCAACTCTCTAAGGTTTCTCTATTCAACTTTTTAGCCAAAACCAAAACAAATGTGTATTGTTTGCCAGAGAGCATTTCCGACTTGTCGGTTTCTACGGGAATTATCGCAGTGCGCCCATCATCATCTAGGGTGTACGACTTGGCTAAATCATTTTTGACATTCAACTTTGTGCCAAAAAAACTGATGCTTTTTATGCGAATGGGATTTTTCCCTCTATAAGTACATTCTATTATGATTTCTTGTGGACTTAATTTTGTCTCAAAGGATTTTATTTTGACCTCGAATTCTCCACGTAATTTCATTTCCGAAGGAGAACTATTCCTCGTGGCAGACAACATATTGTTAGAGCTTTTAGCAGTTGCTTGAGTTTCCGCTAATTCTTGCCTAAGTTTTGATGCTACCTTCTCTGCAAGTTCATCAGAGTCTCTCTCTGAGCGCAATTCTTCTAAACGATTAAAAAGTATATAAGCCACAATGAAAAGCAGAGGTGTGGGAATCAGATTTGCGATGATACTCAATAAAAACTCTTGCAATACGATGTTGAGTGTCTCTGACCCAGCAATGTAAAAATAGCCTGCTATTAGAATTATTGTTATAAGGCCAGCCAATAGCACATCTCGCCAACGTAATTCTTTCCATAATTTTGCTTCGCGTTTAGTAGCCATGTTTTTCTCCTTCTTTCATCGGTGGTTATATGTCCGATGATAATGCAAACTTTAGACTCTCTTCCAACACCGATCTCGCCCACGCGGCCACATCCGCGCAGTAGGTTTCGGCGCTCCAGACTTCCGAAGTCTCCGAGACTTCGGAAGTCTGGGAGTATCTTGACAGGTCACAGTTTCTACTGTACAGTATCCCTGTACAGAATGGAGATATACCTATGACCATGGAATTTACCTACACCAGCGCGCGTGAGCAGTTTGCCAGCCTGCTCGACCGCGTGACCAAAGACCGCGAGGTGGTGATCATTCAGCGACGCGGGGCGGAGGATGTCGCCATCATCTCCGCCGACGAACTCGCCAGCCTGACCGAAACCGCCTACCTCCTGCGCTCGCCGCAAAACGCCGAGCGGATTCTGTCCGCTTTGGGGCGCGCCCTGAAAAATCAAGGCAAGTCGCAAAGCCTGGATGACTTGCGCCGCGAGGTGGGACTTGAAACCGAAGAAGCGTGAGGCGGTCTTCCAGCCTGAGTTCATCGAGGACTTGAAATACTGGGTCGAGACGGATCGCAAATTGGCCGTCCGCGCCTTCGATCTGATCGAGGCCATCCTGCGCGATCCCTTCGAGGGGATCGGCAAGCCCGAACCGCTCAAGTACCTCGCGCCTGGTTGTTGGTCGCGGCGGCTGACGCAGGAACATCGCATTGTCTATCTCGTACGCGACGAACGCATAGATTTTCTGCAAGCCAGATACCATTACACCAAGTGACCTTTTCAGGGCCCCGAGTTCTCCAGACGCTCGGGGTCCTGGCTTTCTTTCAACCCAACAGGGTGGGATTTATCCCTGCCGCTTCGACCCTGACCGAATGGACGCGGTCCCTTCATTCCACAATATCCTCTGCGTAATCCCGCTGATCTTCCAGTGGTCAGCCTGCTTCGTCAACTGGAAGAGATAAACGCAGTGCGAAGTTGACTCCTCCGTCTCGCCTTTGCGCCAGACGATCATCGAGGCGCGGCAGCGTGCGGAGTTGGAATCGGGGAAATCTGCCTCGTAGTTGCCGACGATGTGGTGCAGTTTCAAATGATCCAGCGACTCGCGGCGCGACTTCACGTAATCCGCCGCGGAGACGGTTTGGGGCGGCGCGCCGCGCAGGTCGGAATAGTCCGTGTAAAGTTCGTCCGTAAAACAGGACAGCATCCCATCCCAATCCTTGACGTCGAAAGAATTGGCGAAACGCGCGATCACTTTTTGAATTTCATGGACGTCGTCCATACTCACCTCGCAAAAAAAGCGCCTCTCGCAGTGAGAGGCGACATGGAACCATATCATCTCTCATCTCCCGGACAAATCGTCCGCCGAAATTGGCACCGTATTTAGTCTCGTAGTCTGCTAGTCTGATGACCAGGAGACCAGCGGACTAGCAAACTAGCGGACTAGCAAACTAGTCAACTACCATCGGTTGCCGAGGCTTCAACGGGTCGGTCCCTCAGCCTCTCTGGATGAGCGCGGCGTAAATTGTTGCGGCTTTATATCACAGGAAGAATGGGCTGTCAAACAAAGACGGCTTGACACGCGGTCAATTCGCTTTTAGACTCGACGCCTAAGGAAACCCTTAATCGTCATGCAAACAGTCGAACCGCTCGCCTCGTTTGAACGGATCAAACTACTGGCGGACGCGCGCCGCCTGGAGGTCCTGCGCCTGCTGATGGACTCGCCCGCCACGCTCACGCGTCTCGCGCGGACTTTGCAGCGGTCTCCCGCCTGGATTCGTCACCACCTGCTGGCGCTCCAGTCTGCGGGGCTGGTGGAGTTGGACGAGGTCCGCGTCACTGGCCGCGTCACCGAGAAGTTCTACCGCGCCAGTTCGGGCGCGCTGCTCGTGCAGGAGCTCATCCTGCCAAAGGGAAGGAAACCCGCCGTCGTCTTTTCGGGGAGTCACGATCTCGCGCTGGAGCGCGTCGCGGGAAACCTCGGCAGGCACATCCATTTGTTAAGCATGCCCGTCGGCTCGCTGGACGGGCTCATCCACCTGCGCCAGGGACTCTGCCAGGTTTCGGGCGCGCATATCCTCGACGCCTCGGGCGAATACAACATGCCCACCGTCCGTCATCTCTTCCCCGACCGCGACGTGGAAGTGGTCACGCTCGCCCACCGCACGCAGGGACTGCTGCTCCGCGCGGGAAATCCGAAGGGAATCAAACGCGTCTCGGACGTCGCCCGGCCCAACGTCAGGTTTGTGAACCGAAACGCGGGGTCGGGCACGCGTCTCTGGCTGGACGCGGAACTGCGTCGCCTGCGAATCCCGACGGACGAAGTGGACGGTTACGGGACGGTCGTCAGGACGCACACCGAGGCCGCCGCGCGGGTCGCGTCGGGTCGGGCGGACGTGTCGCTCGGACTCCAGGCCGCCGCGCGCCAGCACGGACTCGACTTCCTCCCGCTCTTCGAGGAGCGTTACGATCTCGTCCTGCCGCGCGAGAACGAACGCATGTTGACGCCCATTCTGGATTATCTGAATACCGCGGCTTTTCGCAACGAACTCAACTCGCTGACGGGTTACAACGCGGCCCACAGCGGTGAGAAAATTTTATAGCGCGCCATCGCGCCGCGGACAAACGATGGGTTTGTTCGCCAAGGAGAATTATGAAACGCCTTTCCGTTCTTCTGCTTTCCGTCTTCTGTCTTCTGCTCGCCGCCTGCGGGAGCGCGACGACTCCCGTCCCGACCCAGCCGCCCGCAGCCGAGCCGCCGACCGCCGTCCCGACTCCCGTTCCGCCCACGGAGACATCTATTCCCGCGCCGGCCAACCCGGCCCTCATCCTCGCCACCACCACCTCCGTGCAGGATTCGGGACTGCTCGACCTGTTGATCCCGATCTTCGAGCAGCAGACCGGCTACACCGTCAAGACTGTGGCGGTCGGTTCGGGCGCGGCGATTGAAATGGCGCAGCAGGGAAACGCCGACGCGTTGTTTGTCCACTCGCCGTCCGCCGAGAAGCAGTTCATGGCCGACGGCTGGGGCAAGGACCGCGCTCTCATCGCCCATAACGACTTTATCATCGTCGGCCCGGAAGCGGACCCGGCCAAGATCAAAGGACTCTCGCCGGTGGAGGCGTTCAAGGCCGTCGCCGCGGCCGAGCAGCCTTTCATCGCCCGCGCCGACAAGTCGGGGACCAGCGTGAAGGAATTGAACATTTGGAAAAGCGCGGAGATAGATCCCGTGACCGCCAAACCCGCCTGGTACATCGAGACCGGGCAGGGCATGGGCGCGTCCCTGACCATCGCCAGCGAGAAGGGCGCGTATATCCTGACCGACCGCGCTACGTACCTCGCCAGCAAGGATAAACTGCAACTGGTCCTGCTGGTCGAAAACGACCCGCTGCTATTGAACGTGTATCACGTCATCACCGTCAACCCGGAGAAGTGGCCGAAGGTGAACTACGACGGCGCGCTGGCCTTCCTGAACTTCATGGTCGGGCCTGACGCGCAGGGCGTGATGGAGACCTTTGGCGTGGATAAATTCGGCATCCCGCTCTTCACTCCCGACGGCGGCAAGACCGACGCGGACCTGGGGCTGTAACGCGCGTAGCGACAATACGACAGGCACACAGGCAGGCGCGTTTCGCTTGTGTGCCTGTCCGCGCCTCCCATGAATGAAATTTTTTCCATCACCGTCCTCTCCCTCCAGGTCTCCGCGCTGGCGACGGTCGTCAGCCTGTTGATCGGCCTGCCGCTTGGGACGTGGCTCGCGCTGGGGAACTTCCGCGGGCGCGCGTTCCTCCTCAGCGTCATCAACACGGGGATGGCGCTCCCGCCCGTCGTCGTCGGACTCGTGGTGGCGATGATGCTGTGGCGGAGCGGCCCGCTCGGCGACCTGCGTCTCATCTACACGCCCTGGGCCATCGTCATCGCGCAGACGGTCATCGCCGCGCCGGTGGTGACGGGCCTGACCGCGGCCGCGTTGCAGTCGCTCGACCCGCGTCTCAGTCAGCAATTGCTCGGCCTCGGCGCCTCGCGCGGACAGATGGTCTGGCGGCTGTGGCGCGAGGCCCGGCTTCCGCTGCTGGCCGCGCTCATGGCGGGATTCGGATCGGTGATCTCGGAGGTGGGGGCCTCGATGATGGTGGGCGGAAATATCAAGGGGCAGACGCGCGTCCTCACGACGGCCATCGTGCTGGAGACCAGCAAAGGCGACTTCGACCAGGCTCTGGCGCTGGGCGCGCTGCTGTTGACGCTGACCTATCTCATCAACCTCGGGTTGACGTGGATCCAGCAGCGGGCGCGCAAGCCGGAACAGTCGGCGCGGAGGGCATCGTGATCGAGATCCGCGGCCTGCTGATCCGTCGCAACGGGCGCGACGCGCTGCGCGTGGACGCGCTCGACATCCACGACGGCGAGACGCTGGCGCTGGTCGGTCCCAACGGCGCGGGGAAAAGCACGCTGCTGCTGGCGCTGGCGCGCCTGCTGAAGATCGAGCGCGGCGAGATCCGCGTGGACGGCCGTCCGCTGGCGGATTGGAACGACCTGGAATATCGCCGCAGGCTGGCCTTTGTGTTTCAGGACCCGCTGCTGATGGATATGTCGGTGGAGGATAACGTGGCGCTGGGGCTGAAGTTCCGCGGCGTGACGGGGGGCGAGTCCCGGGCGCGGGCGGAGAAGTGGATGAAAGCCCTGGGCGTGGATTCGCTCGCGAAACGGCGGGCCGGCCAGTTGTCCGGAGGCGAGGCGCAGAGAGTCAGCCTGGCGCGGGCGTTCGTCCTCGATCCCGAATTGCTGTTGATGGACGAGCCGTTTTCCGCGGTGGACCCGCAGACGCGCGCGCAGCTGCTGGGCGACCTCTCCTCGCTGCTCGCGCAAGTCCATCGGACCACGCTCCTCGTCACCCACAACCTGAAGGAGGCCGCGCAGATGGGCGACCGCGTGGCGGTGATCGTCGGCGGGACGCTGAAGCAGGTCGGCTCGCCGCGGCAGGTGAAGGCGAATCCCGCGGACGAATCGGTGGCGGCGTTCCTGAAGGAACTGCCGCAGTAGAAAATCAACTTGCCGAATCGGGGGGAGTCTGTTATTAATTGGTCGCCGCCCTGGTAGTTCAATGGACAGAACAAGGCACTCCTAAGGCTTAGATGTGGGTTCGATTCCCGCCCGGGGCATCATGGCTCACGTCGTCGTGAGCCTTTTTCGTCGCGTATTTCCATTGACTCATCCAGCGCCGCGTGATATATTCACGGCCTAACGGTTACCAGTAAGTTCGCTTTGGTAGTAAGAAGGCAAGGTCGGCTCATGGGAACAATCCGTGAGCCGTTTTGTTTTACCTGCTCCGTTCGGACAAATTGAGTACCCGCCCCATCTCTTCTCTATTTGCAAAAGGAGCAAATACAATGTCTGAACGTATCATCGGCACCGTCAAGTGGTTCAATGGAAGCAAGGGCTATGGCTTCATCGAGCGCGAAGGCGGCAAGGACGTGTTCGTCCACTTCTCCGCCATCCAGTCCGAAGGTTTCAAGAACCTGAACGAAGGCCAGAAGGTCGAGTTCGAGGTCGAGCAGGGGCCGAAAGGCCCGCAGGCCGCCAACGTGACTCTCGTCGCCTAATCCGAATCACGCTAAATAAAATCCCCGGGACGTCCGTCTCGGGGATTTTTGATTCAAGGCAAAGCGCGGCTATCCATGTCTCTGCATGAAGCGTTCCATGCGGTGCAGGGCTTCTTCGATCTTGCTGTACTCGGTGGCGTAGCAGGCGCGGACGAATCCCTCGCCGCCGGGGCCGAAAGCGTTGCCCGGGACGACGGCTACATGTTCCTCTTTGAGCAGTTTTTCGGCGAAGGCCTCGTCGTCCAGGCCGGAGGCAGCGATCTTCGGGAAGGCGTAAAAGGCGCCGCGCGGCTCGAAGGTCTGGAGGCCGAGGCGGTTGAGACCGTCCACGAGCAGGCGTCGGCGGCGGTTGTATTCAGCCAGCATCTCCTGGACGTATGGCTCGCCGTTGGTCAGCGCTTCGATGGCCGCGTCCTGCGCGATGGTCGGCGCGGACATGATGGTGTACTGGTGGACGCGGACGAGTCCCTTGATGAGGTCGGCGGGACCGGCCGCGTAGCCGATGCGCCAGCCGGTCATGGCGTAGTCTTTCGAGAGGCCGCCCAGCAGGATCGTCCGCCGTTTGATCGACTCGCCGAGAGTCGGCACGCAGACGTGTTGGAAGTCGTAAACCAGGCGGTCGTAAATTTCATCCGAGACGAAGACGAGGTCATTTTGCTCGGCGATGTCGGCGATTTCGGTCAACCGTTCGCGGGAGGCGACCGCCCCGCTGGGATTGCTTGGGTAGCCGACGAAGATGGCTTTCGTGCGCGGCGTGATGGCGGCGCGGATGCGGTCCGGGTCCACCTGGAAGTCGTCCTCCATGCGCGCCGGGATCTCCACCGGCACGCCGCCCGCCAGGATCACCTCGGCCTGATAGGAGACGAAGCACGGTGTGGGGATGATGACCTCGTCGCCGGGATCGAGGATGGCAGTCATCGCCAGGTAGAGCGCCTCCGAGACTCCCACGGTGGCGATGATCTCGTTGACCGGGTCGTACTTCACGCCGTAGAGACGGAAGAGATTATCGGCGATGGCCTGCCGCAATTCCAGCCTGCCCGCGTTGGAGGTGTAGTGCGTCTCGCCGCGCTGCAGCGAGCGGATGCCCGCCTCGAGGATCGGCTTGGGCGTGGTGAAGTCGGGTTCGCCGATGCCGAGCGAGATCACGTCCTTCATCGTGGCGGCGATGTCGAAGAACTTGCGGATGCCGCTGGGCTTGAGTCCCGCGACGCGGCTGGAAAGATATTTTGTGCTTTCGATCTCTGCCATGGTATCTCCTTGGATTCAAAGTGTGACGACGGAATGGTCGCCGATATTCAACGACGTGACCTGGTCTGCGCCTCTCCCCTGAACTTTGGACTGCCTGCCCACCAGCGAGCGGACCAGCCCCGCCGAGCGCACTTCGCAGCCCGCCTCGACGATGCTGTCTTCCACGCGGCTGTCGGCGACGACGCAGTCCGCGCCGATGGAGGCGTACGGCCCGATGACGGAGTTGCTGACCCGCGCGGATGGATGGATGAACGCGGGGGCGATCACCTTCACCTGCGGGCCGGCTTCGGCGGGCGTTGGCGCGCCCTTCTCCAGCAGAGCGCGGTTGGTTTCCAGCGTGGCTTCGATGGTCCCCGTGTCTAGCCAGGTGTGGATGATCTCGGTGCGGACGCGCGCGCCGCGTTCGATCATGATGGAGAGCGCGTCGGTGAGGAAGTATTCGTTTTTGAAGATGACGCCGCGGCGCATCTGCTCGTCAATGGCGTCCATCAGGGATTCGCCGCGGGCGAAGTAGTAGCATCCCACCACTACGAGGTTGTTGTCGAGCGATTGGGGTTTTTCGATGAAGCGCGTCACCCAGCCATCCGCGTCCAGTTCGGCCACGCCGAAGCGGCGCGGGTCGGGGTGGGGCATCACCCAGGCGACCGCGTCCGCCTTCTCGTCCGCGAGAAGCGAGAAGTCCGCGTCCATGAGCGTGTCGGAGAAGCAGGTGATGACGGGGCCGCGCAGGTAGTCCCGCGCCAGGGCGATGGCGTGCGACTGTCCCTTCATTTCATGCTGGGTGATGAAATGGGCGTTCATGCCGGGATAGTTTTCTTTGATGAAGGCAGGGATTTGCGTCTCGCCGAGGAAGGGGCCGACGATGAACACGTATTCGGCCTCCTGCGCGCGGGGCGCGCTGGCGAACATCTCCAAAAGATGCTCCAGCGTGGTCTTCCCGGCCACGCTGACGAGGGGTTTGGGCTTGCTGTAGGTATGCGGTCTCATGCGGGTCCCCCACCCGGCCATGGGGATGATGATTTTCAAGGTTTCGGCCAAAGAACGGTCTCCAGTGAAAATTTTCTCTTATTGTACCAAATGACGCGCCAAGACTTCCTCTTAACGCAGCGTCTTCACTTCGGGCGTTTTCCAGAGCGCCAGCCGCGAAAGGATAAGCGACAGGACCGCGAACAGCGCGATGGACACGCGCAGTCCCAAATGCTGGGCGAGGTAGCCGATCGAAAGGTTGCCGAGCGGCGAAAAGCCAAAGAAGGCGAGGGTGTACAATGCCATGACGCGCCCGCGATATTCGTCCTCCACGCGGGTTTGGAGCAGGGTGTTGATGGTGGTGAACTGGAGCATGTAGCCCAGTCCCAGCCCGAAGGCGACGACGAGCGTCAGCGGATAACCGACGTAGGCGAACGCGACCAGCATCAGGGGAAAGGCGATGTTGACGCCTGCCAGCAGTTTGCCGCGCCGGCCGTGACCGACGTTGCGCGCCAGCAACACCGCGCCCAGCACCGCTCCGATCCCGATGGCGGCGTTGACCAGTCCGTAGGCCAGCGCGCCCTGCTTGAGGACGTTTTGCACGAAGGCCGGCAGCATCGGCGCATAAGAGACGCCAAATACGCTGAAGACCAGCGCCAGCAGGATCAATCCCGCAAGTTCGCGGCGCTTCGCGGTGTACTTCAGTCCGCTTTTCAATTGTTCCCGGGGCGAAACCGCGCGCTGGGTCTTGCGCGGCGGCGGGAGTTTCATCAGCCCCAGGCCGAGGATGACCGCCAGAAAGGAGAGGCCGTTGACCGTGAAGCACCACGCCGCGCCGACGGCGGCCAGCGCGAGTCCCGCGAGCGCGGGCCCGATGACGCGGGCGCTGTTGGTCACCATCGAATTGAGGGCGATGGCGTTGGGCAGGTCTTCGCGGGCGACCATCTCGGAGACGAATGTCTGGCGGGCGGGCGCGTCGAAGGCGTTGACGAGTCCCAGCAGGGCCGCCAGCGCGATCACGTGCCATTCCTGCAAGACGTCCGCGAACGTGAGCGCGGCCAGGCTGAAGGCCGGGATCATCGCGCCTGCCTGGGTCAGCATCAAAAGTTTCTGCCGCGACATGCGGTCCACCAGCACGCCCGCCCAGGGAGAAGCGATCAGCACCGGGATGGCGGAGGCAAACGCCACCAGTCCCAGCGTTATCTCGGAGCGGCCGATCTGGTAAACCACCCAGCCTTGCGCCACGGTCTGCATCCACGTGCCGATGTTGGAGACCAGCTGTCCGCCAAAATACAATTGGAAATTGCGATGCTTCAGGGCGGAAAAAGTGGACGCGCCGCTCCTGCTCACCGTCGCGTCGATCGGCGCCGGCCCGGGCAGAGCCTCGGATTTTTCGGGGACGGGGATTTTCATGGGCTACTCTTCCGTCATCCTCTTCAACGCTTCCATCGCCTGCGAGACGGTTTCCAGGTCTGCCGCGCTGAGAGACTTCATGCGCTCCTTCATCCAGCCGCGCGTCTCTTTGAAGATGGCGTCGAGCAGGGCGTTGCCCTCGTCGGTGAGGGTCAGGTCCACCACGCGGCGGTCGGCCGCGTTCTGGACGCGCGCCACCAGTCCCTTTTTAACCAGCACGTCCACGGCCTGGCTGGTGGCGGGACGGCTGATGTTCTTCGCGGCGGCGAGTTCGGCCATCGAGTTGGGCCCGCTGCGGACGTAACGCAACGCGTGGAACTGTTCGACCGTGATGCCGAAGCGCTCCGCCGCCGTGGCGCGGATGCGCGCGCGGATGCTGCCCCACAGCGGGGGGATGGTCTCCCAAAAACGGTCAATCGTTCGCTCGCGCAGGCGCTCGGATGCGGGCATGGTTCGTCCTTCCAAAAAGATAATTCACTTAATAGTTAATGAATGAAACCATTCTATGGCGCGCGGGCGATTCGGTCAAGACGCGCCGCGTGTCCCCTCCGCTTTCACCAGGCGCCCGTGTTCGACGGGATTTCGCCGTCCAGGTATTCCTCCGCTTTTCGGCGGTGCCCGGCGAACATGTCGGGAGGCAGTTCGTCCCGCGCAAAGAAGCGCGCCTCGGCGATCTCGCGGTCCGGTTTGCCGACAATCTCAAAATCCTCGCTGGCGAACAGGATGTTGTGTCCGCTGGCGTAACCCTCCAGGTTGGAATAGACTCCCACAAGCTGGACCTTGCCCACTTCCGCGCCCGCTTCTTCGCGGACCTCGCGGCGGGCGGCTGTTTCGACGGTTTCGCGGCGCTGGATGCCTCCGCCCGGCAGATGCCATCCGCCCCGATACGTGTGGCGGACGAGGAGGACGCGTCCCTCCTTTGCCAGGATCACGCGCACGCCGACCGTCACCGGGCGGAAGATGAAGATGTATAGATTGTAGACAAAGTAGAGGAGCCGCAGCATAGTTCCACGCTTCCAGCCAGCCGCGCGCGGACGGAGTTAGACGATCTTCAAATTCGCCAGGCTCGCGGCGAGACGTTTGATTCCGACCGACTCGAAGACCACGTCCACGAGTTCGTCGTCGCCGTCAATGCGCGAGTCGAGGACGATGCCCTCGCCCCAGGCCGCGTGCTGGACGCGCGTCCCGGCGCGGAAACGCGTCTCGACGACGCGCGCCGCGCGAGGTTCGGATGGACGCGCCCAGGTCGTGTGAGTCTCGCGCGGACGCAGGGATCGTCCCGTGCGCGAGCGTCCCTGAATCAGGTCGGCGGGCAGGTCATCCAAATAGCGCGAGGGGAGTTGTTCTTCGCTGTAGCCGCGTCCGCCGCGTTGGACGGCGCGGAGCAGGTATAGTCTGTCTTTGGCGCGCGTGATGCCGACGTAGAAGAGGCGGCGTTCCTCCTCCATCGCTTCGGGTTCGTCGAACGAGCGGCTGTGCGGCAGGATGCCGTCGTCGAGGCCGACGATGAAGACCGCGCCGAATTCCAGCCCCTTGGCGGCGTGGAGGGTGAGCAGCGTGGGGACGTTGCCGTCCGCGATGGTGTCCTGGTCGGAGACGAGCGCGATGTTTTCGAGGAATTCTTCGAGCGTGCGCGTGGCATAGTCGAGCGCGAGGCGTTTGAGTTCCTGCACGTTTTCCCAGCGGTCCGCGCCCTCCTCGCTTTGATCGTCAATGTAGTCTTTATAGTTGAGGTCGTTGACGATGCGGTCGAAGAGTTCGGGGACGGTGAGGGCGGGCGCGGCCGCTTTCCAGTTGGCGAGAGTCGCGCCGAAGTCCGCGAGGGGAAGCGCGGCGCGTCCCGTGAACTGATCCCAGAACGGGGAGGCCGAGCCGCGCGCCAGGTCGAGCAGGACGGTCCCCGCGGAGAGGTTCGCCTGCCGCGCCGCCATGTGGAGGGTGGACAGCGCCTTGTCGCCGATGCCGCGCTTCGGCACGTTGATGACGCGGTCGAGGCTGGCTTCGTCGGCGGGGTTGTGGACGAGGCGCAGGAAGGAGACGATGTCTTTCACTTCGCGGCGTCCGTAGAAGCGCTGCGCGCCGACGAGGCGATAGGGCAGGCGCGCGGCGAGGAAGGCTTCCTCCAGCAGGCGGGACATGGCGTTGGTGCGATACATCACCGCGCAGTCGCCTGGCTCGAGTTGTTTCGACGCGACGAGTTGGGCGATGGTGTCCACGACGAAGGAGGCTTCGGCGTAATCGTCGGGCGCTTCGTAGAAGAAGATCTTCTCGCCCGCGCCGCGCTCGGTGTGGAGTTTTTTCTTGCGGCGATGCTGGGCGCGGTCAATGACCGACATGGCCGCGTCGAGGATGTTTTGCCGCGAGCGATAGTTTTGCTCCAGGAGAATCACCTGCGCGTCGGGGAAGTCCGCTTCGAATCGTTGGACGTTGCGCCAGTCCGCGCCGCGCCAGCGATAGATGGAGTTGTGGACGACGATCCCACCCACGATATAGTTATGGAGGTTTTCAACTTCGAAGTCGTAGACGATTCCGCTGTATGGCTCGCGGGCGATTTCGATGATTTCATCCTCGATGATCGTCCCATCTTTTTCAACGGCGACTATCATGGATGGGATGAGGGCGTCGGCTGGGAGAAGGAAGAATTCGCGCGAGGGGTTGTTCGCGAGAAACGCGCCTGATGGGGATGAAGTTGTCGAGAGATTTACGCTTTGATTGGCGGACTCGGCGGGGGGATGAATCCCTCGCCTCAGCGCACGGAAGTCGGATGAATCCGACTCGGGCGCGTCAGCCCGCAGGGCTTCCACGAACTGAGGCGGTGGTTTTAGCCCCGACGATTCCAACCGCGGAGACGCAGAGATACGGAGATCGTCTTGAACGGGCGACGCAAAGATAATGTGATTCGGCGTAACCGTGAAAGAGTTTCCGTTTTTGGTCGTCGCTTTGACCAGATCGCCGTTGAAATATCTCCTGCCGACATGTGCGACGCGCGACGCCGACATCATGCCGAAGCCGTTGGCGGCGAAAACGATGTCTCCCGTTTCGATGGTTTCGATTGCTCGCTTTCCCAACGGAGTGGAAATTTGCGCGCCAGTAGGGAAACACTGATCTGGATCGCCAACGCAAAAAATATTTTTATGCGCGGACGAGAGATGCTTGACCAATGTATATTGCGCGAGGTTCGTATCTTGGAATTCGTCCACCAACACGTGGACGAATCGCCGCGCGTATTTCTCTCGCACGGACGGATTGTCCTCCAGCAGGCGCGCGGTGTAGACGAGCAGGTCGTCGAAGTCCACCGCGTTGCTGGCGACGAGGCGTTTTTGATATTCGACGAAGATGCGCTTGACGACTTCGTCGCGGTAATTCGTGATCGGGTAATCGTCCGCGCCGATCAAATCATTCTTCGCCTTCGAGATCGAAGCGTGGACGGACGCGGGGCGGAAGCGTTTGTCGTCGAGGTTAAATTCTTTGATGATGCTTTTGACGATCCGCTCCTGGTCGTCGGCGTCGAAGATGACGAAGTTGCTCTCCACAGGCAGGAGCTCAGCCTCGCGCCGCAGCAGGCGCGCGCAGATGGCGTGGAAGGTTCCCAGCATCATCCCTTGTGTGGCGTCCTCGCCGAGCAGGGATTGGACGCGGGACTCCATCTCGCGCGCGGCTTTATTGGTGAACGTCACCGCCAGGATCTGGTAGGGACGGACTCCCTCGGACGCGATCAGCCAGGCGACGCGCTGAGTGAGGACGCGCGTTTTGCCCGAGCCAGGTCCCGCCAGGACGAGGACGGGGCCGCGTCCAGCCGTCACTGCTTTGCGTTGTTGGGCGTTGAGTTTGTCGAGGAAATCCATGATAAAGAGAGTAGAGAAAAGAGAGTAGAGAGCAGTCTGCGAGGCTGCTCTCTACTCGCCAATCATCCAACAATTAGAGTTCCGAAGTGCAGTTCGGGCAGCGCGTGGCTTTGAGGTGGATGGTCGAGAAGCAGCGCGGACATTCCCTGGTGGTCGGCTCGGCGGCAGGCGCGGGCTTCCTCAGCGAGTTGGCGGCCTTGACGATGAGGAACACCACAAACGCCACGAGGAGAAAATCCACAATGGTTTGGATGAATATGCCATACTTGACCACAGCCGTCCCAACGGTCGCTTCGAGGCTGGTGAAACTGATCCCGCCCATCAGGATGCCGATGAACGGCATGATCACGTCATTGACCAGCGAGGCGACGATCTTCCCAAACGCGCCGCCGATGATGACCGCCACGGCCAGGTCCAGCACGTTGCCGCGCATGATAAAATCCTTGAATTCCTTGAGCATAATCTTTCTCCTGTGAAATGGAATGAACGTATTCTACATTTGCGCGGAGGGGCTGTCAACAAAGAAACGGGAGCAAATTAAAGTCAAAAAGAATCATTGACAAATTAGAACATTCGTTCTATACTGTTGACATCGTCCCTCTTTGGCAGGATTGCCCCAAAGGAGTTTCCCATGAACCGTAGCCTCAAATTGGAATTGACGCCCCTGCTCAGAAACGTCTCCCTGAAACGCGGCGCCGTTTTTGCCCTGATCCTCGCGGCGGCATTGCTCTCCTTCGAGATATTCAATTTTAGCACCACCCAATTCGCCTTGCAGGATATGCTGGGGAACATCACGTTCGCCGATATGCGCTGGTCCACCATCCTCGCGCTGGCCTTCTGCGGGATGGACTTCGCCGGCATCGCCCGCATCTTCACCCCAGAACAGGGACGCAACGAGCCGGCCGAGGTCTGGTATCTCTTCGGCGCATGGCTTCTGGCCGCGGCCTTCAACGCCGTATTGACGTGGTGGGGCGTGTCGGTGGCGGTCGCCAACCACCAGACTGCCGGCTCCGCCCTGCTTGGGGCCGCCACAGTCACGCGCGGCGTTCCGATCTTCGTCGCCGCGATGGTCTGGCTGATTCGCGTCCTCATCATCGGGACGTTCTCCATCGCGGGCGACCGCCTGTTCTCCTCGGCGGACGCGCGTCAATCGTATCGTTCCTACAGTCGGCCGGCCGCGCCGGTTGAGGAGCCGCGGCCCCAGCCGCGTCCCGCGCCGCGCCCCGTCCCGACGTATATTCGCCCCGCGCCGCGGCCTGTCCCTGCGGCTCCCGCCAACCTGCGGACTCCCGCGAGCGCCGAGCCGACCTACCATCCTGTTGGGATGACGGCCCGCGGCCTCGGCGAACAGACTTCCACCCGGAGGTGAACCTCGGCGTTTCCGCCACATTTCATCCAACGCAAAGAGACGGCTCCTTTGAGCCGTCTCTTTGTTCAGCGGGGTTTGAACACGGAAAGATACGCCAACGGGACGTACCCCGCGCGGCGAAAGAGTCCCATCCCCATTTCAGAGGCGAGCAGGATCATGCGGCGCAGGCCGAGGTGATTGGCTTCCTGGTGGACGCGGCGCAGCATCCGCGTCCCGATGCCGCGCTGACGATAAATGGGCAGCGTGTATAACTGGTTGAGACAGCCGACTCCCTCGCTAGCCGTGACAAGTTGCGCCCAGCCGACGGCGCGGTGTTCGAGTTGGGCGTAGAAGTTGACGATCTGCGCGTCGCCCCAAACCTGCGGCGGGATGCGCTCCCCGCCCGCGGCCAATCCCTGATTGACGAACTCGATCTCCTCGGCGGAGGCGATCTTGTGGACGTGCGTCCAGCCGCGCGGCGTTTTGACGGGGAGAGACAGTCCCAGCAGCAGGGTGGTCTCGATGAACTCGTAGCCGAGTCCCTCGTATTGGAGTTTCAATTCGGGTTCGGCGGGTCTTTCGTGGAACACATCGAGGATGTACGCCTCGCCCGGCTTTTTGGGATAGGAGTTGACGCGTCCCGCCACGACGACCGGATCCTGTTCCACGGCCATGAATTCCAATTGGAAGGGGATGCCGGGGACGCGGTTCTTGTAATACGAGACGCTCACGCCGTCCAAGTCTTCATGGCGGGTACGATACGCCGTCCGATAGACGTGGTTGTGACTTTGGATGAGGGCCTCGACAGCCCAGCGGTTGGAGAGGGCGGGCGGCATGGTCAAAGTACGTTTCCCAGCGTGGATTCGCCGTCGGCGAGGACGTAGAAGCTCTGGCCGCGGTCGAGGACAAAGTCGGTGACGAGGTAACCTGCGCCGAAGCAGGTCTCGAAGAGTTCGCGGGTGAAGAAGCGCCAGTCGCGGGCGAGGGCGAGGTCGGCGGATTTGAGCGCCATGAAGTCGAACGGAATTTCGACGAGGGCGAGGCGTCCGTCGGGGTGGGAGAAATGTTCGGGCGGCTGAAGGAATCCGTCGGCGCGGGCGATGGGGACGTGAAGAGGCTGGGTCTCCGCCTGTTGAAAGTGGAGCAGGCCGAGGGTCCCGCGTGACCGTTTGCCGAGGCGGCGTTCGACGCGGCGAGTGCGAATCCACCAATCCACATGGAAGCGGTCGGAGGGGAGTCCGGCGTTGAGGCCGTCGCGCATGTCGCCGTATTGCGAGCGCAGGTAGGCGCTGCAGACCGCGCCGAGTTTTGCGATGTTGAGATGGGCGTTGCGGCTGAGGAGCGGGTCGTACGTCCACGTGACGTGGTCGAGTCCCTGTTGGCGCGCCATCTGCCATTGGGCGCGTTTGAGGAGGAAGCCGAGGCCCAGGTCGCGGTGCGACTCGAGGACGCCGAGCATGTGCGAGCAGTGTTTGGCGCGCGGGCCGTCGGGCAGGGACTCGAAACCGGGAAAGCCGAAGAGGAAACCGACCATTTTCTCTCCCTCGAACGCGCCGAGGACGAGCCCGCCGTTGTGGACGGCGGCGATGAGCAAATGCGCGGGGACCACCTCGGTCTCGCTGCCAGGCCAGACCTGCCGCTGGAGTTCTTCGATGGCGGCCATTTCATCGGGGGTTTCGAGGAGGCGGATGGTCATTGTTGGAATCAGAGGGCAACTATGGAAAAGCGCCGATTTCGCCTACTCCGGCGGTCGCAGCGAGGGGAAGCGTTCGCGCAGTTTCTCGGCGTATTTTTTGGACTGTGCGGAAGTCCAGCGCGAGAGACGCTGTGTCCACGGGACGCGGCGCAGGTATTCGAGTCGGTAGGTGAAGCGGGCGGGCATCAAGCCGAAGACGCGCGTCAGGTTGTCCACGGGGCAGGTGCGATTGAGGGAAAAGTAATCCAGCGTGTAGGACGAAAACGGGAAGGCGGGAAACATGGCGTCGAGCAGGATGAGCAGCGCGCGCATGATGGGCATCGAAAGCGGGACGACGATCCGCCGGCGCTGGTTGACCTCCATGAGCGTCTCCACCGCCTGGCGGAGGGAAAAATATTCGCTCCCGCCGATCTCGTAAGTCTGGTTTTCCATTTCGGGATTTTCGAATGCCCACAGGATGCAGGTGACGAGGTCCTCGATCCACAGCGGCTGGATGACCGCGCGTCCGCCGCCGGGGAGGGGGAACAGGCCGGGCGCGGCGCGCAGGAGCCGCGTCAACGGGACCGTGAAGCGGTCTTCCGGCCCGAAGACGATGGACGACCGCAGGATCGTATACGGGACGCCGGAGCGGCGGATGTGTTCCTCGGCGATGCCTTTGGCCTTTTGGACCGCGAAGGCCGACATGCGGTCCGCGCCGAGATGGCTGACGTAGAGGAAGCGTTTCACGCCCGCGTCGGCGGCGGCCTCGGCCAGGTTGCGCGTGCCTTCGATGTCAGTGGCGAACAGGTCGCCGCGGTTGCCGTAGCTCTCGGCGCTGGCGAGGTGGATGAGGCTGTCCACGCCGCCGAGGGCGGCGCGCAGTCCGCG
>DKTP01000095.1:0-2873 GCA_002473085.1 Anaerolineales bacterium UBA7227
GAACTCAACGAAGCCTTCGCCGTCCAGGCGCTCGCGGTCATCGAAGACCTCGGCGTGGACCCCGAACTCGTCAACGTGAACGGCGGCGCCATCGCCATCGGCCATCCGCTCGGCTGTTCGGGCGCGCGCCTCGCCGCCACCCTCGTCCACGAAATGCGCCTGCGCGCCAAAGCGGGCAAGCCAGTGAAGTACGGACTTGCCACTTTGTGCGTCGGCGTCGGTCAGGGCGAAGCGACGATCTTCGAGTGGATGGGATAAAGGACACGTCACGGAATCCCGAAGTCCTGCTTTGGGACAGACTTCCGAAAGTAGAACTTTCGGATTCCTGGGAGACACTGTGAAAAGACTATTGCTCGCCCTCTCGCTTCTTCTCTTGACCTCGGCCTGCTCGCCCGCCTCGATCTTCGGCCTCACCCCGACGCCCACCCTCTACGTCTACCCGACGCCGGAGACTCCCGTCGTCCCCGCGTTGACGGCGGACGCGCTCCGCAACGCGGAGTACATCCTGCCCGGCTTTGACGGCGCGATCCGTTCCTACAAATTCGTGGACGGCAAATATGCCTTCGGCGGCGATCCCTCGGTGACCGGCTACGCGGATGTTTCGCTGCTGGACACCTACGCGTTCGGCGACTTGAACGGCGACGGCGTGGACGACGCGGCCGTGTTGATCGCGGAAAACTACGGCGGGACGGGCGTCTTCGTCTCGCTGAACGCGGTCTTGAACGAGGGCGGACTCTCGCGTCACGCGGCCTCGACCATGATAGACGACCGTCCGAAGATCAACGCGCTGAAAATCCAAAACGGACTCATCTATCTCGACGCGGTTCTCCACGGGCCGAACGATCCCGCCTGCTGTCCGGAGTGGACGGCGACGCGCGCGTACAAGCTGAGCGGCCTCTCCCTGACGCTGGTCCGCGCGACCACCCGCCTGCCAAGCGGACAGGAACGCGCCATCGCCATCGAGTCGCCCTCCGCTGGCGCGGAGGTCACGGGGCAGATAACCCTGGCGGGCGCGGTAACCATCGCGCCGTTCGAGAACACGCTGACGCTCCACGTGTATAACGCGCAGGGCAACGAATTGACCGTCGCTCCGATCATGGTGAACGCCCCCGACTTCGGCGCGGCCGGCACATTCACGGCCACGCTGGATGTGAGCGCCTTCCCAGCGGGACGCATCCGCATCGTGATCGCGGATCTGAGCGCGGCGGACGGCTCCATCCTCGCGTTGGATTCGGTCGAAGTCGTTGTGAAGTAACAAGATGTCAAATGAAAAGAGACTGTCCGCGTCAAACGGACAGTCTCTTTGCTGATCGGCTCCGTCGGCGCTGGACGACGCGCAGGTTCAGTCCGAGGCGGGCGTACTCCCGGAGTCCTTTCGGAGATTTTTCCGCCAGGGAAAATCCTTGAAGAGATAATACCGCCACTCGTCCAGCGGCATGGACGGCAGGTTGGGGAGCGAATCCACGTAGTCGCAAATCTCGCTCATAAAGGCAAATTCGTAGCCCATATTTTTGAAACGGGCGATCATGGTCTCGAGGATGTCGAAGCCGCGCTCGCTGTTGCGAAGCAGGGCGCGCTTTTCGAGGGCGGTCACGCCGTCGGAGAGATGCGGCGCGTAGAGGTCGTGCGCGTGGGTGGTGAAGGCGATCACCGAGGGCGGAGGGAAGAGGCGCATCAGCGCGGACGAGAGTCCCAGCCCGTAGAGTTTGATCCACGGCAGGCCGAAGTTCAGTCGAAGCGCGGGCAGCGCGGGGAATGGAAATTCGAGGATGGAATCGTCCCCGCGCGTCACGCGGAACGGCTCGATGGGCATGTGCGTATTCCAGTAGCCGTTTTTGCCGGGACGGATGGACGGGAACACGCTGGCGTCGTAGCGGAGGCCGAGGTCCATCAGATGACCGATGCCCTCGCGCGAGATCGCGCCGATGGGCGCGCGATAGCCGACGGCTTCTTTGCCGAAAAACTCGCGGAAGGTTTTCTGCGCCAGTTGAATCTCATCGCGGTCGCCGCTGGTCTCGGTGTTGTGATGGTGCGAATGGAGCGCGAACTCAATGGGGATCTCGCGCTCCAATTTGCGAATCCCCTCGCCGTAGCGCGTCAAAATGGATGTGACGAGGAAGCCCGTCACCTTCACGCCCGCGCGGCGGATCAGGTCCACGTAACGCTCGAACAGCGCGGGTTCCTCGAAGAGCCGCGTGTGTCCCTGCGTGTTGGCGTAGTCCGCTTCGATGTCAATGGTGATGCAGAGGAGTTTTCGAGGCATGGTCACGAATATTCACGAATATACACGAATGGACACGAATAAGAGCGAATGGGAGCGGGTGTGCGCGAATGGGACATGGATACGCGGGAGAATTTTATTTCTCGGAATCGGGAGCGTTGATGGGGCGGTGGGTGAGTTTTGTGGCTTTGCCTGGAAAGAGGCGGCGAAATTCCAATCGTGAGCGGCCAAAATTGAAAAGAAGGCCGACAGGCGCTCCGGTGGTTTTCAGGTAGTTGATGGTCTGCGTCGCTTCGCGTCTGGAGAGCGGTCTCGCAAAGGCCTTAATTTCCACAACGACCAGTTTGGCAACGAACAAATCCAACTCAAAACTTGCTACCTGTTCTCCTTCATATTCAACAATGAATTTGTATTGACGCTCGACCTCAATAGATCTTTTCTTGATCTTGAAAGCCATTGCTTTTTCGTACACATCCTCCTTGAACCCTGGGCCAATCTCGTTGTGGACTTCCATCGCCAAGCCAATGAGAATACGCGTCAAATCATTGCCAGTCGCGTCGGTTACAAGGGTCATGATAATCCTTCATGCAAAAGATGACTTAATCCATCACAAATTTTCCATACTCGCTCACGCCTATTCGCGCTCATTCGT
>DKTP01000095.1:2996-4652 GCA_002473085.1 Anaerolineales bacterium UBA7227
CGCTCATTCGTGCCTATTCGTGTTCATTCGCGCTTATTCGTGTTTCCGCGGCAAATTGGACGCGTAGTGGAAGATCGAACGCCGCACGTACCAGACATCGCCCTCGAAGCCAGCCTGCCGAACCAGATCGGTAAATTCATCGCGCTTGTAGAGATACACGCCAGGACATCTGTTGACGCGGATGTACACCTGTCTCATCCACCACAGCAGCCAGTTGGTCGTGCGCGCCACATCGGGGAAATCGTGAAAAAAATATTTCGCCTTCGTGTTGTTGAGAAAGGTCTTCATATCGTCGCGGTCGAAGTATTCGATGACACCGAGACTGGCGACCAGATCCACTCGCGGGAGATTCGCGGGCTTGGCGAGGTCCGCCGCGAAGAATTCCAGGCGGTCCTTGTTTGGACCCGCGAGCCGTCGCTCGTTGGCGATGCGGACGATCTCCTCCGAGATGTCCACGCCGACGACGCGCGCCGCGCCCGCGTCCAGCAGCATGTCCGCGAAACGTCCCGAGGCGCAGCCCACGTCCAGCACGGTCAAACCGTCGAGGTAGGGTTTGAGCAGCTCGATGGCAAACGTCATACGGTCGTAGAGCGACGCGCCGCGGAACAACGTCGAGAAACGATCCCACGCAGTCGGCTTCGGCATGTTTTTGTCGGTGTAGTACGTGGCGGCTTCCCATGAGACCACGTGCTTGTCCCAATACTCGCCGCTCTCGGATTTTCGGTCGGTCATAGATTCTCCAGTTTGAAATTTAAGATTTGCGCAGGACGCGATCTCTATCGCGTGGACTTGGGAATTCACCCGCCAAGTGTATCAGAATTTCCCGCTCACAGTTCGCGGCGCGCTTTTGCCAGCAAATCGCGCTGCCACAATAAACGCGCGCCGCCGGGCAAACTCGCCGCCAGCGTCACGAATCGGATCAACACCGCCGCGGCGACAGCCTGTTCAAGCGACGCGCCCTGCGTTATGAGCAGCGCGGTCACGCTCCCTTCGAGCAGTCCCAGCCCGTTCACAGAGATCGGCAGGAGGGCCGCGAAATACGCGAGCGCCGCCGCGCCTGCGGCTTGCCAGAACGAAACCGAAATGCCCAGCGCCAGCGTCACGATCCAAAACGAGACGAATGAGGCGCCGATGGACAGCCACGAAAGCGCCAGCGCGACGACGACCGTGCGCGGCGACGTGAACCAGGCGCGTCCCGCCTCGAAGACGCGCTTGAGGCGCGCCCAGGTCTTTTCGACGAACGGCGTCCGCGTCAGCATGGACATCGAGGCGGCTCCCGCTTCGATGGGCGCGTTCCACGTCCCCAGCGCCAGCGCGGACGGCAGCCAGAGGAACATGGCCGCGAGGTTGAAGAGCCGATCCGCCGCCACCGACGCGACCGCCGCCGCGCGTTTGGGCTGTCCCTGCGTCACCGCCGCCATCCTGACCACGTCTCCGCCCACTGTGGTCGGCAGGAAATTCGAAGCAAACGCGCCGATCAGCGTGAGCCAGGTCAACCTTGCCAGCGGAATGCGAATCTCCTGTACGCGCAGGAGATATTGCCAGCGGACGGCGATGATGAATTGGGAGAGGAGAAACGCCAGCACGGATGCCAGCAAACTCGCCCACGAGACGCGCGCCAGGAGAGGCAGGATCTCGTCCCAGCGGACGCGGCTC
>DKTP01000095.1:4736-4857 GCA_002473085.1 Anaerolineales bacterium UBA7227
GCGGACGCGGCTCAGCAGGAAGCCGATCAATCCGAGCGGGACGAGCCAGCGGAGGAGGGTCTGCCATTTGTTGGGCGAGCGTTTTTCTTCCATAAGATGCGTGGAATCCCGAAGTTCTACT
>DKTP01000097.1:0-4693 GCA_002473085.1 Anaerolineales bacterium UBA7227
CGGGCGGGACGAATTCCGCTGGCGTGACCTGCCAAAACTGGTCATGGACTTCCGCCGCGTGGTCAAGCGCATCCAACCCGACCTCATCCACGCGGGACCGATCCAGACTTGCGCGTTCATCGCAGCGCTTTCAGGCTTTCGCCCGATTCTGACCATGTCGTGGGGCTTTGACTTGATGGACGATGTCCACAAGAGCAAGTGGATGGAACGTATTACGTATTACGTATTACGTAACTCGACATACTTTACAAGTGACGCTAATGTGACAAGAGATAAAGCGGTGAAATATGGAATGAATCCCGAGCGAACCGTCGTCTTTCCCTGGGGCGTTGACCTTCAACATTTCACGCCGATCTCCAATCGCCAATTGTCAGTTACCAATTACCGATTTACCATCTTCTGCAACCGTTCCTGGGAGCCGCGCTACGGAGTGGACATCCTCGCCCGCGCCTTTGTGAAAGTCGCGCAGCAGAATCCAGACGTGGACTTGATGCTCCTCAACGGCGGATCCCAGGCGCAGACCATCCGTCAGATCCTGCAACGCGGTGGAACGCTGGACCGCGTCGTCATGCCAGGGACGATCTCACAGAAGGAGTTGCCGCGTTTTTACAACATGACCGACCTCTACGTCTCGCCCTCGCACGTGGACGGTTCGTCCGTCTCGCTGATGGAGGCGCTGGCGTGCGGACTTCCGTGCCTCGTCTCGGACATCCCCGCCAACAAGGAGTGGGTCGCGGACGGCGTCAACGGCTGGCTCTTTCCCGACGGGGACGCGGACGCGCTCGCCGCGAAGATCCTGGCCGCGCTCGCTCAAAGGGAGAAACTGCCCGCGCTGGGCGAGTCCGCCCGAAAGTCAGCGGAGAAGCGAGCCGATTGGAAGAAAAATTTCGGTCAGTTACTCGTCGCGTACGAGCAGACCGTCAAACTCGGAAGGAAATAGTCATGCTCAATCATAAACAACTACTCGACGGTTTCCGCCAAACCAGCGTCAAACCCGGCGACACAATCCTCGTCCACACCTCGTACAAATCTCTCGGCGGCGTGGAGGGCGGCGCGGAGACCGTCATTGACGTGATGCGCGAACTGGCGGGGGAGCGCGGCACGGTGTTGTTCCCCGCATTCAATTTTCAGTCGTGGACGGAGACGCATTACTTCGACGTGCTGGAGACGCCCTCGAAGATGGGGATGATCACCGAACTGGCCCGCCTCCGCCCCGACGCGAAGCGGACCCCGCATCCCATCTATTCGTTCTCCGTCTGGGGCGCCCGCGCGGACGAGTTCGCCGCGGCCGAGGACGTGGAAGCATACGGACCGAACTCGGCCTTCGCGCTGTTCCACAAGATCAACGGGACGATCATCAGCATCGGACTGGACTTCAACAGCACGTTTTCGATGCACCATTACATCGAATACAATGTGGGCTGCGACTATCGCCGCGTGAAGGAGTTTTCGGGAATCTACGTGGGCTACGACCGAGCGCCGAGGATCAAGACCTACTCGATGTTCGTGCGCCTGAACGACCGCGTGAAGACGTACATCAACCCCGGCATGGACGAGTTGCTGGCGGCGGGCGTCATCAAGGAAATCCAGGTCGGCGCGGCAAAAGTGCATTTCGCCACGGCAAACGATTTTTACGATAATATGTCCGTTATCGTTCGCGAGCATCCTGAGAAGTTGCATTACATCGAAGAACCGAAGTATTGAGATGATTAGAAAGTAGATGAGTAGGGAGCAGTGGAGTAAAATATGAATGCCCCATGTCGCCGTTCCGATTCAAAGGAGAAAGTCTAATGCCAATCGCTTTGCGAATCGGAGGCTATCGTTTTTACTTCTACTCTTACGATTGCGTCGAGCCGCGGCACATGCACGTGGACCGCGGCGGCATGAGCGCAAAATTCTGGCTTGATCCGATCGCGTTGGCAGAAAATCACGGTTATAGTCGAAAGGAATTGCGCGGCATCGAACGGATCATGGTTGAAAACTTGGAGACTTTGAGAAATGAATGGGACGCTTTCTGCAGTGGTAACGTTCGCTCTTCCTAGGGCGACCAAAGCGACGGTCACAGACGACACTCTCTCCGTTGACCTCGAAGACGGGCGCACGGTTTCGGTTCCCATTGGTTGGTATCCGCGCCTCGCGCACGGAACTCCTGCCGAACGCGCCAATGTCGAAATTTCTGGCGCGGGGTACGGCTTGACCTGGCCCGACCTCGACGAGGATATTGGCGTGGAAGGTCTGTTGCTTGGAAAACGTTCCACGGAACATCCCGACTCCTTCAAACGTTGGTTGGAAAAGCACGGAAAGGCTTGATGATGAAATCGTCCAGCAATCGGTGGCTGGACGATTTTGATAATACGCGCACGCATCATCCGTGGCAATATTCATAACCGATAAAGACGATATGAATCCCTCCTCCTCCCTCAAATCCATCCTCGCCGAATTCTTCCCCCTCCATCGCACTCTCGCCTCGGACGACCAGGACAAGACGCTGAGAATCATCGGCGCGTACATGCCCGATTCGTCCAACTACACTATCGAGACGTACGCGCCCCTCGAAAAAGCGTGGACGTGGCAGGTCCCCGAACGCTACGCCGTCCACGAGGCATATTTGGAAATCGAGGGCGGCGAGCGGATCGTGGACTTCAAGGACAATCCGCTGCACATCGTCTCGTATTCCCTGCCGGTGGACGCGGCGCTGACCTTCGATGAACTCCAGCCGCATTTATATTTCAACGAGAAACGCCCGCACGCGGTCCCCTGGGTGTTCAAATATTACGAGCGGGACTGGGGCTTCTGCCTCCCGAAAAATCTCTTCGACAAACTGCCGCGCGACAAAACATACCGCGCCGTCATCCGCTCCGAATTCGCGACCGACCCGGCGCGTGGATTCAAAGTCGCGACGGCCGTCGTCCATCCCGAGGGCGGAGCGAATCCCGCCGCGGGCGAAATCCTTATCCTGGCGCATACCTGCCATCCCATGCAGGCTAACGACGACGGCTCGGGCGTCGTCAGCGCCATCGAACTAGCGCGGCGTCTCGCCGAGAATCCGTTGCCCGCGGGTTCGATGAGCGTCCACTTCTGGTTCGGCCCCGAAACCATCGGCTCCATTGTCTGGCTCTCACGCAATGAAGACCTCATCCAAAACCTGCGCGGCGGAATCTTTTTGGAGATGACCGGCAACCGCAACAAGATCGTCTGGCATCACACCCGCCAGCACAATCACCTGCTCGACCGAATTACCAATTACCAATTACGCAATACGGCTCACGACGAGCGCGACTTTGCCGCCGCGCCCGCCAACGACGAACGCGTCGTCAACGGGCCGGGCGTCAACGTGCCGTGCATCTCGCTCAACCGCTGGCCCTACGACGAGTACCACACCAGCGACGACAATCTCGACATCATCCACGAAGACATGCTCCTCGACGCGGCGGACGCGGCCGAGCGCATCGTCCGCGTCTACGCGACGAACTACATCCCGAAACGGACTTTCCGCGGCCCCGTCTTCCTCAGCGGCAACGGCCTGTGGGTGGACTGGCGCGAGGACTGGGCGCTCAACCGCGCCATCGAAAAGATCATGATGCGCTTCGAGGGTCAGCACACCGTCTTCGACATCGCCGAACAGGTCGGCCTCGATTACTGGACGGTGCGCGGCTACGTGGAGAAATTCCGCGCCAGGGGATTCGTCACGCCGCTCCCAATTCCGTCCGAGGCCGAAGCGAAGTAAAATAGGCGCGTACATATCGAATTGGAGGAACCATGGCTGTCGTATATCTGATCCTTGCCCTGCTCATCGCCGTCGTCGCGGTTATTTTCGCGTGGCAAAACCCGGTTGTCGTGAGCATCACCTTCTTTGCATGGAAGATTGATAGCGCCCCGCTTTCGCTCGTCATCATCGCGACTCTCCTGATCGGCATCATCGTCGGCTGGCTGTTCGCCGCGCCGTCGCTGGTCAAAAACTCCTTCCGCGCATCGGGGAATCGGAAGCGCATCGGCGCGCTCGAAAAGGAACTGGAAGACCACAGGACCAGGCTGAGCGAACTGCTGAAGCCCGCGCCCGCCGCGCCGCCGTCCCCCGCGCCGGCCTCTCCTGTCCCGCCCGCCAACAACTCCGACACCGACCCGCTCGGACATTCGTGACCCGCGTCGTCGCCATCATCCAGGGGCGGATGACCTCGTCCCGGCTGCCGGGAAAAATCCTCGCGGACATCGCCGGACAGCCCATGCTGGCCCGCGTCTACGCGCGGACCGCGCGCGCGCGGACTCTCTCCGAGACGGTCTTCGCCACGACGACCGACGCGTCCGACGACCCGGTCGCGGAGTACTGCGACTGGAGCGGAATCCCCCTCGCGCGCGGCTCTCTCTACGACGTGCTGGACCGCTACTACCAGTCCGCGAAAGAAGCGAGGGCGGAGGTCGTCGTCCGCGTCACCGCGGATTGTCCGGTCATTGATCCCGGCTTGATCGACGACGCCGTGACCCTCGTCACCCGTCACTCGCCACCCGAATTCGACTTCGCCGCGAACCGACTTCCGCCGCCGTGGACGCGCACTTATCCCATCGGCCTCGACGCCGAAGTCTGTACCTTCGCCGCATTGGAACGCGCCTGGAAGGAAGCGAAAGAGCCGCAGCACCGCGAGCACGTCATGCCGTTTTTCTATGAAGGCGTGGAACTGACAACTGAAAACCGAAC
>DKTP01000097.1:4845-22218 GCA_002473085.1 Anaerolineales bacterium UBA7227
ACCGACTTCGGCGATTACCGCTGGACGGTGGACACGCCCGAGGACCTGGAATTTATGCGCCAGATCTACAGTCGCTTCGACGGACGGGATGACTTTACCTGGAAGGACGTCCTCGACCTCGTCCACACCGAACCCGACCTGATGAAGATCAACGCGGGCGTGCGGCACAAGACACTCAAAGATATTGATAAACGAGCGATAAAGTGACCAGCGCCGCAAGATTCATCTTGCCCCTGTGGGAGACAGCATAAATGTCGCGGTACTGATAACTGATCACTGATGACTTTACTCACCTTCTTCTCCGCCCCCAAACCCTTTACCGATCCGCATATCGCGACGATCCAGCGCAACGCCATCCGATCGTGGACGTTGCTCGAGGATTCCGAAGTCATCCTGCTTGGCGGCGAATCGGGACTGGCTGAGATCGCGAGGGAATTGGACGTCAAACACTTCCCGAACGTCAGAGTCAACGACAGCGGCGTGCCGTTGATCTCGTCCATGTTTGAGATTGCGCGGGAAAATTCAAACAGCGACCTGCTCTGCATCGTCAAT
Organism: Anaerolineales bacterium UBA7227; assembly: GCA_002473085.1. GTDB lineage: Bacteria > Chloroflexota > Anaerolineae > Anaerolineales > Villigracilaceae > Denitrolinea > Denitrolinea symbiosum. The sequence goes on from DKTP01000097.1 coordinate 5,398, forward strand.
GCGGATATGATTCTCATGCCCGATTTTGTCGAAGCGGCGAGACAGGCTGCCAAACTCAAAAATAAATTCGTCCTCCTCAGCCAGCGCTGGGATTTGGATGTGACTCAGCCTCTTGACTTCTCCGCCGACTGGGCATCCCGTCTTCGTTCTTCCGTCCTCCGTCAAGGTTCTTTGCACCGTCCCGCGGGAAGCGATTTCTTCCTCTTCCCCCGATCCTGCTACGCCGACGTCCCCGATTTCGTCATCGGCCGCGCGGGCTGGGACAATTGGATGATCTACAAGGCACGCAAGGAAGGCTGGCCGGTGATTGACTGCACGCCGTCGGTGACGATCGTCCACCAGAACCACGATTACAGCCACCTGCCCGGCGGGAAGCCGCACTATGACCACCCCGACACGAACGAGAACATCCGCCTCGCGGGCGGACGGGCGAACATCCGCTACACCATCCTGGATTCCACGCGTCAACTCGACGGCGGCAAACTCGTCCGCCCGAAGACGACATCCCTGCGTTTCCAGCGCGGCGTGGAACTGTTCCTGCGAAAAATCTTTTTCTTTTTGCCGGAAGCGACCGTCGAACGCCTCGTCCGCCCGAAGCGATGGCAGAAGAAATTAAAGAAGATGTTCAAATGAAATTGCAGGGGCGGACCAACATGTCCGCCCGAAGCGATGGCAGAAGAAATTAAAGAAGATGTTCAAATGAAATTGCAGGGGCGGACCAACATGTCCGCCCAGGGCAGACACACAGGTCTGCCCCGACAAGGAACATGAATGAGAAAAGGCCAAAATCCCGCCAAGTTCGTCAAAGACGTAGCCCGTCCCGAGCGGATCACCGCCGCGCTGCTCAACTACATCCCCTTCCTAAGCGGATTCTACGCTGAGACCCTCGACGTGCTGAAAGTCTCGCTCGAGTCCATGCGCAGGGACGCGGGCCTGCCGTTCGACCTGATGGTCTTCGACAACGGCTCGTGCGCCGAGGTTCGCGACTTCCTCGTCCAGGAAAAGGAAGAGGGGCGCATCCAGTATTTGATCCTCTCCGAGAAGAACATGGGCAAAGGCGGCGCGTGGAATGTGACGCTGGCGGGCGCGCCGGGCGAGATCATCGCCTACACCGACGCGGACGTGCTGTTCTCCCCGAACTGGCTCAAACGCTCCGTGGAGATCCTCGAAACCTTCCCCAACGTCGGCATGGTCACCGCGCGTCCGTTCCGCACCCCGCCCGAGTTTTACGAGTCAACCTTGACGTGGGCGCGGAAGAATGCCACGCTGGACGAAGGTCAATTCATCCCGTGGGAAACCTTCCTCGAATTCAATCTCTCCCTCGGCCAAACAGAGGAGGAGAATAAAAAAGTCTATGCCGAGACAAGGGACTGGCGCATCCAATACAAAGACGTGACCGCGTTCGCGGGCGCGAGTCACTGGCAGTTCACCGCCTACAAATCCACGCTCCAGCGCTTCCTGCCCTTCGATATGGACAAGCCGATGGGACAGGTCCGCCAACTGGACAGGCGCATGAACGACGCGGGCCTCCTGCGCCTGATGGTCAGCGACCCGCTGGCGATGAATATGTCCAATACGCTGGGATATTTGAGGGGAGAGTTGAAGGCGCAAAACGTGAAACGTAGGCCAGGTTTGGCGCGGCGCGTGTTGGAGTCGAGTCCCGTCAAGAAGGCTCTGCTGGCGGTCTACAACAAAATTTTCAGTTGGTATTATTCATAACGGAGGGGAAATGACGCTGACATTCACTTTTGCGGGCGATGAAGCCGGCGACACAAGCATTGATTTCAAAAAAGGGGCGTCCCGTTATTTCGTCATTGCGGTTGTAGCAACGCAAGACGCCGATGAGCTTCGCGCGGTCCTGGGTGATTTGCGCGAACTGGAGAATCTTTCCGATGGATTTGAATTTCATTTCAACGCCCTGACTTCCAAGAAACTGCGTGAGAAAACGCTATCCGCTCTCAAAGCTGCCGACTTCAAATCCTGGGCTCTTATCGTAGATAAAACCGCGCTGTCCCAACCGCTTCGCGCCCTGACGGGCATGGAACTATATCTTTATATGGTCACAGAACTTGTCAGTCGCATCCCTGTGAATGTTCGTGAGAAAGGCACTTTGATTCTGGACGAAATCGGATCATCCAAGGCGGCATTGGCCGGGTTGAAGCGAATGTTAAAGGCGCATGGCATCCGGCATGGTTTTAGCCGCATCCTCTTCCGCCGTTCCCGCAGCGAGGACTTGATCCAGGTTGCGGATTTGGTGGCAGGCGCGATCTTACGCCGCGACGCGAAGAACGATCACGAAGCGTTTGGTTACGTCAAGGACAAATTAGTGGATGTGTTTGAGTATTAAAGCAACCCGTCTCGCTAGCCTTGTCCATCACCATAGATGGGGGCAGGCGGCCACAGTCGGCCACTTTTCGCGAGACGGGAGAAGCCTTTCGACTTTTACGTTTATATTATACTGATTTCTGCTCTCAATTTCAAGCAATTTTTGCGTTCTCACGGCTTTCTCAAAGCCAAGGGATTCTCATCGCGAAAGCCATACGCGGCTTGGATGATCTGGCGGCGTCCATTAAACAAACTGGCGGAGGCTTCGACCTCCGCCTGTCATTTACTCCACCGAGATCAGGAACGGATAGTGCGGCTGGCCGCCCTCCTGCACTTCGATCTCCTGCGATGGATATTTCTCGCGCGCCGCGTCCGCGATCCGCAGGGCTTCGGCGCGGTTGATGTCTTCGCCGTAATAAAACGTGATCAACTCGCGGTTGGCCGCGTCCGCTTTTTCGAGGAACTTCATGACGGCGTCTTCCACAGAGGGGGACGAAAGCGCCAGTTTCCCGTCCAGCAGCGCGATGACCTGTCCCGACTCGACGCTCACGCCGTCTATCTCCACCGTGCGCGTCGCGACCGTGATCTCGCCCGTCAACACCGAGGCGAGGGACTTGGTCATCCTCTCGGCCACCGCGTCCGCCTCGCCGTCCGGGTTGTGGGCGAGCATGGCCGTGAGTCCCTGCGGCACGGTTCGGCTCGGCACCACGGCCACCGATTTCACCGTCACCTCTTTGGCCTGGTTCGCGGCGAGAATGATATTTTTGTTGTTCGGCAGGATGATGACCTTGTCGGTCGGCAGGTTTTCGAACGCCGCGAGAATCTCCTGCGTGGACGGGTTCATGGTCTGACCGCCCTCCACGACCGCGGCCGCCCCCAGCGAGGCGAAGATGCGGCTCAGCCCGCGTCCCGGCGAGACGACCACCACCGCGATCTGTCCCGGCTCGATTGTCGGAAATTCGATCTTTTCGTTCTTCGATTTCTGGATGTCGTCCATCTGCGCCAGCAGGTTTTCCATCGCCACTTTGGTGATGGTGCCGATGCCCATGATGTAATCAATCGGCTCGTAGCGCTTTTCGAGCGGCACGTGGATGTGCATGCGGTACATGCCCTCGCCTTCGCCCACCTGGATGGAGGTGCCCATCGTTTCAAGTCTGCCGTAAAAGCCCTGCAGGTCGAGCGCGCCATCCGGGAAGAAATCCACCACCACTTCGTAATCCTGGCCCTCCTCGACGGACTCCATCGCGTCCTGCAAGTTCATCGCCGACATCGGCTGGACGGTCATGGTCGGGACGTCGAGCGGCTCGCCGTTGAAATAGCGGAGCATCCCCTCGAAGATGAAGTACAGCCCCTTGCCGCCCGAGTCGACGACGCCCGCCTGCTTGAGGACGGGCAGCAGTTCGGGCGTATTCTGCACCGACGCGTCCGCGGCGGAAACGACCCGCGCCAGGATCTCGACCGGGTCCTGCGTCTCGTTCAGCGCGGACTCGGCCGCGGCCGCGACGTCCTTCGACACGGTCAGGATCGTCCCCTCCACCGGGCGGACGACGCCCTTGTAGGCGGTATCGCGCCCGTCCACGAAGCCCTTCACAAGAGTCGCGCCGTCTATGGTCTCGGCGTTGTGGAGGCCGCGCGCGAAGCCGCGCCATAACTGCGAAAGGATCACGCCCGAATTGCCGCGCGCTCCCATCAACGCGCCTTTCGCCACGGCCGCGGCCATCTCGCCCGCGTTGCGCGTGCCGAGTTCGGCGATCTCGTTCCAGGCTGATTGCATCGTCAACGTCATGTTCGTGCCTGTGTCGCCATCGGGGACGGGGAAGACGTTCAGCGCGTTGACCGTCTGCTGGTTGGTGCGGAGCCACGTCAGCCCCGCCATGACCAGTTCTTTAAGCGTCAGTCCGTCAATGGGCTTGTTGCGCAGGTCATGGACATGCCTGGCCTGGATGTTGGATGAACCTAAACTCATGAATGCTCCTCAATGCCTCGCGTGCCGACGCGTGCGCGGGCGCGCGCGTCGGCGGCGTTGGAGAACGCCTCTCACGCGGGAAATTAATCCATGTCGCTCACGCGCAGCCCGGCCACATGCACGTTGACCGCGTTGATCTTCAGCCCCAGCGCCTTTTCCACGTGGAAGCGGACCGAGTTGGCGACGCTGTTCGCCACCGACAGGACGCGCGTCCCGTATTCGATGACGACGTGCACGTCAATATCAATCAGGTCGCCGTCGAAGCGGACGGCGAGGCCGCGCACCGGTTCGTGCGTGATGGTGCGCGCCAGCCCTTCCGCCAGGTTGCGCGGCGCCAGTCCCACCACCCCGTAGGTCTCGAGGACGGCGCGATAGGCGATCGAAGCGACGGCGTTGGGCGCGATATGGATGCTTCCGTAGGATGTGTTTTCCTTGGCCATGGATGTCCTTTACTGCATTAATTAACCAAAAGGATTGAAGATGGTTGCGAACTATGGTACAATGCGGCGCTTGCGCGAAAGGACTGCGCAGGCGTTATTGTGAAACTGGAAAGGAACGAATCTCATGAAATGCGCTCACTGCAACAAGACCACCACCTTCGGCCATAACCGCTCGTTCTCTCTGCGCGCCACCAACCGCAAGTTCCTCCCGAACCTGCAAAAGGTGACGATCGTCGAGAATGGCCGCAAGGTTCAAAAAGTACTTTGCGCCAAGTGCATCCGCACGCTGGCCAAATCGGCCTGAACGCGCCCCACTTTCGGTCAAAGATCGCGGCAGGAATGCCGTGATTTTTTGTTTTAACCGCAGGCCGCGATGGAGGCGCGCAATTCGCGTATCCCGGCTGCGATTCCCTGTGGATGATCGAACACGAAGCTGCCCGAGACGAAGACGTCCGCGCCCGCGCCCCGGACCTGGGACAGGGTTTCGGGGGCGATGCCTCCGTCCACCTCCAGCCGCGCCGGGGAGCGGATTTCGTCCAGCATGGCGCGGATCTGGCGGATCTTTTCGACCGATTCCGGGATGAAGCTCTGCCCGCTGAACCCGGGGTTGACGCTCATCACCAGCGCCTGGTCGGCCAGTCCCAGCGCCGGCTGGATGGCGACCGCCGGCGTGCCGGGGTTGAGCGTCACGCCCGCCGCGCAGCCCAGCGATTTGATGTGTTGCAAGGTGCGGTGCAGATGCGGACAGGTTTCCACATGGACGATGATGCGCGTCGCTCCGGCTTTGGCGAAGGCTTCGATGTGACGTTCCGGCTCCACGATCATCAGGTGGACGTCGAGCGGGAGTTTGGTCGCGCGGCGGCAGGCTTCGACGACGACCGGGCCCATCGTGATGTTGGGGACGAAGCGGCCGTCCATCACGTCCACGTGGATCCAGTCCGCGCCGGCGGCCTCGCAGGCGGCGATGTCCGCGCCGAGGCGGGTGAAGTCGGCGGAGAGGATGGACGGGGCGATCAAGTAGTCGGTCATGGATTCCACGCGAAATAGACCGCGATCCACAAAGGGAGGAGTCCGCCGACGGCGAAGACCGCCAGCAGTCCCAGCCCGATGGTGAGCCAGTCAAAGTCGAGGGGCGGGGGCGGCGCCTCGTAAACCGCGGCCGGCGCGGGGTCCGCGAAGGGGGCGTGCGGACGGGAGGGCGTCCGCTCCAGGAAGTCGGCGACCGGTTCGGGAATCGGAATCGGCGCGGGAGTCGGCTGCGGCGCGGGGGGCGCTTCGCGCACGGTCCCGAAGCGCTGGAGGACGCGTCCCAACTGGTCGGCGGTGCGGTAGCGCGCCGAGGGTTCCTTCGAGAGGACTTTGGCCTCGATCTGTTCGAGCAGGGGCGGCGCGTCGGGCAGGTATTCGCCAAGCGGATGCGGCGCGGTGTGGATGTGCATGCGCGCCAGTTCTTCGGCGGTGGAGGCGTTGAAGGGCAGCGTGCCGGTGAGCATTTCGTAGAGGACGACGCCGAGCGAGTAGACGTCGGAGGCGGGGGAAGGCGCCTGGCCGCGCGCCTGTTCGGGCGAGAAGTATTGCGGGGAGCCCCATACCACTTCGTCGCGGTCGCCGGGATGGATGGTGGAAAGGGCGCGGGCGATGCCGAAGTCGGTGACTTTGAGGCGCATGTCGGGGGTGATGAGGAAGTTGTGCGGCTTCACGTCGCAGTGGACGAGGCCGGCGCGGTGAGCGTAGCCGATGCCCGCGCAGGCTTGCACCATCAGGGGGATGGCCTCGTCCACGCTGAAACGGCCGCGCTTGCGGAGCAGAGTTTTCAGGTCGGCGCCGGGGACGTACTCCATGACGATGAACAACTGTCCGCTTTCCAGCCCGAAGTCGTGGACGGTGACGATGTTGGGATGGGCGAGGTTGGCGGCGGCGCGGGCCTCCTGGCGGAAGCGTTCCTGAAATTCCTCGTCGCTCGAATAGTCGGAACGGAGGATCTTGATGGCGACCGAGCGCTCCAGCATCAGGTCGCGGGCGCGGTAAACGTCCGCCATGCCGCCGGAGCCGAGGCGTTCGAGCAGTTGGTAGCGGTGATTGAGGAGGTCGCCTTCTTTCATCGCGCGGGATTATAACATGCGGGGATGGGAGGGGATTTGGGCGGCGCGGCTCAGTCCGCGTCGCTCACGCAGCGGAAGCCGCGGTTGATTCCCCCCGAGAGGGGATGATGGCTGAAGCGGTGGAAGGCGCGCAGTTCGGACGCGCCGTCCGAGAACGACCCGCCGCGCAGGGATTTGAGGTCGCCCGTCGGCGGTCCCTGCGGGTTTTCGCGGGGCGAGACGACGTAGTAGTAATTGTGGAACCAGTCCGCCGTCCATTCGCGCACGTTGCCCGCCATGTTGAGCGCGCCGTAGGGACTGGCTCCCAGCGGGTAGCGATCGGCCGGGAGCGGCGCGCCCAGGTTGAAGTCGAAGTTGGCGAGGCGCATGTCGGGCGGATCGTCGCCCCACGGGTAGGCGCGTCCATCCGTGCCTCGCGCGGCCTTCTCCCATTCGGCCTCGGTCGGAAGTCTGCGTCCCGCCCAGAGGCAGTATTTCTCGGCGTTATTCCAGGAGACGTAGACCACGGGGTAGTCGTCGTATTTCGATTTTCCAAAATAGGGATTGGCCGCGCCGCCGGGATGCGGACACGCCCCCGCCGCGCGGCAGCGCGCGTACATGGCGTTCGTGACCTCGGTCTGGTCCACCCAGTAGGCGGGCAGACTGACCTCGTGAGCGGGACGGCTTCTTTGAGCGCCTTCCTCGCCCGCGCCCATGAGGAACTCCCCCGCGGGGACGAGGACTTGCGTCATCCCGTCCGCGGACGCGACGCGGCTGCCGGCCGGCGTGACCGGGATGGCCGCGCCGCCGTCGAACGACGCGACATACGCCCTGGCGTAGCGGACTTTTTGATGCAGGAATGTGGAAACGGGCGAGGGGATTTTATACAGACCGAACGCGGCCAGCAAAAGGACGATCAGCGCGGCGATCCAGCGATAAGGGGACTTCATGGGAGTAGGAAAAAGCAGATCGAGACGGCATCCCGATCCGCCGCGCCAGCCGGAATGCCGTTCGACCGCAATTTACCGGAAGATAAATTTCCCGTTCTTGTAGAATGGCTGCCCATCCACGAGGATCTCGGAGTCGACGCGCATGTCGCAGATGAAGTCCCAGTGGATGGCGCTTTTGTTCTTCGAGCCGGTCTCGGGATAACCAGCGCCGAGCGCCATGTGGAACGAGCCGCCGATCTTCTCGTCGAAGAGGATCTGTCCCGTGAACTTGTCAATCTCGAAATTCGTGCCGATGGCAAACTCGCCGAGGTAGCGCGCGCCGGCGTCGGTTTCGATCATCTTGAGCAGGAAGTCCTGATTCTTGGCGGCGGTCACTTTGGAGACGCGCCCGTTGCTGAACGTGATCTCCGCGCCTTCGACGGCCACGCCGTTGTAGATGGCGGGATAGGTGAAGCGCACCCAGCCGTTGACGGATTCCTCCACCGGCCCGGTGTAGATCTCGCCGTCGGGCATATTGTGAATGCCGCACGAGTTGTTGAATTTGCGCCCCTTGACGGAGAGAGTTAGATCCACGTTGGGGCCGCGCAGAACGACCTGGTCCTTGCCCTCCATGAATTTGACCGCGGCGCGCTGGTCCGCTTCCACTTTTTTCCAGAACGCGATGGGATCGTCCTCGTTGGCGTGGACGGCGCGAAAGACAAAGTCCTCGTATTGCTGGAGGCTCATCTCCGCGTCCTGGGCGTAGGCCTCGGTGGGATACAGCGTGGTGACCCACTTGAAGACGCCCTCGGCGCCGCGTCGCATCTGCGCTTCGGTGACTGCGCCCGCCGGCTGGTTGCGTCGCTGGGAACGGATCGTATCGAAGGAAGTCTGCGAGCGCGTATTGGTCGTGGAATGGATGCGGATGCGGCTCTCGAACTGGTCGTAGGCCAGTTTTTGGAGGGGCGGAACAAAGTCGAGTTGCGCGTCGTTCCCGTGCATCAAGAGCAGGTCTTCATGACCGGGGAAGAACATATCGGGCAACTGCACGAGCGGGACGGGATGTCCGCCGGCTTTCAGGGTCTCGTAATAAATGGCGCGCACCAGCGGCTCGGCGGCAGTCGTCGCCTCGATCAGCACACGGTCGCCGGGCTGGATGCGGGCGCTGTATCCAACCAGGATTTCTGCAAATTTCTCCACGCGAGGGTCTGCCACAGAAAATCTCCTTGTTTTTGACGGTTCTTCCACATTCAACGGAAAATCTGTTTTTAACACAAAGGGTCACGAAGTCAACGAAGGAAAACCCCGTGAGACCAGGACGATTTCATCCCTTGAATGCCTTTGTGTTTAGGCTCTTTTCCGTTAATTGCGGGAGATCCTTTTTGACATGAACGTTCGGATTATATCACGGCGATTTCGAGTATACTTTCGCGCAAGAAAACAAGAGAGAAGAGAACAGAGAGCAGGCAAAAACTGTTCTCTCCTCTCTAATCACCTGCTCTCCACTCTCTGAATCCCCCATGAAACAACTCCTCCAAAACATGAAGAACGGACAGACCACAGTCGAAGACGTCCCCGTGCCGACGCCGCGCCCGGGGACCGCGCTTGTCAAGGTCGCCGCGTCCCTCGTCTCCGCGGGGACGGAACGGATGCTCGTCGAATTCGCCGAGAAGAACCTCGTCGGCAAGGCGCGCTCGCGTCCCGACCTCGTCCGCCAGGTGCTCGAAAAAGCGAAGCGCGAAGGCGTCATCACCAGCGTGCAGGCCGCATTCAGCCGTCTCGACCAGCCCATGCCGCTGGGATATTCCTCGGCGGGCGTGATCGTTGCGCTCGGCAAAAACATGAGCGGATTCCGCGTCGGACAGCGCGTGGCCTGCGCGGGCCTCAACTACGCCGTCCACGCCGAATACAACCTCGTGCCGCGCAACCTGCTCACGCCCGTCCCCCGCAAAGTGGACTTCGAGTCCGCGGCCTTCACCACCCTCGCGGCCATCGCCATGCAGGGATTCCGACTCGCCGAGCCGCAGGTGGGCGAGAACGTCGCCGTCATCGGGATGGGACTGCTCGGACTCCTGACCGCGCAGATCGCGCGCGCCGCGGGCTGCCGCGTCCTCGGCGTGGACGTGGACGCGGCCAAACTACGCCTCGCCGCCTCCCTCGACCTCGAAGCGGCCGCGCGTCACGGAGCCGAATCCGCCGCCCAAACGTTCACCTCCAACCGCGGCTTCGACGCGGTCATCATCTGCGCGGCCACCGCCTCCAACGATCCCGTCGAACTGGCGGGAGCCATCGCCCGCGACCGCGGCCGCGTCGTCGCGACCGGCGCGGTGGGACTGGACATCCCGCGCAAGGTCTATTACGAAAAAGAACTGTCGTTCGTCAATTCGCGCTCCTACGGACCGGGGCGCTACGATCCCTCTTACGAAGAGAACGGCGTGGATTATCCCATCGGCTACGTCCGCTGGACGGAGGGGCGCAACATGGAATCCGCCCTGCAACTGATGGCAGACGGCAAACTCAAGATCCGGCCGCTCATCTCGCACCGCATCCCCATTGAGCAAGCCGCCAGCGCCTACGAGATCATCACGGGAAAGAAGAAAGAGACCTTCCTCGGAGTCGTTCTGACCTACGGTGATTCAGTATCAAGCGCTCCAGTGTCACGTGTCACGTTTCCAAAACGCCTGACGCCTGACACTGGAAAACATGACACCGTAAAACTCGGCGTCCTCGGCGCGGGGAACTTTGCCAACGCGGTTTTGCTTCCCGCGATAAAGAAGGCTGGCGATATTTCCCTCGTCGGCATCGCCTCTGCAGGCGGGATGCACGCCCAGGTTTCGGGGAGGAAGTTCGGCTTCCAGTATGCCGCCTCCTCGGACGAGGAGATCATCAACGATCCGAACATCAGCACCGTCGCGATCTTGACGCGTCACGATTCTCATGCCGACCTCGTCCTCAAAGCGTTGAAAGCTGGCAAGCACGTCTTCGTGGAAAAGCCGCTGGCTACCACGCCAGAGCAACTCGCCAAAATCGTAAAACAATTACCAATTACCAATTACCAATTACTAACAGGTTTCAATCGAAGGTTTGCTCCATTGGCGCGAAGTCTCCAATCTCAAATTTCCAATCTCCAGGAACCCAAATACGTCCACTACCGCGTCAACGCGGGCTGCATCCCTCTCAATCATTGGACTCAGGACGAATCCCTCGGCGGCGGACGGATCATCGGCGAGGCCTGTCACTTCGTGGACTTCATCGCGTTCCTCGTCGGCGCGGCGCCCGTCTCGGTGACGGCGCACGCGCTGCCCGACAACGGCAAATACCGCGAGGACAACGTCTCGATGACGTTTACTTTCCCCGACGGCTCCATCGGCGTGGTGGACTATCTCGCCAATGGCGACAAGTCCTTCCCGAAGGAGCGCGTGGAAGCGTTCTGCGGCGGGATGATCGCGGTACTGGACGACTTCCGCAGGCTGGAAATTGTGAAAGACGGGCGGAGGAAAGAGGAAAGAAGGGCGCAGGACAAAGGTCACGCGGCGGAGTGGACGGCGTTCGCCAAGTCCATTCGCGAGGGCGGCGCGCCGCCGATTCCCTACGAGCAGCTCATCGGCGTGACGAAGGCCACGTTCGCGGCGGTGGAGTCGCTGCGCGCGGGAAAAACTGTCCCGATATAGAAAACCCCAATTCGGGTAACCCGTTTGCGGTCGCGGCGCGACGCGGACGCAGTCGGACGGCTCCTCCCACCGTCTCAAGCCGCGGCCGCGCCGTCACGAATCGAATCCCAGTCCCAGCGCGTCCAGCAATTTCAGCCACAAATTGCGCCGGCCGCCGCGGCGGTCCGCCTGCGCGAGCGACCAGCGCGTAAAATTGATGATCGGCGAACGAAACGGCTCCGGGGGGATGGGCGCGGGTTTCGTGCGTACCATCTTCAGCGCGACGCGCTCCGTCTCGCGGCCGTCGAGCAGGTCGAGCATCACCTGCGCGCCGAAGCGCGAAGCGCCGACGCCCAGTCCCGTGTAGCCCGCCACGTAAGAGACTTTTCGCTTAAGAGCCGTTCCCCAAAAGGCGGTGAAGCGCGAACAGGTATCTATCGCCCCCGCCCAGGCGTGCGTGAAGCGGAGTCCCTCCAGCTGGGGAAAAGTCTGGAAGAAGTGCGCGGCCAGACGCGCGAAGGTTTCGGGGCGGTTTTCGAGATGCGGCCCCATCCCGTTGTTCCAATAATAGAGCGCGTCGTACCCGCCCCACAAAATCCGCCCTTCCGCGGTGATGTGATAATAATGGAATTGATTATCCGAGTCGCTTAACCCCTCGCGGCCGCGCCAGCCAATGGAGTCGCGCTGCGCGGGCGTCAGCGGTTCGGTCATCAGGGCGTAATCGTAGACAGGAACGATGTAATAGGATATGCGGCGCAGCAACGGCGGGAACGCGTTCGTGGCAAGCGCGACGCGGCGCGCCCGCACGCGTCCCTGCGCGGCGCGGACGACGACCGTTTCGCCCAGATCCTCGAGACGTTTCGCCGGGCTCCGCTCGAAGAGACGGACGCCGCGCTCGAGGCAGGCGCGTCGCAATCCCCACGAAAGCCGCGCCGGGTTGACCATGCCGCTCGACGGGTCGAACAGTCCGGCGAGATAGATGGGAGAGTCGACGCGCGCCCGCACTTCATCGCGGTCGAGAAAGGTCAGGGTCTCGCCGTAGCGCGCCGAGATATCGCGCTCCTCTTTAAAGTCCTCCGCCTGTTCCTCCCTGAGGGCGAGGTTGAGTTCTCCCGAGCGGATGAAGTCGCATTCGATGCGGTAACGCTGGATGGCGTTTTCGATGGCGTCGAGATTCTCATGTCCCATTCGGATGATGTCGGACAGTTCGGCCGGCCAGCGCGATAACCCGTTTTGAAAGGAATGGGTTAACGACGCGGAAACGAAGCCGCCGTTGCGCCCGCTCGCGCCGCCGGCCGTCTCCCCGCTTTCGATGAGGACGACTTCGCGCCCGGGGTCGGCCTCCTTCGCCAGCAGCGCGGTCCACAGGCCGGTGAATCCCGCGCCGACCACGACCAGGTCGGCTTCGATGGACCCGGTCAACGCGGCAACCGGTTCGGGGCGCGCCGCGTCGTCCAGCCAGAACGGCAATAACTTCACGTCCGCAAGCGATTTCAGGTCTTCGGGGCGGGGTTCGTTTGAAAAAATCATCGGGTTCTCCATGGGGATCATCAACTGACGTTGCGCGGACGGCGCGCCGCCAAGTTTAACGGAGGAGACCCAATTCGGTCAAAGCGCGGACGGCGATTCGGCGCCGCGCAAAACGCGCCCCCGCAGGCAGGTCGGACTCGCAGCCTCTTTCTGGTTTATCCCTGCCGACTACAGCGCCGCGATCCCTGCAAAGATCAGCGCCAGCGCGCCGAGGATGAACACGACGGAATAACCAAACCGCTGGCGGTCGCCCAGCGCCTTCAGCCGCGCCGGGACGTGCATCAACGCCGCGGCGGCGATCATGACGACCATGTGCAGGATGCGGCTGCCGGGAAAGCCGTCCCCGCTGAACCCGCCCCAGAAAAAGTAAACCAGGCCAAGCAATACCTGTAAGTCCACAATGCCGCTGAGCGCGGAGACCAGGCCGCGATCCATGCCTTTGAACGAACTGCGCGTCGCCCAATTGACGGCGAATTTGAAGATCGTCAACGCGGCAAGGACGACGATGGGCCAGCGCAGGGCGGAGTGGAGGGTGTGAATGAGTTCCATGGAATTTTCCTCTTGTGTTTTCTAAAAATCGGCGGCGTCAAAGTTACGGATAAAACGGACGCGCGGGGCTTCAGGGGCCGTCGCCGCGCGCCTTACGGTTCGAAGGAACCGGCGGACATTCATTCGACGTAACGCGAATTGCCGTTTCGCAATATTAGCACAAATCCATTTCTCGTGTAGAATCACACGACACAGACAGGAGGCTGCCCATGACCTACAGCGTCATCCTCGCCGAAATCCGCGGACGGGTCGGACTCGTCACGCTCAACCGCCCGGAAGCGATGAACGCCTTTAATCCAACGCTGACGCGCGAACTGATGGACGCGCTCGAAGCGTTCGACAACGACGATTCCGTCGGCGCGATGGTCGTCAGCGGGAATCAGAAAGTCTTTGCCGCGGGCGCCGACATCAAGGAGATGGCCGAAAAGACCGCCCAGCAAATGGCGGATGGCGACTTTATCGCCAACTTCGACCGCATCCGCGCCATCCGCAAACCGGTCATCGCGGCGGTGTCGGGATGGGCGCTGGGCGGCGGCTGCGAAGTGGCCCTGGCGTGCGACATGATCGTGGCCTCGGAGACTGCGAAGTTCGGCCAGCCCGAAATCACCATCGGCGTCATCCCCGGCGCGGGCGGGACCCAGCGCCTGCCGCGCGCGGTGGGCAAGGCGCTCGCCATGGAAATGGTCCTCAACAACCGCACGCTCTCGGCGCAGGAAGCGCTTGGGTTCGGCCTCGTCAACCGCGTCGTCGCGGCAGAGACGTACCTCGACGAGGCGTTGAAACTGGCCGAGGAGGTCGCGTCGCGCGCGCCCGTCGCGGTCCGGGCCGCGAAGAGAATGGTCAACGAAGCCTACGAACGCTCGCTGACCGAGTCGCTGGCGGAGGAAAGAAGGGAGTTCTACGAATTGTTCGAGACCGAGGACCAAAAAGAGGGGATGCGGGCCTTCGCCGAAAAACGCAAACCGCAGTGGAAAGGCAAATAGCGCAGGCGGCAGATGGTCACCTTCCGTGAATTGCTGGCGGGGTTCGAAGCGTTGCCCATTCGGGGGCGGGCCGTCATCGCGCACGCCTCGTACAAATCGCTGGGACGCGTGCAGGGCGGGCCCAAGGCGGTCATCGACGCGCTGCTGAAGACCTGCGCCTCGGTCGTCATACCGACGTTCACCTACGGGACGATGGTGACGCCGCTGGCCGGCCCGCCCAACAACGGGCTGGACTACGCCGCCGAGGAGGCCAGCCGCCGCGCCGGCGGCTCCAGCCTGACCTACGACGCGCTCCCGTTCCGAAGCGATATGCCCGCCGACGAGGAGATGGGCATCCTGGCCGAGACGCTGCGCCGGCGCCCGGACGCGAAGCGCAGCCTGCATCCCATCTTTTCCTTCGCGGGCGTCAACGCCGAACACACCCTCGGGCGTCAGACCATCTACGATCCGCTCGCGCCCATCGGCGCCCTGGCGGAAAAAGACGGCTGGGCGTTGTTGATCGGCGTGGACCACACAGTCAACACCAGCATCCACTATGCCGAGAAACTGGCCGGGCGGAGACAATTCGTCCGCTGGGCGCGGCTGTCCCGCCGCATTGTAGAATGTCCCAACTTCCCCGGCGATTCGGCCGGGTTCAATGAGATCGCGCCATACCTCGAAAACGACGCGCAGATCGTCACCGTCGGCGAAGCGCGCGTGCGGGCCATTCCCCTTTCGCAACTCTTCATCCACGTCAAGGCGCTCTTAAAAGCGGACCCGCTGGCGTTGCTGTGCCAGCGGGATTCTTGTGGACGGTGCAGGGCGGTGAGAGAGACGATCTAGCCCGTAAAAACCCTATTCCGACAGATCGACTTCCAGCCCATCGTACGTCCCCGTGACGGAGAGATTGCCGTCCTTATCGCGCGTGTACGTCAGAACGCCTTCGGCCAGCCCGCTGACGGAGACGCTCAGCGTAAATGTCTCCCAATCGTAACTGTTAAGTCCTTCCC
The DNA here is from genome assembly GCA_002473085.1 of Anaerolineales bacterium UBA7227. Lineage (GTDB taxonomy): Bacteria > Chloroflexota > Anaerolineae > Anaerolineales > Villigracilaceae > Denitrolinea > Denitrolinea symbiosum. Next base: position 20,840 of record DKTP01000097.1, read on the forward strand.
CCGTCAGCGTGAACCCCTCCGAAAAGGCGCAGTTGTTGAAGGTGAATTTCTCGCCTTCATTGACCGCTTCAAAGGTCAGCGTCCCGCCGAACGGACAGCCGAGGCTGGTAGTCGTTTCGGCGTCCCAGTAATAATATTCGGGCAGGTAATAGATCTCGTCGTCCACCGAGGCCAGCGCCTCGAGCGGACTCTCAAAGTCTGCCGCGCTGGCCGGCGCGAGCGGGACGAACTCGCTGGCGACCACGCCTTTACAGGAGACCTGGCGCGCGGGCATGATGTCGGCCACGAGGAAGGCGGTGACGAGATCGTCCACGCAGGGGTTCCCCCAGCCGAAGAGGATGTGCGGACCGCCCGTCTCGGCGATGAAACTCCCATTCTCCAGCCGCGAAGCCACGGCCTGCGCGCCCTCGTACGGGGTGGCGGGGTCGGCGGTCCCGTTCAGGACGATGGTCGGGATGCCGCTGGCGGCGAGCGGCGCGGGACGACGCTCGATTTGGGCCGCGGCGCCCGGCCAGAAAGCGCAGGGCAGGTCGCCATAGAAGACGGAGGTAAAGCGCGTCAGGCTGGATTCCAACGCGTCGCCCGCGCGGATGTAGGCTTCGGCGCGCGCTTCGGGCGTGTCGCCGGGATAGGCGTAGTCCTGGCATTCCACGCCGTAGTAGACCGCGTCCGAGTAGGACGGGTCGGGGACGGCCTCCAGCGTTTCGGGGTCGAGGCCGAGCGAATCGTAGAGAATGCGCGCCATCGGGACGAGGTCTCCGTTTCGCGAATATGCCGCCAGGGCGCGCAGGAAGATCATGCGCTCGGCTTCAGAGTACATATATCCGCTGGCGGCGGTTTCGAGATCCGAGAAGGCGAGCGCGCGGCTCTCCATTCCGCCCGAGGGGAGCGGGAAGTCGAAGGGCAGGGGAGCCTGCTTCAGTTTCCCTGCGAGGTCGTCGTAAACTTTGACCGCGTCCGCGCCCATATCGGCGGCGCAGAGCGGGTCGTCGTTGCAGGCGTTGAGCGTCACCACCAGCGTGTCGTTGAAGGCCTGCGCCTGCGTGACGTAGAAATCCGTGCCGGAGAGGGTCAAGTCCACCGTGCCGTCGAGGAGCAGACCGGCGAGCCGGTCGGGATGGGCGGCGGCGTAGGTCTGCGCGTATTGCGTGCCGTAACTTTCGCCGTAGAGCCAGAACTTGTCCGCGCCCATGGCCTGGCGAAAGACCTCGAGGTCCTCCACGGCCTGGTCGGTGCCGAGGTAGGGAAGGTAGGCCGGGTTGCCCATTTCGGCGACGCAGTCTTGCGCGAAGCCGCGCGCGGTCGAGACCAGGGCCGCTTCGTTTGCCGCGGTGGACGCGTCCCAGTCGGCGCGGTAGAAGGCGGCGGCCGCGGCGGCG
>DKTP01000169.1 GCA_002473085.1 Anaerolineales bacterium UBA7227
CCGCGCCGGCGCGGACAATTACACGCGCTTCATGGAATCTGGGCTATACGAAAAACTCGTCAAAGCCGGTTTGCTGATCCCCCACGCCGAAGTGGACGAGCCGCCCGCCGAGGCGGCGCTGTCTTTCAAGATCCTCCGTCCCGAGCGGGCGCCGTTCATATCGTATCCCTACGAGTGGTCGTTCTCTCAATTAAAAGACGCCGCGCTCGCGACCCTGTCCATCCAAAAGCGCGCCCTGAAACTCGGCATGTCGCTGAAAGACGCCAGCGCGTACAACATCCAATTCATCCACGGCAAGCCGACGCTGATCGATACGCTCTCGTTCGAGGTTTACCGCGAGGGCCGGCCCTGGGACGCCTACCGCCAGTTCTGCCAGCACTTCCTCGCGCCGCTGGCGTTGATGTCGCGCGTGGACGTCCGCCTCGGGCAGCTCCTGCGCGTCCACATAGACGGCCTCCCGCTCGACCTGGCGAGCCGCCTGCTGCCCGCGTCCACGCGCCTCGATTTCGGCCTGCTGACGCACCTCCACATCCACGCCTCCGCGCAGGCGCGCTACGCCGACGCGGACGTGAAGTCCATCGCCCCGAAGGGCGGGATGAGCCGAAACGCGTTCCTCGGGCTGATCAGCAGCCTGGAGAAAACCGTCCGCAAGTTGACCTGGCAACCGGCCGGCACCGAGTGGGACAAATACTACGAGATCACCAACTACACCGACGCGGGTTTCGCGCGCAAAAAAGAGATCGTCTCCGACTGGCTGAAACAGATCGCGCCGAACTCCGTCTGGGATTTGGGCGCGAACAACGGCGAGTTCAGCCGCCTTGCCAGCGCGGCTGGAATCCCGACCGTGGCGTGGGACATTGACCCGTCCGCCGTCGAGCAGAATTACCTGCGCGTCAAATCCGAAAAGGAGCAAAACCTGCTTCCGCTGATTCTCGACTTGACGAACCCCAGCCCTGCGCTGGGATGGGCGAACGAGGAACGCGACTCCCTCGGTCAGCGCGGCCCCGTGGACGCGGTCCTCGCGCTGGCGCTCGTCCACCATCTCGCCGTCTCGAACAACGTCCCGCTGTCCATGCTGGCGGATTTCTTCGCGAGCCTCGGCCGCTGGCTGGTCATCGAATGGGTCCCCAAGAGCGACTCGCAGGTCCAGAAATTGCTGCGGACGCGGAAGGACATCTTCGAGACGTACACGCGCGAGGGATTCGAGTCGGCGTTCGCGGCGCGCTTCCACGTCCGCGCGGCGGCGGATGTGAGCGAGTCCGAGCGGCGGATGTATTTGCTGGAGAGAAAAGATTAGTCCCTTTGTTTGGTTGGCGGTTTGACAAGGAAACTGTATAATGTAAGTCGAACTGTGAAAGCGGGTGCGTTTTTCAAACTACAAGTAAATCAACATAGAACGAGGAGCATGCTATGCGCCTTTCCGACCTTCTGACCGTTTTCAAAAATCCGCGCGCTGCCGCCATTGCAGGCGTCGTTTTGGGATTGCTGCTCGGCCTGACCATCGGCTGGGGAATCTGGCCCGTAAAATGGACCGACGCCACGCCTCAATATTTGAGCCAGCGATTCCAGGAAGAATACCTGCGGATGACGATCGATTCCTACCGGAACAACAAAGACGGGGAAGCGGCCGTCCGCCGCTGGCTGGACCTGGGTCCCAACGCCCCCAAACTCCTCGCGGCCATCGGCAGCAATCCGGGCGATCTCAAACCCGCCTGGGTTTTGGAATATAAAGACGCGGTTGAACAGCGCGTCGGGCCCATCACCGCGGCCCCTCCCTCCGACGTCCAGCCGGAGCAGCCTCCGACCGCGACGCCCTCCGCCCCTCTCGGCGACAATAAGATTCTCTTCATCGCGGTCGGGTTGCTGCTGGCCTTGGGCGTGATCGGCGGCGCGGGATACATCTTCTTCCTGAAACCCATCCTGCGCGGAAGACTCCCCGCGGGCGACGGCGAAGTCTCCGCGGCGCGCCAGGCCCAGGAGATCAACAAGACCATCGAGAAAACCGATTTTTCAGGCCTGGGACTGGAAAAGCCCGTCACCCAGACAATGACCACCTACGTGCTGGGCGACGATCTATACGACGAATCCTTCAGCATCGACGCGCCGAACGGCGACTTCCTCGGCGAGTACGGCGTGGGCGTTTCAGAGACGGTGGGCGTGGGCGAACCGAAGAAGGTCTCGTCCATCGAAGTCTGGCTGTTCGACAAGAACGATATCAAAACCGCCACGAAAGTGCTGATGACTCCCCACGCCTACAACGACCCCAACAGCCGCGCCCGGCTGGAGGCCAAGGGCGAGTTAATCTCCCTGCAAAAAAACAAGCAGGTCGTGCTTGAGACGGCCACTCTCACCCTGCTCGTCACCATCGTAGACCTGGCCTTCGGCCAGGGGAATCTCCCTGAAAACAGTTTCATCGGCCGGCTCAGCCTCGAAATGGCGGTCTGGCCCAGGCAGAAGTAACCCCCTACTCCTTCACCCTTTCGATCTGCGCGCCGACGGCGCGCAGTTTCGCGTCCACGCGCTCGTAGCCGCGGTCGATCTGGCCGACGTTGCGGATGACCGATTTCCCGTCCGCGGCCAGCGCGGCCAGCAAGAGCGACATCCCCGCGCGGATATCCGGGCTTTCCAGGTTCTCGCCGATGAGCTGATTGGGGCCCTGCACAAGACAGCGGTACGGGTCGCACAGGATGATGCGCGCCCCCATGCCCACCAGTTTATCGGTGAAATACATGCGCCCGGAGTACATCCAATCGTGGAACAATGCCGAACCGGCGGCCTGCGTGGCGACGGTGATGGCAATGCTCATCAGGTCGGTGGGAAAGGCAGGCCAGACGTTCGTTTTGATTTCGGGGATGACCCCGCCCAGGTCGCTCACCATTTCAAGCGGCTGGTTCGCGGGGACGAGCAGGTCGTCGCCTTCGACCTCCCAGGTCACGCCGAGGCGGCGGAAGACCTGCGCGATCATTTCGAGGTAGTTCACGCCCGCGTTGCGGATGCGAAGTTCGCCGCGCGTCACCGCGGCCGCGCCGATGAGACTGACCACCTCAAGGTAGTCGGGTCCCACCGCGAACTCGCCGCCGCGCAGCCGTTCCACGCCCTCGATGTGGAGGGTGTTCGAGCCGATGTTTTCGATGCGCGCCCCCAATTTGTTCAGGAAACGGCACAACTCCTGGATGTGCGGCTCCGAAGCCGCGTTGCGGATGACCGTGACGCCCCTGGCCCGCGCCGCCGCCATGATCGCGTTTTCGGTGGCCGTCACGCTGGCCTCATCCAGCAAAATATCGGCGCCCTTCAGCCCGCCGCGCGCCAGGAATTCCAGCGTGCGGCCATAGTTGACCTCCGCGCCCAACGCGCGCAGGGCGAGGATGTGCGTGTCGAGGCGGCGGCGCCCGATCACATCCCCGCCGGGCGGCGAGAGACGCAGTTCGCCGGCGCGGGCGGTCATCGGCCCCGCGAGCAGAATGGAAGCGCGGATGCGGCGGCACAGCCCCGGATCCAGGTCGGTCGGCCGAATAGTCCGCGCGGTGATCCGCCAGGCATTGTCGCCCAGGTCTTCCACCTCCACGCCCAGGCTTTCGATCAGGTGTCGCATATCGCTCACGTCGCGGATGCGCGGGACGTTGCGAAGCACGACCGGCTCCTCCGTCAACAGGCAGGCTGCCAGCAACGGCAGCGCCGCGTTCTTGTTCCCGCCCGGCGTCACCTCGCCCCGCAGGGGATGTCCGCCTTCGATGATGAATTGTTCCATGTGACCTCCTGTAAGGTACCGTCATTCTAAGTCAGTTTGACGCTTTCGCCAAGCGCATTACAGGAGGCTTACACCCTTCCGGCCTTGATTCGTTCGGAGCGTTTTCGATTTATAATGAGAATATGGAAATTAGTCTGGTTATCGTCCTGATCGCGGGCTGGGCCGGCGGCTGGCTGGTCAACTACCTGGCCGACGTCCTGCCCGTCACGCGCCGGTTCAGCCGGCCCGCCTGCCCGCGCTGCGACCATCCCTACACCGCGCGGGACTACCTGCTCTTCCGCGTCTGCCGCGCCTGCGGAAAGGGGCGGACGCTCCGCGCCCGGGTGGTTCAAGTCCTGACCGCCGCGGCCTTCCTCTACTTTTGGATGAATCCGCCCCGGGCAATCGGCTTCCCGCTCGGCGCGCTCCTGCTGCTCTACTTCGGCGTCGTCCTCGTCATCGACCTGGAACACCGCCTCATCCTGCATCCCACCAGCCTCTTCGGCGCCCTGCTCGGACTGGTCGTCGGCTACCTCCGCCAGGGACTCCCGTCCACGCTCATCGGCGGCGCGGTCGGCTTCGGGATCGTCTTCCTGTTCTACCTGCTCGGCGCGCTCTTCACGAAGATCCGGGCGCGGCGGCTGCAAGCGGCCGGCCTCGAAGCCGACGACGAGGAGGCCTTCGGCGCGGGAGACGTGATCCTGGCGACCGTCCTCGGGTTCATGCTTGGCTGGCCGCTGATCTGGTTTGGCATTCTGTTCGGCGTCCTGCTCGGCGGCTTGATCGGCGGCCTCGTCATGCTGATCCTCTTCCTTTCGGGGAAATTCAAAGCCTGGATGGTATTCATCCCATTTGGCCCGTTTTTCGTTGCGAGCGCGTTCCTCATCATCTACCTGCCGCAGGTTGTCCAGTTCATGGTACCTAAGTAGGATTGGATAATTCAGGGCGCGCCCCTACACTAGGTTTGGATACCCGAAACGCGAAGATGAAGACGCCGAAAACCCTTCCCCGCAAGAACGATCGTCCCGCACAGGCAGCGGTGGAGTTTGCGCTGGTATTGCCCATTCTCTTGCTCTTAATCTACGGGATGATCGAAGTGGGACGGATGATCTTCATTTACGCCAACGTGGTCTCGGCGGCGCGTCTCGCCTCGCGCTACGGCGCGGCGGTGGGACAGAGTCAGACCGCCGGCGTCCCGTTATATCAGGACTGCGCCGGGATACGCGCCGCCGCCCAGCGCTCCGATTTCATGGGCAACTTCAGCGACCAGCAGATCAAGATCTGGCACGACAGCGGCGAGGGGAATAACGAGACCGAATACTGCAAACCCGGCCAAAAAACCGACCGCAGTTTCCAGCCCTCCGGCGGAAATTCCAGCCGCCTGCGCGTTCAGATCAGCGCGGATTTCACGCCGCTATTGTCGTTCATCCCCCTGGAACCCTTCGCCATTTCGTCCGTCAGCGCGCGCACCATCCTCGTCAGCGTACCGGTCCAGATCGGCGACGAAACCAAACGGGACTATATCTTTGGGACTCCCGCGCCGACGATGGTGGACGGCGTATCAGACCCTCCCGGCCCACAGAAACCCTCCCGGCCGGTCGAACCCGCCTGCGACCCGCGTCACAGCCGCCTCGCCGTCTCGCCCTTCGGGATGACCGTCTACAACCACAGCCCCAGCCTGACGCTCCACATCCGCAACGTCCAGGTTTGGGGGCCCGCCTCCGCCGCCGGCCAGACCCTGAAAATGCTTACGCTGGGAGGCGCGTCCATCTGGAGCGGCAGTCTCCCCGACGAATCGCCCGCCTACATCAGCGACCTGGCCGGCGACCGCTCCATCCCCCCGCGCTCCAGCAAGTTCCTGCAAGTCGGCTTCGGGGCCGGTTACCGGGCCAGCGGCGCCGAGAAGATCGTCGTGGTCTTCGAGGAAAAAAACTGTCCCAAACTGGATTCTTCGAACGCGAGTCAATTGCCATGAAGAATCACCCGTTCCCGCCCGCCTTGAAACGCGGCCAGAGCCTGGTGGAATTCGCCGTCAGCCTGACCGTGTTCCTGCTCCTGCTGGCCGGGACGGTGGACTTCGGCATCGGCCTCTTCCACTATATCGCCATGCACGACGCCGCCCAGGAAGGCGCGCTCTACGGCTCCATCAATCCGCCGCCCCTGACGGGCAGTTGGACGTGCCCGGACTTCAACATAGACCGCATCTGCGAGCGCGTGATCACCGCCTCCGGAGAAAACGGCCTCCTCGGCAAGATGTACGCTTCGGGCATGAGCGTCGCCGTCGCCGTGCCGGACGAGGCCTGCGAGGGCCACGAACTTTCCGTGACGCTCCAATACGACTACCCGCTGACCATGCCTTTCATCGGCGCGGTCATCGGCTCGGACCACATCCGACTCACCGCCGCCGCTGTGGACACGATCCTGACACCCTCCTGTCCATGAGACAGGCCACTTAACGGATGGTTCCCATGAACAGAACAAATCGCACTGAACGCGGACAGGCAATCGTCATCATCGCCGTCGCCATTTTCGTCCTGACCGGCATCGCCGCCCTCGCGGTGGACGGCGGCCTGTATTACGCCGACCGTCGAAAGGCGCAGAACGCGGCCGACTCAGCCGTGTTAGCCGCCTCGCTCGCCCGGCTGCGCGGCGAAGACTTCGTCTCCGCGGCGCTGCTGAACGCCGAGAAGAACGGCTACAGAAACGACGGCGAGCGCAGCGAGGTGCTGGTCTCTGCCCCGCCGACCAGCGGACCGTACGAAGGCGACCGGGAATACGTGCAGGTGACCGTCGTCTCGCGTCACAAGACCTATTTCGGCGCGGTCGTCGGGATTCGCGAACTGCTCAACTCGGCGCAGGCCGTCTCGCGCGCCGTCCCGCCCAAGTTTGGCCCCATCCTGAAAGACTACGCCATCGTCAGCCTGGCGCCCTACTCCGGCTGCAAGAACGTGCGGGCATTCTGGGCGCACGACGAAGCGACCCTGCAGCTATATGGCGGCGGCATTTTTATCAACTCCAACAACTCCAGTTGCGCGTTCCTGCAAGAGGGGAGCGCCAGCCTGGTGTTCAGCGATCCCACCATGCAGTTCAACGTCGTGGGCGGCGCCTCCATCCAAAAAGTGGAGCTGATCAAGCGCGTCCTTCAGCCGCCCGCCAGCGCGGAAGGAAAGCCGAGCCTCGCTCTCCGCCCGACGACTCTCGCGATCCTGCCCAACACCGGCAACTCCGCCATCCCCTATCCGCCGCCCTTCGACCTGCCCAAAGCGGGCTGCAGCAAAGCCGCGGCGGTTGATCCCGAAGACCCCTCCATCATGGAAGCCGGATCCTGGGAGGGCGAATTCCCGCCGGAAGGCGTGACCCAACTGAAGAAAGGCGTCTACTGCATCAACGGCGACGTGCGGATCAGAGGAGAAAAAATCGAAGGCGAGAATGTGACGCTGGTCGTGGAAAACGGTTCGGTCCACTTCAGCGGCACGACAGAGATCCACCTGCGCGCCCCGGCCAGCGGACCGCTCAAAGGACTGCTGCTCTACCTGCCGATGGACAACGTCTCGCTCGTCACCCTGAACGCCGCCCGCGACTCCGACATCCGCGGCGCCATCCTCGCGCCCAGTTCCAAGATCCGCATCGTCGGCAACGAATCCCGCTCGGGTTTCCACAGCCAGATCATCGGATACCTCATCGAAGTGGCCGGGAACTCCAACGTCATCATCCGCTACTCAGAGGAGCAGAATTACTCCACGTTCAGCAGCCCGGTGATCCAATTCGGGCAGTGAACCCTTGAAAACCGGCAACGTTACAATCTCCTAACATTACGAGGCGCGCGGGAAATTCGATGATAGCATTGCCCGTGAGCCGCCGATTTTTCCGGCCCATTTACCCGTTTAATGGCCGCCTCCCCCTTAAGGAGCATTGAGACTTGCGCCAAAATGATTAACAATGCAGGCGACCCTGTCTTAATATTCTGCCCTTCGCAAAGGCGCCGCCGCGGACAAGCGTTCCAGCAAAAGCGCGCCCCGGGAGTCTCCCGCCCGACTTGAGCCGCCCCAAGAAATCCATCCTGGGATTTTTGCGCCATGAAGAACATCAGAAACTTCGTATTTCCCTTTTCACGGAGCCGCCGCCCCGCCGGCCAAAAAGCCGCCCGCAAGACCCGCGGACAGAGCCTGGTGGAGATCGCCATCGCGTTCCCCGTGCTTATCATGATGCTGGCCGGGCTGGTGGAGTTCGGCTTCATGCTGAACTACTACCTGTCCCTGCTCGACGCCACGCGCGAGGCCGCCCGCGTCTTCAGCAGCTTCGATCCCTTTGAAGACGGATTCAAGGCAGGCAACTGCATGTGTTCTGTCTCGGTCTGCCCGGACGAAGCCGCGGAAGACCGCCTCGACGCGAACTGCGACCGGAACTCGTTCTACCAGGGCGCGGCCGCCATGGTGATCGAAAACCTGCAGCCGCACGGAAGCACCCCCGAAGAAAGAAGACTGGATTCCTCGCGGCGCATCATCCTCAACGCCTCCACAGACGACGTAGTCGTTTCCGTTTTCAGCATCAGCGACGGGTCCATCCAACACCGCTATCCCGCGAGCGGCGAGTACCGCTGGTTCAACAACGCGGATACCCGCCTGACCAACGAAGCCATCGCCAACCGCCTGGTCAGCGCCGCGCCGGATACGGGCATCCTTTTAGTGGAAGTGTTCTTCGACTATCACCAGGTTCTGGCGCTGCCCTGGCTGGCGCCCTTCCTGCCAGACCCCGTCCTGCTGCACGCCTACACCATCATGCCGCTGGCGGCGGCCGAGCCAAAAACGCCATCGCCATAGGAGAAACCGAAAATGCGGCCAAGAATCCACAGGAAACAGGAACGCGGACAGGCGATCGTCCTGATCGCGTTTGCATTCATCGGGTTGATCGCCATGATCGGCCTGATGGTTGACGGCGGGATGCTGTTGATCGAATACGGCCGCCTGAAGCGCGCCATAGACGCCGCTTCCCTGTCCGCGGCCCTGCAATACCGCGAAGGCTACACCACCGCGCAACTGACCGACGCGGCGACGGAATTTCTCCAACTCAACCAATCGGACGTCTTCGACATTCAGGTGGACACCGACACGACGGACGCCAGCCTGCTGACCAACCCCCGCCGCAAACTCGTGCGGGTGACCGCCTCCCGTCACGTGCGCTTCGGCTTCCTGTCCGTCATCGGGATCCGCCAGGTCGACATCACCGCCACCTCGGTTGGCGAGGCCGCCTCGGTGGACCTGGTGCTGGTCCTGGACGCGTCGGCCTCCATGGCCTTTGAAGGAGGCGGATATCCGAATAACGCCGACAGCGACCTGGACGATCCGTCGCAGTGCAACCCAACGAACACCTGCCACCCCTTCGCTGAGATCAAGGCCGTGGCCGCCCAATTCATCAACCAGCTATACTTCCCCTATGACCGCGTGGGAATCGAGATCTTCGACCGCAACGTTCGCGAGGTCCTGCGATTAGACGACCCCAAGGCTACAGACAAGACCGAGGTGATCAACGCCATTGAAAGCCTGACCGTTTTCGATCCAGGAATTCCTTGCGATGACCCTGTGGAAAATACAAGAGTAGACGGGGCGCCGCCGACGCACTGCCGAAAATACGATCCGATCACCAACGAATACAGAGGCCTCGAATTTCCATTTTACCGTTCAGGCGGCAACGCTGACCCGTCCTCCCTGCCGTCCAGCAACGTCGGAGACGCGCTCTGGCGGGCGGGCGGACAATTCGAACACGGACGGCAGGATTCGCTTTGGGTGGTGATCGTCCTGGCCGGCGGCCCGACCAACACGGGCGGCATCGGCCGCGTCTACGCGGAAGGGCGCATCTGCCCGCCTTCCACATGGGGCGCGCCGTACTGCCGCAGGCCCTTCGCCAACGCGATCTCCCCGCGCCCTAAACCGGGCAACGAAAATTACGACGCCGACGACTACGCCCGCGACGCGGCGGACTTCATCGCCAACCCCATCACAGGACAGGGCGCCACCATCTTCTCCATCGGCCTCGGAAACATGGTCCGTTACGCGTCTGTCGGCGACCCCAGGTCCGGCGAAAAACTGCTCCAATACGCGGCCACCGTCGCCGGCGACGAAAGCGGCGAGCAAATAAATCACGGTTTATACTTCTTTGCCCCAACCTCGAGCCAGTTGCGCGAGATCTTCCGCACCATTGCCGAGAGCATCGCCACAAGGCTTTCCAGATAAAATATGTACGATTCACCGACGTTACGCGGTCATTCTCCCTCATCCCCCGCCCGTCTCTCGAAGGAAGATGGGGGTTCCCTCTCCAGCGGGAGAGGGCCGGGGCGAGGGCGTTCAAGGTGAGTTATGAAACTCTTCCACTCACGGTCCGGCTGGAGAATGCAAGCATGAAATTCATCCCTTCATTCTGGTTCAAACGAAAAGCCCGCCGCAAGGCCGGGGCGCAGGCCATGCTTGAGTTCGCGCTCGTGCTGCCCATCCTGCTCCTGCTGCTGCTGGGCATCATCGAGTTTGGACGCCTGTTCTACGCGTGGATCATCATTGAGAATGCCACGCGCTTCGGCGTCCGTTACGCCTCCGCCGGCACCTATGAAAACTCATACTGCTCCGACGTGGACGGGAACAGCACGCCGTGCGGCGGGGACAGCGAAAACGAAGAAGTGGACGCCGCGCGTCTTCCGTCCATCAAAGACGAGACCCGCCGGATGATCATCGGCTTCTTCTACGACGAATCCTTCGCGCAGACCGCGAACGAATACCTGCAAGTCACAGTCTGCTCCACCACGCCCGACCACGGACAGCCGCGCGTCTTCACCCCGCCCCAAATGGGCGGCCCGGTCTACAGCGCGTGCGCGCCCACCGAAGACCCCGGCGGCCCGGGCGACCGCGTCATCGTGGCGGCAGACTACAACTTCACCTTCATCGTCCTGCCCGCGCTCGGCATCCGCCCGAACATGATCCACCTGGCCTCATACCGCGAGGGAATTGTAGAGCAGTTCCGCGTGGGACGCGTCGTCAAAGTCCCGCCGACCTTTGCCGTGCCGACCGTGCCGACCAACACCCCGCTGCCGACCGATACGCCGACTCCAACCGACACGCCCGGACCCACCAGCACGCCGACCGATACCCCGTTGCCGACCCATACTCCCACGGCAACTTCCACGCGGACAAGCACCCCCACCAGAACGCAGACCAGCACCCCGACGATGACCTTTACCCCGACGCGCGACCCAACCCGCACCCCATCGCCGACGCGCACGGTCTCGCCCACGCCTTCCAACACGCGCACGCCCACCAACACGCGCACGCCCACCAGAACGCGTCCGCCTACCAGAACGCGTCCGCCTACCAACACGCGCACGGCCACCCGGACGCCCACCATCACCTATACTCCGAGCATGACGCTCACGCCGACCATTACGTACACGCCGTCGCGTACGCCCACTCGGACCATGACATACACCCCTTCGCGCACACCGACGCCTTCAAAGACGTTCACGCCGTCGAACACGCCCACCCGAACGCCGACGCGCACGAGCACTCCCACGCGCACCAACACGTCCACGCGCACGCCGTCGCCTACCAGGACGCTGACCTTCACGCCAACGAAGACCTTCACGCCGTCGCAGACCTTCACGCCCAGCCGGACGCCCTCGAAGACGCCCACGTACACGCCCACCCGAACGCGTACGCCCACGTACACGCCGTCGAAAACGCCCACGCGCACGCCGACGCCGCCTCCACAGCCGACCTCCACGCCCACCG
>DKTP01000090.1:0-5897 GCA_002473085.1 Anaerolineales bacterium UBA7227
GGCGGGAGGCAGAAGGCGGAGGGACGGAAACAGGTTCCAGGGCTTTGAGAAGAAAGAGGAAAGAGGCGAGCAGGAGGAGGAAGAATGGATTCTCCGTCCCGAGGCCGAGGGGATAGGCGAGGAGGATGGGATAGACGGCGACGATCCACGCAGCAAGTTTCGCCGCCCGCTCTTTTTCGGGAAGCGTTTTCCTGGCGACAAGGTAGGTCAACGGTGCGAGAGCCGCGCCGAGAACGGCCTGGGCGAGGCGCGCGGCGAAGAAGCGGTCCGCGCTGGAGCCGACGAGGAAATAGACGAGCGCGAGGAAGGCGGGATAGAGCGGCGCGCGGAAGGAGGTCTCCACGCCGCGAACGGGGTCGTAGTCCACGCTGGAGAGGTCGAAGTCTACGTAGGGTTTGAGCGCCTCCAGGTCGGGGGCGGCGTACCAGCGGAAACCGTTGCCCGAAGCGAGACTGCGCGCCAGCATGTCGTATTGGAACATGTCGTCGAGGCCGATGCCGAGGTCCCGCGCGAGGAGGACGGGGATCAACCGCAGGACGAGGGCGGCGCAGAAAACAGCCCAGGGGAAGGAAACGCGGATGCGGCGGAGGGCGGTCATGGTCAAAGATGAAGAAACGAAGCGGCAATGCGTCGTTGTAAGTACGGAGAGAAATATCCCGCGTAGCGTCGTTGCAGTTCGGGATTCTTCCAGTCCGCGCCTGAGATATGATGACGACAACAAGGCGCGCCGCAATTGCAGTCGAACTCGTCGTAATCGGAGCCGTCGCACATGGCGTAATCGAAGGCGATCTCTTCGCCCGCGAAAATATCGCGCATGGCGATGAGACTGGTCGGGCCGTTCATGCCCGCGTTGGGATCGCAGCTATGGTTGAAGCAATCGGCGGGGTCGTTGAGAAGCGGGTTGAAGAGGAAGAGGTCTTCGTCTACTTGCAGGACGCGTTTGGAAAAATCGGGGACAGAGAAATCCAATTCGGAGGAGGGGATGACGCGTCCGCCCCACATGACGACGACCTCCCCCGCGGAGACGAGCTGGCGGGCGACGACGCCGCAACCGCCTTTGTGATGGAACGGGACAGATTCAACTTTTGGGGAAAGCCAGGAAAAGAATTTTTCAATCACTCTGCTCCTTGCGCTGTGAAGACCAACAGGGAAAATTTTCCGCGAAGGGCGCAAAGGATCGTCTCTTCGCGCGCTCCGCGGGTTGAACGTTTCAAACGCTGAGGCTAGTTTAATCACCATGCTTTCAATCGTCAAGATTCCCTGCAAACCGATTTTTTACGCGAACATGGGTTGGACGCGGCAGTTATCTCTTTCGATATCAAATGCCTCAATTGTGACGATGGTCTCGCCCAGAAAACAGGAGCAAAACGGGACAATCAAGGCAGACCCACAAATTCTTCCACCTTCCTGCCGAGAATGGGATAGTGAAAATTCCGCCCGTTGAGAACAGAGAGGGAGGCGATCAGTCGCGCGACAAGAACGGCAAGGGAAAACGGCATGACGAGAGCAAAGAGCCCAAATGGGAACATGGACGGAATCAGAAGGAAGTACGGAACGTTGTCCGCAGAAACAGGTTGGTTGACCGCGCTAAACACCATAGCGAACATACTGACGAAAATCCCCGAAACCATGCAGAATGAAAGCAGGAACGAAAGCAGCATCATCACCCCACTGAATGCCAGCGCCTGCAGGGTTTGAAAGCGCAGGAACCGCGATCTGTCTTTTTGGGTAGCCCAGATGATCAAAGCGACAATAGGACCCAAAAAATGCGAAAGCGCCGCCATCAGTCTTTCATCAGAGGTGGGCGCGCTGAAAGTGGGCAGCGATTCCATGTTCATCCTCCAGGCTTGTCTCCAAAGCGCCGCATGAGGAAATTTCCGAGCAGGGGATAGCGATATTCCCTGCCTTGCACGGTTCGAATTCCCGCGATCATGGCGAATAAGTGATAGAGCGGTATGACCAGCATGAAAAAAAGAAAGAAGAGAGTCATGATTCCGATGAACACAAGGATGACAAGAAGCAATAAAGAATTATCATGCATATCGCCCAGACGAGGTCGGAACAATACCACGACAAACAAACCCATGAACATGAACATATACACGAACATATAGCCAAAATAAGCGACCGCCGCCAGCAGTTGATAGACAAACGCCTGCATGGACTGGAACCGCAGGCGCGGCGACTTGTCTTTTTCTGCAAGCCAGGCGATGAGGGGCGTGAATATTCCCCAGATCAACAAAATCGCCGAGCCGTGACAAACGCCCGCCGCCCATTGCTCCGACTTCGTCTCATCCAACGGAGCGAGGGGCTCCTCGCCGCGTCCGAGATAACGCGCCAGCCATTTGCCAAGGAAGGGAACCTTGAAGTCCTTCCCCATCAAGGAAAATATCGCCCCGACGATTCCCACCAGAAAATAAACTGCCATGAAACCGAAAAACGACAAAAAGAAAGAACCTTCGAAGAGAAGCATCCCTATCGCAGAATTTTCCTTTTGCGCAAAAATAGCAAGAGCAGGCATCACAACCGCCATTAGTAAAACAAAGAAGAGCAAATAGGCTGCTGCGCCCACCCAGAAAGCGAGCATCTGATACCCCATGGCCTGCAACGCGTGGAAAGCCACGTATGAAGATTTACGCCGTTGAAAAACCCAAATCAACATTGGGGCGGCAGGACCAAAAAAAGACACAACTACCGATCCGTGCGCGAGCGCAGCCATCAGGCGTTCGTCGGAACTGATGGGGACGGCCGGAGAATCAGATTCAAAATTTTCAGACATCGTCGGCCTCGATTAAGATTACTTTTACAGGCACAGCGGGAAAATGTCTCTTCAGTCTTTCAATATCGTAAATCAAATGTTCGCCATACGAAACCCCACTGGACATTTCGCGTGAAAGAACATGGGAAGGCACAATTTCCACGCCAACGTCGGCTTTGTTCTCGTTGAAGAAATATTGAAATTTCGCCATGTCGTAAAACATGAAAGCGTATTTGCCAAATTGAACTTCAACCAGGATCTTCTCTTTAACGAAGTCAATTTGCTTGAATGCTCCAGGAACGACAATGTCACTATTCGGCACGCGAATCGAATATTTATCTTTCAATTCGTGAAAATTCAATTCGCGAAATAATTGTCCAAACTGCCTGTTCATATCAATAGGCGCGTAAAGTTCCCGTCCCATTTTTGTTTTCTCTTTACTCTTCTTTAACCGTCGAGCCTGAACGCGTGAAATTACGTTGTAAATTTCCGCCTCGATATGAGGATAGTGAACCTTAAGAATTTCCGCTCCGCCCAAATGAGAATATTCATAGACTATCTTCATTTTGTTTTTCCCTTCTTGTGACCGGAAGCCGCTCTTTCAAACAGCGCATTCTGCGCTGGCGTTCCAATCTGGACATACTTCGGCGGTATGTAGTTTTTATTATCGTTCGGATCAAAAACTGGCCGCTCCATCGGTCTCATGCGCAAGGCGCCGTCGGCTGCTTGTTGAATTCGGTCCAGCGCGATATCAACGTATTCATCCACGATCTCGGCTCCGATCGCCTTCCTATGGTGCATAAGACTGGCAATTGCAGTCGAGCCAACCCCCATGAACGGGTCCAACACCCAATCGCCAGGTTTGGTCATTGAAAGCACCAATCGTTCGATCAATTCAATGGGAAATTGGCAGGGATGATCCGTCTTTTCAACATGATTTGCCTTTACGTTCGGAATATCCCAAATGTCCGATGGGTTCTTCCCGAGGGGATTCCCCGAAAGTTGTCCCTTCTTCGGTCCTTTGAAGTATTTTTTCGACGGGTATTTTTGCGGAACGCGAATCTCATCAAGATTGAAGTAATAATCGTTGGATTTGGTAAACCAAAGAATGACTTCATAACGTCCCGAAAATCTTTTTGACGCGTGGAGACCGTGCCCAAATTGCCAGATGATGCGATTGCGTAACTGTAAATTCAAGGAGGAAAAAATGGGGAACAGCAATATATCAATCGGGATTATTTGCCCATTCTTCACATAATTGCCAACCTGCCAGCAGATACTGCCTGTTTTATCAAGTACCCTGACACATTCCTGAATCACGGCAGCCTGTTGATTGACATATTCATCCACATTCAGGCGCGTCTCGTATGGTTTTCCCAGATTATAGGGCGGCGAGGTCACCACGAGATTAACCAAACCATCGGGCAATGCCCGCAGCATCTCGAGCGTATCCCCCTTATACAGCACAACGTCGGCTTCCTCTTTAAACACATGGGAAATTTTTATCTCGGTCATATTTCGATTATATCTCAACGATTTAGCCCATGCTATAATCCAAACAGAAAACCAAACCTGGAGGCCGTCCCATGTCCGACACCATCCTATTTCCCTTTTCAGACGAACACAAGATGATCCGCGACACTGCCCGCGATTTCGCGCAGAACGAGATCGCGCCCATCGCGGCGGAGTTCGACGAGAGCGGCGAATTTCCCCATGCCACCATCAAAAAGATGGGCGGAATGGGATTCATGGGCATCGAGGTCCCCGAACAGTACGGCGGCGCGGGCATGGACTGCCTGTCGTACGCGCTGGCGCTCGAGGAGATCTGCAAAGCGGACGCGGCGCACGGCGTGGTCATGTCGGTCAACAACTCGTTGTACTGTCACGGCATTTTGAAATTCGGGACCGAGGAACAAAAGAAAAAATTCATCACGCCCGTCGCATCGGGAAAGTCCATCGGCGCGTACTCGCTGACCGAGCCGATGTCGGGGTCGGACGCCTCCAACATGAAGAGCCGCGCCAAACGCGACGGCGATTTCTACGTGCTGAACGGGACCAAGTCCTGGGTCACGAGCGGACCTGTGGCGGACTACTTCGTCGTCTTTATGATGACCGACCCCGAAAAGAAAGCCAAAGGCATCACCGCCTTCCTGGTGGAAGGGAACACGCCCGGACTCAAACGCGGCAAGAAGGAGCCGAAACTCGGCATCCGCGCCTCCGCCACCAGCGAACTGATGTTTGAAGACTGCCGCGTCCCCGCCGCGAACCGGCTGGGCGAGGAAGGCGACGGCTTCAGGATCGCCATGACCGTCCTCGATGTGGGACGCATCGGCATCGCGGCCCAGGCGCTGGGGATCGCCGAGGCCGCCTACGAAGCGAGCGTGGCCTACGCCAAAGAGCGCGAGGCCTTCGGGCAGAAGATCGGCGAATTCCAGGGGACGGGCTTCAAGATCGCGGACATGAAAACGCGCATCGAGGCCGCGCGGCTGATGGTCTACAACGCCGCGCTGGCAAAGGAACGCGCCAAGTCCACGGGCGAGCGATTCACCCTCCAGGCCTCCACCGCCAAATTGTTCGCGTCCGAAACGGCCATGTTCTGCGCGCACGCCGCGGTCCAGATCCACGGCGGGATGGGCTACAGCCGCGAACTGCCCGTGGAGCGGTACTTCCGCGACGCCAAGATCACCGAAATCTACGAAGGCACGAGCGAGATCCAGCGTCTCGTCATCAGCCGCGCCGAACTGGGGCTGAGGTAACCGATCCCGCCTCGCCCATGACAGACGCCTCCCCCGAACTCTCCGTCATCCTGCCGGCGTTCAACGAAGGCCGGCACATCCACGCCAACATCCTGCGCGTGTGCGAGGCGCTTAAAGGAATGCGGTACGAGATCATCGTGGTGGACGACGGCTCCAGCGACGACACCTTCGCCGAATCCCAGCGCGCCGCCGACGAGGGCTATCCCGTCCGTCCCGTGCGGCAGGAGGCCAACCGCGGCAAGGGCGCGAGTCTCTTCCACGGCTTCGAGTTCACGCGAGGCGAACTTGTCGCCTTCCTCGACTCCGACCTGGAGATCGCTCCCGAAAATCTCCTCACCCTCGTCCGCGTCCTGCGCGAATCGGGCGCGGACGTTGCGGCGGGA
>DKTP01000090.1:6039-60678 GCA_002473085.1 Anaerolineales bacterium UBA7227
TTCCCGCCCCTGCGCCGCCTGATGAGCCGCGGCTACCGCGCCATGGTCGCGCTCCTTTTCGGCCTCTCCATCACCGACACGCAGACGGGCATCAAACTCTTCCGCCGCGAGGTCCTCGCCGACGCCATCCCGCGCGTATCCGCCCGCCGCTTCGCCTTCGACATCGAACTGCTCGTCGCCGCCTCGCGCTTCGGCTATCGCATCGTCGAACAGCCCGTCGAAATCTCCTACCATCGAAGCGGCGGTCTCGGACGCGTAAACCTCGCCCAGATCTTCAACATGACCGCCGACACGCTCGCCATTTTTTACCGCGCCTCGTTCTGGCGCTGGCTCAACCCCGGCCTGCGCGCCCAAACCTGGATGGTCATGTTCGTGGCCGGCATCTTCCTCGCGGGCGTCGGCTTCGCCAAACTCCTCACGCCCGCCATCCCGCAGGGCTTCGCCAAACAATTCTTTTACGTCGTCCTGTTGCAATTCATCCCCTCCCCGCTGCGCGACTGGCTGATCCTCCTTATCGGGATCGTCTTCGTCGCCGTCGCCCTCATCCAACTCAACAAGATCGTGATGACCGCCTTCGGCCGCCTCGACCGCGACGGACTTTCGGGCATCACGCGCAAAAAGGACAAATGACCAACCCGACTCCGTCCCCCGACACCCGCCTCCCCTCCGACCTCGAAACTGTCTCCTGCCCGATGTGCGGACTCTCCCCCGCGCCGACTCTCCGCTACGACTTCGACCCGTACCGCGTCGTCGCCTGCCCCAACTGCGGACTGGTCTTCCTCTCCCCGCGCCTGACCGAATCCGCCATCCTCGAACTCTACTCGGACGAGGACTACTACGTCTCCGAGGTGGCGGGACGGGGCTATGACGAATACCTCGAAGTCCGCCACAACTGGGTGAAGACGTTCACGCGCCGGCTCGACCAGATCCTCAAATACCAGAAACCCGGCAAAGTCCTCGACATCGGCTGCGGGCCCGGTTTCTTCCTCGAAGCGGCGCAGGCGAAAGGATACGACGCCTACGGCCTCGACCCGTCCGATTACATCGTCAAAGTGGCGCGCGAGAAATTCGGCGACCGCATCCGACAAGGCCTGATCGAAACGGCAAACTACCCCGCGGACGAGTTCGACCTCGTCGTCGCTTTCGACACCTTCGAGCATGTCTACCGTCCCCTCGAATGGCTGGAAGCGACTCGCCGCGTCCTCAAGCCGGGCGGACTGCTCGCCATCACCACGCCCGATCCCTCCAGCCTGCTGGCAAAAATCTCTGGCAAAGGCTGGGTCTCGTTCAAGTTGCCCGAACACGTCTTCTACTGGTCGCCGCCCGCCATCCGCCGCGCCCTCGCGGACGGCTGGGAGGTCCTCGAGATCAACCGCGCCGGTCAGTACGCCACGCTGGGATTCCTCTTCCGCCGCCTGCTGCGCCTCCCGTCCAACCCGCGCGGCATCCTCAAATGGAAACTCGACCTGCTCAACAAAATCAGCGTCTACAGCGACAACGGCTCGATGACAGTAATCGCCCGCAAACGGTAGGGGCGGAACTGTGTGTCCGCCCCTGGGCTGTGTGTCCGCCCCAACTGTGTGTCCGCCCCTGGGCTGGGCAGACACACAGGTCTGCCTCTACTGTGTGTCTGTCCCAACCAATGAGGTTCAGATGAAAGCCACCCTCTTCCGTCAGCATGGCGGACCCGAAGTCCTCGAATATACCGACTTCCCCGCGCCGGAGCCAAAGCCCGGCGAAGCCCTCGTCCGCATCCGCGCCGCGGCCCTCAACCGCATGGACGTGATGGTCCGCAACGGCTGGCCCGGTCTCAAACTCGAACTCCCCCACATCAACGGCGCGGACGGCGCGGGCGAGATCGTCTCCATCTCCCCTCCCCAAATCGGTACATTGGGGGAGGGGCCGGGGGTGGGGTCCCGCGTCGTCGTCAACGCCAACCTCGGCTGCGGACAGTGCGACTACTGCCTCAGCGGTCGGGACAACATGTGCCGCAACTGGCATCTCCTCGGCGAGACCGTGCGCGGGACCTACGCGGAGTACGTCTGCCTGCCGACGCGTCAACTTTACAAACTGCCCGACGACTTCGACTTCCACAAAGCCGCGGCCGCCGCGCTGGTCTATCAGACCGCCTGGCATTCGCTCATCACGCGCGGACAGTTGAAGGCGGGCGAGACCGTCCTCATCGTCGGCGCGGGAGGCGGAGTTAACACCGCCAGCGTGCAGATCGCCAAATTCGCGGGCGCGCGGGTTGTCGTCGTCGGCTCGGACGCGAAGAAACTCGAGGCGGCGGCCTCTCTCGGCGCGGACGTCCTCATTGACCGCTCGAAAAACGAAGACTGGTCGAAAGCCGTCTTCCTTGCTACCGAAAAACGCGGCGTGGACGCGGTCGTGGACAACGTCGGCACGACCTTCATGCAATCGCTCCGCTGTCTCAAAAAAGGCGGACGCCTGCTCACCGTCGGCAACAGCGGCGGCCCGCGCTTCGAAATTGACAACCGCTTCATCTTTGCCAAACATCTCTCCATCATCGGCTCGACGATGAGTCCGCTGAAAGATTTTTCCACCGTCATGGACCTGATCGTGGCGGGCAAACTTCAACCCGTCCTCGACAAAACCTTCCCGCTCAAAGACGCGGCAGCCGCGCAGGAACGACTATGGAAGGGCGAAAACTTTGGAAAGATCACTCTGGCGTGTTGAGAGCGCGCAAGCACAACCTCGCGCCCTCACAACTGCCATCCCACTACTCACCGCTCACTGCTCACTGAACACTGATGACCCGCTTCTCCCGCTACTTTGAAATCTCCCTCGTCGTCATTGTCATGGCGATCCATCTCTACGCGGCGCTGTCCGAGGCGCACAACTTCGCCACCTCCTGGTTCATCCGCGACGACGCGTATTACTATTTCAAGGTCGCGCAAAACATCAGCGAGGGACTCGGCTCGACCTTCGACGGCATCAATCCCACCAACGGCTACCATCCGCTGTGGATGCTGGTCTGCATCCCCATCTTCGCGCTCGCCCGCTTCGACCTCATCCTGCCTCTGCGCGTCCTCCTGCTCGTCTCCGCCGCCGTCAGCGCGTGGACGGGCGTCCTGCTCTTCCGCCTCGTCAAGCGGACTCTCGCCGCGTCCGCCGCCGTCCTCGCGGCCGCGTACTGGGTCTTCGACCGTTCCATCCATTACAACGTCACGCAGTTTGGACTGGAAACTGGCCTGACCGCGCTGACGCTTACCGCCTTCCTGCTGGCGATCTCGAACCTCAAACCCGACTCTCCTCTCTCGCCGCGTCAGTCCCTGACCCTCGGCCTGCTCGCGGTTGCGATGACCTTCTCCCGCCTCGACACGGTCTTCCTCGCCCTTCTGGCTGGCGCGTGGATCCTCCTGCGCGGGACTCCCCTCCGCGCGCGGCTGATGGGCGACGCCGCGGTCATCGTCTGCGCGGCGTTCGTCAGCGTGGCCGCGCGGACGGGGCTGCCCGCCTACTTCACCTACGCGCGTTCCGCCGTCGTCCTCGCCGCGCTGGGACTGGCGATTCAAATCCCCATCTTCTACTTCGCTGGACTCTACGCCTCCCGTCCTCCAACCTCCAATCTCCAATTACCAGTTACCAATCTCCAACTACGCTTCGTCGCCGCCTCCCTCCTCGGCTCCGCCCTCGCCGCGTCCCTGATGATCGGCTTGTTGTCCAGCGACGCGCTGTCGGGTCTGCCGCGAAGCGCATTGCCCGTCTACGCGGGGATCGTCCTCGTCGGCGCGGGACTCGTCCGCGCGCTGGCGCGGAGTCATCCAGAAAAAGTCGGGGTGGACTGGCGTCGGATTTTCCGCGAAGGGCTGGTCTATTACGGAATCCTCGGCGGCGCGCTGGCGGCGTACATGCTCTTCAGCAAATGGATGTTCGGGACGTTCACGCCCGTGAGCGGACAGATCAAAGCCTGGTGGGGTTCCCTGCAAGGCTCGACGTACGGCAACCCGATCTCCACGTGGACGGAGTTCCTCGGCCTCGGCCGCGAGGAGGGGACGAACGCCTGGGGGCCAGTGATGGTTTCCATCCACAATCTCAGCGACCGGCTGGGAGGGCGTCTCTGGCTCACGCTTGGCCTGCTGTCAATTGCGGTTTTGCTGATCTTCCTCCTGAACCGCAAACGCGCCGCCCGCGCCGCCGTCTCGCTGGGACTGCCGCTTCTGCTGACAGGCTCGCTGGCGCAGATGTTTTACTACAACGGACAGGGCTACGCTGGCTCGAAGGATTGGTACTGGGTCAGCCAGATGCTGATGTTCGCGCTCCTCGGCGCGCTGCTGTTCGACCTGCTCACGCGTCCGCTGCGCGGATCGAAGAAGCAGGAAAATTTCAACGCGAATAACACGAATGAGCAAATAGCGCAAATAGAAAAAAGCAAATTCGCGCCATTCGCCCATTCGCGAAATTCGCGATTAAAAATCTCCATGTCAGGCAAATCGCTCGCCTGGGCGCTCGCGTCCATCCTCGTTCTCGCCTGCCTCGTCCCGTTCGCGACGACCGTCATCAAGCGGATGCCCTGGGGCGCCGCGCGCGCGGGACAGCCCTACATGGACGTCCTGCCCTTTCTCGAATCCAACACCGAGGCGGGCGCGCTTATCGGCATGACCGGCGGCGGCAACACAGCCTACTTCATCGAAGGCCGCGCCATCGTCAACATGGACGGCCTCATCAACAGTTACGATTACCACCTCGCCCTGCGCGCGGGCCGCGGCGGAGACTACATGTCCGGCGTCGGCCTCGACTACATCTTCTCCAACCCCAACATCCTGCAAAACGCGCCTTATAATGGACAATTCGATAAGTGGTCGCTGAGAGTGTCTGAGTTTGGGAAGAAAGACCTATTAAAATACCAGCCATGAAACGTCCCGGCGCTGTAACCACTTTGCTGTTCATGGTGTTATGCCTTACAGCATGGAACGCCGTCCGCCTTTACGCCTCCATTGCGGATTGGGACACGCTGGCGGACTTCGCGCCGCGGCCCGGCCCGATATACATCGCCGTCACCGCCGCCATCTGGACCCTGGGCGGACTCGTCCTCTTCGACCTTTTCCGCCGCCGGAGCGTCCGCGCCCGTCTCTTCGCCCTGGCCTACTTCCTCGGCTACGCGGCGTGGTGGTGGCTCGACCGGCTCCTCCTGCAACAACCGCAGCCCAACGGACCGTTCGCCCTCGCCGCGACGCTGACGCTCCTGGCAATTCTCTGCATGGCATTGCTCAACAAGAAAGCGCGAAAGTGGTTCGGCAATCCGTAGAGTAATTCGTCCCACAGCCTCCATGCGTAAGAGAACGCCGACTATGCAGATGGATTTCCAAACGCTTACGATCAACCACTTAAAATCCGCGCTCCGAAAAAATCGAACTCAAAGAGAGACCCATGACCAGACAGACCCAGATACAAGATCTGCGTGAACGCAAGACCCAGTCCCACCTCGGCGGCGGGACGGAACGCATCGAAGCCCAGCACAAAAAGGGACGTCTCACCGCGCGCGAACGCATTGACCTGCTGCTCGACAAAGGCTCCTTCCGCGAAGTGGACGCCTTCATCGTCCACCGCACCGACGACTTCGGCCTCGACCAGCAGGTCTTCCCCGGCGATTCGGTCGTGACGGGCTGGGGCACCATCGAGGGCCGCCTCGTCTACGTCTTCTCGCAGGATTTCACCGTCCTCGGCGGCAGCCTGGGCGAGGTCCACGCGGAGAAGATTTGCAAGATCATGGACATGGCGATGAAGAACGGCGCGCCCGTGATCGGGTTGAACGACTCAGGCGGGGCGCGCATCCAGGAGGGCGTCGTCTCTCTCGCGGGCTACGCGGACATCTTCCTTAAGAACACGCTGGCTTCGGGCGTCATCCCGCAGATTTCCGCCATCATGGGACCCTGCGCGGGCGGCGCGGTCTACTCCCCCGCGCTGACCGACTTCATCTTCATGGTGCGCGGCTCCTCGTACATGTTCGTGACCGGGCCCGACGTGGTCAAATCCGTCACGCACGAGGAAGTCTCCTTCGAAGACCTGGGCGGCGCGAGCGTCCACTCGGAAAAATCGGGCGTGTGCCACGTCGCGGCGGATTCCGAAGCGGATACGCTCTATCTCATCCGCAAACTGCTGGGCTACCTTCCGCAAAACAACATGGAAGACCCGCCCTTCATGGACCTCGGCGACAATCCCCTGCGCATGGACGACGCGCTCGACAACCTCATCCCCGAAGACCCGGGCAAACCCTACGACATCAAGGAAGTGATCCGCGCGGTGGTGGATGGCGGACAGTTCTTCGAGATCCACGAAAACTTCGCGCAGAACATCGTCGTCGGGTTCGCGCGCCTGGGCGGGCACTCGGTCGGGATCGTGGCGAACCAGCCCGCCGTCCTCGCGGGCGTGCTGGACATCGACGCGTCGGAGAAGGGGGCGCGCTTCGTCCGCGTCTGCGATTCGTTCAACATCCCGATCGTCACGTTCGAGGACGTCCCGGGCTTCCTCCCCGGCACGGTGCAGGAGCACGGCGGAATCATCCGCTCGGGCGCGAAACTGCTCTACGCCTACTGCGAAGCGACCGTCCCAAAGTTGACCGTGGTGACGCGCAAGGCGTACGGCGGCGCGTACTGCGTCATGTCGAGCAAACACATCCGCGGCGACGTGAACCTGGCCTGGCCGACCGCCGAACTGGCGGTGATGGGACCCGACGGCGCGGTGAGCATCATCTTCCGCAAGGAACTGGACAAAGCCAAAGACCCCGTGAAGCGCAAAGCGGAACTGGTGGCGGAGTATCGCGAGAAATTCGCCAACCCATACATCGCGGCGGAGCGAGGCTATCTCGACGACGTGATCGAACCGAAGGAGACCCGTCCACGCCTCATCAACGCGCTGGAAATGCTGAGCAACAAGCGCGACGGCAACCCGGCCAAGAAGCATGGGAATATCCCCCTTTAGGCGTCACGTATTCCACGGCGTCTGACACCTGACGCCTGACACCTGACACCTGACACCTGATACCTAACACCTGATACCCGACCCACACGGAGCAACATGGTCAACAAAGTTTTAGTCGCAAACCGAGGCGAGATCGCCGTCCGCATCATCCGCGCCTGCCGCGAGCTGGGCGTGGACACGGTGGCCGTCTACTCCGAAGCGGACCGCCAGGCGCTGCACGTCCGTTACGCGGACGAGGCCTACCTGCTCGGTCCCGCGCCTTCGCGCGAGTCCTATCTGCGCCTCGATAAAATCATGGACATCGTCCGCAAGTCGGGCGCGGACGCGGTGCATCCCGGCTACGGATTCCTCGCGGAGCGCGAAGATTTCGCCCAGGCCTGCGCCGACGAGGGGATCGCCTTCATCGGCCCGAAACCGTCCGCGATCGCGGCCATGGGCGATAAGGGCGTGGCGCGCTCAACGGTCGTCAAAGCGGGGGTGCAGGTTGTCCCTGGGACGGAGGATGTCGGGAATTTGTCGAACGAAGACCTGCTGGCGCTCGCGCCCAAGATCGGCTTTCCGCTGCTGATCAAAGCCACGGCGGGCGGCGGCGGAAAAGGCATGCGGGAGGTACGCTCTCTCGAGGAGATGCCCGCCCTCCTGATGTCGGCGCGGCGCGAGGCCGAGTCCGCGTTCGGGGACGGGAACGTCTACCTCGAGAAGCTGGTCAAGGGCGCGCGGCACATCGAATTCCAGATCCTGGCCGACGGGCAGGGGAACGTCATCCACCTCGGCGAGCGCGATTGCTCGCTGCAGCGGCGTCATCAAAAACTGGTGGAGGAAACGCCCTCCCCCGCGATGGACGACGAACTGCGGGCGCGCATGGGCGCGGTGGCCGTGAAGGCCGCGCAATCGGTGGACTATCTCAACGCCGGAACCATCGAATTTCTGCTCGACAAGGACGAGAATTTTTATTTCCTCGAAATGAACACGCGCCTGCAGGTGGAGCATCCCATCACCGAGATGGTGACGGGCATTGACATCGTGAAGGAGCAGATCCGCATCGCGCGCGGGCGCGCGCTGAGTTACAAGCAGGAAGACGTCAACATGTCGGGCGCATCCATCGAGTGCCGCATCAACGCAGAGGACCCGTACAACGGCTTCCTGCCATCCACAGGACGCGTCTCGCAGGTGATCCTGCCCACCGGCCCAGGCATCCGCGTGGACACGGGCGTCTTTCCCGGCTTCGAGATCACGCCCTATTACGACCCGATGATCGCGAAACTCGTCGTGTGGGGCGAGACGCGGGGACAGGCTATCCTGCGAATGCGCCGCGCGCTGGAGGAATATCGCATCGTCGGCGTGCGGACGAACATCCCCTTCCACCAGAGTTTGATGGACTCGACGCGCTTCCTGGCGGGGCAATACGACACCCGCTTTGTCGAGGAGCGTTTCTCGATGGACAGCCTGGCGGAGAACAAGGATTACTTCCCTGAGATCGCGGCCATTTTAGGGACGCTCGTGGCGCACCAGCAGGCGGAACGTTCCGCGCAGATCGTGCGCCGCGGGGCGCGCGACGCCAGCAACTGGAAATGGGTGGGACGCTGGGAAAGGATGAACCGATGAGGTCCCAGGCTTTAGGTGAACGATGAAATACATTACCACGCTGGACGGAAAAGAATACCTGATCGAGATCACGGACGAGCATCACGTCTCGGTGAACGGACGCCTGCTGGAAGTGGACTTCGTTTCCGTCAACGGGCAGCCGGTCTACTCGATGATCATTGACGGGAAGTCGTACGAATCCTACGTCTACGAGACGGAGGAAGGCTGGCAGGTGTTGACGCGCGGACGGCAGTACAATCTCACCGTCGAGGACGAACGCGAGAAGCGCCTGCGCGCCGCGGCGGGAGGCCGAGTCGCCGAATCAGGCGAGTACCATCTCAAAGCGCCGATGCCCGGGCTGATCGTCGCGATCCCCGTCAACGAGGGCGACCCGGTAAAAAAGGGACAGACGCTGGTCATCCTCGAGTCCATGAAGATGCAGAACGAATTGAAATCGCCCAAAGACGGGACGGTGGGGAGAATCCGCGTGAAGCAGGGCGAGACGGTGGAACAGAGACAGGCCCTGCTCAGCGTTCAGTGAGGGATCACGAGACAAAAATTTTTAACGCGAATGCGCGAATAGGTTCTTCTTAAGTACACGGATTTTTCTTTGGGTTTTTCCGTGAAATCCGCGTCCAAAAAAGGATTTAACAATTCGCCTCATTCACGTTATTCGCGACATTCGCGCTGAAGATCGTTTCAACAAATGTAACGGCTTTCCAATCGAAAAGGCAAATTAAAAGTTCGGCCTTCGCAAAACGCCCGGCGACTCCCCCGTCCAAACCAACCGCTCGACCGTCCCCGACTCCCCCAACAACTTCGGCAAAAGCGACTCGACCGCCGCCGCGTCGCCCGACGTGTAGAACTGGACGCGGCCGCGCCGCGCGGACGGGTTCCGCGTCCCGCCCGCCTCCAGCAGACGTTCGGCCTGCCGCGCTGCCGCCGGGGCCGGGTCAATCACCCGAACCGATTTCCCGCAAATCCGCTCGATGAGCGGGATCACGAACGGATAGTGCGTACATCCCAGCACCACCGTG
This sequence comes from Anaerolineales bacterium UBA7227, assembly GCA_002473085.1. GTDB lineage: Bacteria > Chloroflexota > Anaerolineae > Anaerolineales > Villigracilaceae > Denitrolinea > Denitrolinea symbiosum. The sequence continues at coordinate 15,603 of DKTP01000090.1, forward strand.
TCAATGTTATTCTCCAGCATCGGCCCCAGCGCGGACTCCAAAATGCGGCGCGTCTCCTCGCCGTCCAAATTCCCCTTCTCGATCTCCTGCACCAAGCCGGGACAGGTATCCTGCAGCAGCGTGACGCCGTTCGCGAATCTCTCCACCACCGAGGCGTACAGCGCGCCCTGAAATGTCGCGGGCGTGGCGAGGACGCCCACCCTGCCCGTGCGCGTCGTCTCCGCCGCGGGTTTGACGGCTGGCTCCATCCCCACGAATTTCACGTCAGGAAAGGTCTCTCGCAGATATTTCAGCGCCGCCGCGGACGCGGTGTTGCACGCCACCACGATCAACTTCGCGCCCTCGTCCAACAACCAGCGCGTGATGGCGACCGAGAAGGCGCGCACCTCCTCCAGCGGACGCGGCCCGTACGGCACGTGTCCCTGATCGCCGAAGAAGATCACGTCCTCGTTGGGCATCAACGCCCGCATCGCGCGCAGCACGGACAGTCCGCCCACGCCCGAGTCGAATACGCCGATGGGATTGGTGGATGACATGAAACCAATGATACTACGGTTGAAAATGAATCACTCCATTGGCATTCATTATCCTGGCTACGCGCAGAGCCGCAAGTTGGACTGTCAGCCCGACCTGCGTCTGATGCGTTTCATGGCGGCCATCCGCCCGTGTATAATTGTCCCAAACAGGCTTCTTGCAAATGCGCGCTGAGGGACGCGTAATCCGCCTCGCGTAAGAGACGTTCTCCAACGTCGAAATAATTGCTGCAAGAGGTTAGATGAAAGACAGAAAGAAAATTTCGCGGAGGGATTTTCTCAGATTGCTCGAAGTCATATCGCTTCAAGTCGCCGCGCTTGAGGTACTGGGCTACACATACAGCACGGAAGTGGAAATGGATTGGATCGAAATCACGGACTTACCCGTAAAATTACCCCGTCTCGACCCCGCCTTCAAGGGATTCAGGCTGGCACAAGTCAGCGATTTCCATCTGGGACAGTGGATCAACAAAGAGCGGTTGGACCAGATCGTCGCATTGACGCTGGAACAGTCCCCAGACCTGATTGCCCTGACTGGCGATTATCTCGAATATCACCCATACGGACGCCCCAATGTATGGGAAACCTATGCGGAAAATCTGGACGTCATCCGTACTTCCTTCGCGTCCCTGCCGCCCGTCTGCCCGACCGTGGCGATCCTCGGTAACCACGATCACCGCGTCAACCCCGAATGGATAGAGCAAGCGCTGACCGACGCTGGCGTGACCGTCCTGCGGAACACGGTCTACACCGTCCAGCGCGGCGACGCCAAACTTCACATCGCGGCCGTGGACGACGTCCTCGAAAAAGCTGGCCGCTTCGACGAGGTTCTGAACGCCCTGCCGAGGGACGGCGCGCCCGCCATCCTCCTGGCGCACGAACCCGACTTCGCCGACGTCAGCGCGGCGACCGGGCGTTTCGGCCTGCAAATTTCGGGTCACACGCACGGCGGGCAGGTTGACATCCCGCTCATCGGGCCGCCGATCCTCCCCGAAATGGGAAAGAAATATCCCAGCGGACTTTACAACGTCAACGGCATGTTACTCTACACCAACCGCGGCGTCGGCGTGACGACCGTCAACGCGCGTTTCAACTGTCGTCCCGAAATTACCATCTACATCCTCGAACCCGCATGAAAAAGAATTTTGCCTTCCTCTTCGACTTCGGCAATGTCCTCGTCAGGTGGGACATGCACAACATCTTCGACGCGCACTTCCCCTCCCCCGCGGCGGTGGACGCGTTTCTCAAGGAGATCCGTTTCTTCGAATGGAACGCGCTCATGGACGGCGGACTCCCGTTCTCCGAAGGCGTGGCGCGCGCCTCCGCGCAATACCCGCAGTACGCGCATCTCTTCCGTCTCTGGGACGAGCGCTGGCTGGAGACCGTCCGCGAACCCATCGAGGGAAGCGTCGCCATCGTCCGCAGGTTGAAGCGGGCGGGACACCCGCTTTACATCTTAAGCAACGTCTCGCACGAAAAATTCCCGCAGGCTCAACAAGCCCATTCCTTCCTCGCCCTGTTCGACGAAATTTTCATGTCCAGCCGACTCGGGGTCAACAAGCCAGCCCCGCAAGCCTATCGGCTGGCGCTGCAAGGCATGGAACGTCCCGCCGACGAAGTCGTCTTCATAGACGACGCGCTGCCGAACGTCGAGGCCGCGCGCGGGCTGGGGATCGCGTCCGTCCACTTTCAGTCGCCGCGCCAACTGGAGGGCGAACTGAAACAGATGGGCGTCCTCTAACAAACTTCCCCGCGCGGGCTTTTCATAATAAAATCACCCCAACCAATCCCATGCTCCCCAACCTCCTCTCCGCCATCGAGACCGAACTTCAAAGGCAGGTCGCCCGCCTCGACGAGCCGCGCACCCGTCCCTTCCACGAAATGCTCGCCTACCACATGGGCTGGACGGGCGAAGGCGCGGGCCCCGAAGCCACAGGCAAGCGCGTCCGCCCGCTGCTGGTCCTGCTCGCCGCCGCCTCCTGCGGCGCGGACTGGCGCCCGGCGCTTCCCGCCGCGGCCGCGGTGGAACTCGTCCATAACTTCTCCCTCCTCCACGACGACATCGAAGACAACAGCGACAAACGCCGCGGGCGGACGACCGTCTGGAAGAAGTGGGGACTCGCCCAGGGGATCAACGCGGGCGACGGGATGTTCATCCTCGCGAACCTCGCTCTCGCCGACCTCGAAGCGGACTACCCCGCCCCGATCGTTATCCGCGCCGCGACCATTCTTCAACACGCCTGCCTCGACCTGACGCGCGGCCAGTTCCTCGACATCTCCTACGAAGACCGCGCCGATCTCGCCGTGGACGATTACTGGCCGATGGTCGGCGGGAAGACCGCCGCGCTGATCGCGGCCTGCTGTCAGCTCGGCGCGTTGCTCGGCGGCGCGGACGCGGCGCGCCAGGAAGCCTACCGCGCCTTCGGGCATTACCTCGGCCTCGCCTTTCAGGTCCAGGATGACATCCTCGGCATCTGGGGCGACGAGGCGCTGACGGGGAAATCCGCCGCGGGCGATCTGGTGGAAGGCAAGAAGTCCCTGCCCGTGCTGTTCGGGTTGGAGAAGAACGGCGAGTTCGCTCGGCGCTGGCAGCGCGGGCCGATCCGGGCGGAGGAGGTGCGGGCGGCGGCAGCGCTCCTCGAAGCGGAGTCCGCTCGAAGGTCCGCGCAGGAGGCGGCGCGGCAGATGACCGATCTCGCGTTGGAGAGTCTGCGAGTCGCAAATCCGCAGGGCGAAGCGGGCGAGGCGTTAAAGTCGCTGGCAGATAAACTGCTCCAGCGCGGCGCTTAAAAAAAACTGCCAGAAACCCGGTTTCTCTGCTATAATTTTGCCCACAAGCGGGTGTAGTTCAGTGGTAGAACGCTTGCTTCCCAAGCAAGATATCGTGGGTTCGAGTCCCATCACCCGCTCAAACGCCGAGAGTTCTCGGCGTTTTTGTTTTGCAAGGGTGCTGTTATGAAAAAATTTTATCCGACAGTTACAATCGCATCGGAGTTGCCATGCCCAATCAACGCGTCATATTGTATGTGGAAGACAATCTCGAAAACCGCATCCTGATCCGCCGCGTGCTGGAGGCCGAAGGGTACGCCATGGCCGAAGCCAGCAACGCCGAGGATGCCATGAAGAAGATCCATTTGGTGAAACCCGACTTGATCCTGATGGACATCAACATGCCGGACGTGGACGGTTATTCGCTGACCAGTCAGATCAAATCCACGCCGGGTTTTGCTTCGGTGCCGATTGTGGCCGTCACCGCCAACGTGATGCGCGGCGACCGCGAGAGGTCGCTGGAGGCGGGCTGCGACGGCTACATCCAAAAGCCGATTGACATTGACGTTCTATCCCAGCAGATCGAACGATTCCTGGCGAGGCGTTCCCATGACTGATCCATCCGTTCTCGAATCTCATCCCCTCCGCAAGCCGAACCCATCCGGCGATACCACCGTGCTGGTGGTGGAGGACAACGTCTCCAACTTCGTGCTGATCGCGCGCATGTTGGGATACCTGGGCATCCATTGCGAATGGAAGACTTCGGGCTACGAGGTGGTGGAGTACGCCGATACGCTTCCGCGTCTCGACCTGATCCTGATGGACATCCGCCTGCCGTACGAAGACGGTTACGGCGCGCTGAGAAAGATCCGGTCCGCCGAGCATTTGCGGGCCATCCCGATTGTGGCGGTCACCGCCGAGGCCAGCGAAGAACAGATGAAGAAGGCCCGCCAGGCCGGCTTTGACGGCTTCCTCGGCAAACCGCTCGACCCCGACCGATTCCCGGAGCAGATTCGCCGGATCTTGAACGGCGAACCGGTCTGGGAATATTCCTGATCCGCGATGAGCCTCCCCGTCCCTGCCGCCCAAGTCGCAACGAAGAGACCCGCCTGGTCTGGCCGCTTGGCGCGCAGATTCATCCTGACGCTGGTGATTTTCACATTCTTCCCGCTGGGATTAATGGCCGGGAGCGTCTATTATTGGACAAGACAGCTTCTGCAAGACCAGACGGTGCGGCAAACTCAAAACCTGCTCGATACCCAAATGAGCGCGGCGCGGAATACGATGAAGGTCAAGCAAGTCCGCCTGGACCGCCTGACCCGCCAGCCGGAGTTCGCCGCCGCCCTGCAAGGGCTGCTGGAACAGAAGCCGGGCAGCCCGCCCTTCCTCGAAGCGCGCGACAAGTTGATCGCCGCCTTCAACGCGATCAACCGCGAAGGAGACGCGCCCCTCTTCAACGCCATGTTCGCGGCAGACCAAAACGGGACGATCCTGGCCGCCAGCCAAAGCAAATGGGAGAGCCAGCGGCCGGCCAATTCCGCCATCTTCAAAGACCTGAGCAAAGCCGACCATCAATCCTTCGGCGTCTACGATTTCTCTCCATTCTATTCCGGGCAATTCAGCCTGGTCACGGTCATCCAGGTTAAAGACGCCGGCGGAAAAACAAGCGCCGTCCTCTTTGGCTTTTCGGACGAACAATACGCCCTGTCCATTCTGAAATCCATCGTAGACCTGACGCCGTTTTCGCGGGCCTATTTCGTCTCCAATTACGGCGGTTACGTGGGGCTGGATCCTTACACGGGCGGAATGCAAAAATTCAATTCCGCCGCAAAACAACGCGAAACGCTCACCCAGGCGTTCGCGCCGATGATGCAGCCGGGCCAACCGTCCGCGCCGGTCACGGTCGCATATACCAACGAAAGCGGCGTGCCGGCTCTGGCGCAAGCCGTCTGGCTGGAAGAATTGCACAGCGGGGTGGTCCTTGAAGTCCCCACCGAAGCCATCTTCGGCAACATCAACGTACTGATCCCCTTCACCGTCATCCTATTCCTGGCCGCGGTGATCGCCATGGCGCTGGTCATCGGCGCGGCAACGAACCGGGTGGTAAAACCCATCCGTTCTCTTGCGGAAATCACGGACCAGTTCGCGCAGGGCAACCTCGACGAACGGGCAGCCGTTCGCGGCGACGACGAACTGGGCCTGCTGGCATCCTCCTTCAACCGCATGGCAGACCAGTTGAACGCCATGTATCGCTCGCTACAGGAACAAGTGGAGGAACGCACGCGCCAGATCCGCACCGCGGCCGAAGTGGCGCAGGGACTCACCACCGCCTTCGACCTCGACGAACTCCTCAACACCACCGTCCGCCTGATCGTGGAACGCTTCGGCTTCTACCACGCGGGCATCTTCCTGATCGACTCGACCGGCAAGAACGCCTCCCTGCGCGCCGCGCATGGGCCTTCGGCCGCGGAAATGCTGCGACGCGGCCACCAGCTCGAAGTCGGCTCCGATTCGATCGTCGGGTGGGCCTCCGCCCATCTGAAGCCGCGCGTCGCCGCGGAAGTGGACAAGGACCCCGTCCACAAAGTCAACCCCCTGCTCCCGCGCACGCGCGCCGAGGCGGGCTTCCCCATCGCGCTGGGCGAAGCCGCGCTGGGCGTGCTGGACGTGCAGAGCGTCGAGCCGCACGTATTCGACGATGAAATGGTCATCGTGTTACAGACTCTCGCCAACCAGATCGCGTCCGCCATCCAAAATGCCACCCTGAGCGAAAGCGCGCGGCTGGACACCTCCGAAGCCGAGCGCCTGCAACAACTGAGTCATGAGGTGGCGCAGGCCGAGACCGAACGCCAGGCGCTGGCCGCGGCCGGGCGCATGTTAAAAGAGGCGCCGTATCCCTCCATCGTTCTTAAGATCGCCAAAGAGGGGACGGAAGTCGTCGCGGTCAACAACCCCCTGAGCGAGGCCCGCGCGGAAGCGGAAGTCGGGACGGAAGTTGATTACGAGGCTGCGGCGAGGGCCATCCGCACGCCCATCCTGGCGCACGACCTTAACCGGGCCGAGAACCTGCCCGCCGGGTTGGCGCGCTTCCTGCGCGACATCGGCTGCAAGAGCGGCGCGTTCCTGCCCGTCTTCGCGCAGGGGCAGCTCGCCGCCATCCTGATGCTCGGCGAACAGCCGGGACAGCCGATCGCCAGTCAGACGGCGCGGCCCTACGCCAGCGTCGCCAACCTGCTCGGCGCCGCGTTGGACAAGATCAGGGCGTTGCGCGAATCCGAATCGCGGCTGAACGAACTGGAAGCGCTGTCGTCGTTCAACCGGGCCGCCCTTTCCACCTCGGACGTAAACGTCTTCTACCCCATCCTGCAAGCGCAGGTGCAACGCGTCATCGGAAATTATAGTTTCGTGGTGGCGTTATACGACGACAAAACCAACTCCATCAGCATCCCCTACCTCTACGAGGACGGCAACGTCCAGTCCATCGAACCCTTCCCGCTGGGCGAGGGACTCACGTCCATCCTGATCCATACCCGCCGCCCGCTGCTGCTGGCGGAGGACACGGAAAAGAAAGCGCTGGCGCTCGGCGCCAAGATCCACGGCAGGCCGGCCAAATCGTGGATGGGCGTCCCGCTGCTGGTGAACGACCAGCCGATCGGCGCGCTCATCCTCCAGGACCTCGAACGGGAACGCTGCTTCGACGAGCGCGACCTGCACTTCCTGAACGAACTGGGGAGGCAGATGGCCGGGGCGCTCCAGAACATCCGCCTGCTGGATGAAAGCCGCCGCGCGGCCCTCCAACTGCAAACCGCGGCCGAGATCGCGCGCGACATCAGCGGCTCGCTCAACCTGGACGAACTGCTCCTGCGCGGCGTCAACCTGATCCGCGACCGCTTCGAGTTCTACCATGCCAGCGTCTTCCTCGTCGACCCGCACGGCGGATTCGCCGTCATCCGCGAGGCCACGGGCGAGGCCGGCGCGCAGCTCAAACGCCAGGGACACAAACTGGGCGTCGGTTCGAAGTCTATCGTGGGATACGTCACCGGGCAGGGCGAACCGCTGATCGTGAACGACACCTTGAAAGACGCCACCTACTTCGCCAACCCGGTCCTGCCCGACACGCGCTCCGAGGCCGCCATCCCCATGAAGGTCGGCGAACGCATCCTCGGCGCGCTGGACGTGCAAAGCGTCCAGCCGTACGCCTTCAACGAGGAAAACCTGCGCACCCTTCAGATCCTGGCAGACCAGCTGGCGGTGGCGGTGGTGAACACGGAACTGTTCGCCGAAACGCAGGAACACCTGTCGCAGCACCGCCTGCTCCACCACATCACCACCTCCGCGGCTTCCGGCGCCACGCTGGAAGACGCGCTCGACGCCGCCGTCAAGGGGCTGCAAGTGACCCTGGGCGGCGACCGCGTCCTCATCCTGCTGCTGGACCAGGAACGCAAAAACCTGGAAGTGAGCGCGGCGGTGGGCTATTCGGAAGAGATCACGAACATGCGCGTATCGGTCGGGGACGGCGTCGTCGGATGGGCGGCCGCGCACCGCCGCCCCCTGCGCGTGGACGACGTGACCGCCGACCCGCGCTACATCCGCGTCAGCGCAAACACGCGTTCCGAGCTCGCCATCCCCCTGCTCTACCGTAACGAACTGCTGGGCGTGCTAAATGTCGAAAGCGAACGGACGGCGGCATATACCGAAAACGACGAGGAAATGCTCGGCACGCTGGCTGGAAGCCTGGCGGCCGTCATCGCCAACGCCCGCCTGCTGGCGCAGATCCGCCGCCAGGCCGAACGTGAACGGCTGCTCTACGAGGTGACCAGCAAGATTCGACGCTCCACCGACATGGAGACCATCCTCGCCACCACCGTCAGCGAGTTGACGAAAGCCGTCGGCGCGCGCCGCGCCCAGATCAAGATTGACCCGCTTCTGCACAAGCGTGAAAATCCAGACAACGCGAATTAGGAGAGCGGCAAAATGGATTCCACGATATTGACATCCTGGTCCAAAGGCTTGTTGAAGCGGAGCGGCGGATATTTCATCCTGATTGCCGCCGCGCTGGCGCAAGCGGCCGCCTACCTCGTCACCATCCCCGTTTCCCTGTTCGTCTGGACGAACGCGGAATTCAACATGGGACAATTCCGTCAGCTATGGAGCGTGACGGCAGCCGGCATGGTCCTGTCCCTGCCCATTCTGTCGGCCTATCTATTCCTGACCAGCCGGCAGGCGTTTTCCCGGCTCCAGGATCACGCGAAAGACCGGGCCAACTCAGGCGGCGAGCAGGACGAGGCCGCGGCCTGGAAGCAAATCTCATCCCTGCCCTGGCGGTTTGCCAAAGCCGCCGCCCTCCTTGCCCTGCTGGTCGCCTTCCTGCCGACGCTGGCCTATGAGATCGCGGTTTTGAAATTGGACGCCGACCGCGTGATCTACACCGCCATCGGCGTCTGCATCTCCTCTCTCATCCTGGTTCCCTTTGGCGTGGCCGCGCTGGAAGGCATGCTCGCGCCCGCCCGGCAGGCGCTGCTCCCGGGGAATTTCCAAACCCAACTCACAAACGCCGCCAGCCTGAGACTGCTGCCCAAACTCAGCCTGCTCATCCTTACGCTGATCGCCATAGGCATCCTGCTGGTGGCGCCAATCGGATACCGCTTTACCTCCCTCGCCTTGCAGGAATCGTCCCGCCCCAACCTGCTGTTCAATTATCAAATCCAATCCGTCGGCTTCAGCCTGTTCGCCCTGCTGCTCGGAGCCGGGCTGGCCTGGATGCTCTCCCGTTCGGTAGCCGTCCCGCTCAACAACCTGGTGGAAATCTTCCTCAAAGTAGAACAGGGCGACCTCCATCAGCAGGCCCCCGTTATTTCCTCGGACGAGACCGGGGAACTGACCATCCTCTTCAACCGCATGATCCATCGCGTAGGGTCTTTGCAAAGCGGCCTCGAAGAACAAGTGGCAAACCGCACCGCGCAACTCGAGGCGGTGATCGAAGTGGGACGCGCCGCCAGCGCCATCCTGGACCCGGACAAACTGATCGAAAGAACGGTCAACCTGATCACCGACCGCTTCGGCCATTACTACGCCGCCATCTTCCTCCTCGACGCCAGCGGCCGCTGGGCGGAATTGAAAAACGCCACCGGCGAGGCCGGACGCGTCCTGCGCGAATCGCATCACCGCCTCGCGGCCGACAACCGAAGCATGGTGGGCGCCGCCGTCAGCCAGAAACAGGCCCGCATCGCCCTGGACGCGGGACTGGAACCGGTGCGCTTCAACAACCCCCTGCTCCCATACACCCGCTCCGAGATCGCCCTGCCCCTCATCGTCGGCGACCGCGTCCTCGGCGCGCTGGACATCCAATCCACGTACGAATCCGCCTTCGGCGACGAGGCCATCGAGACCTTCCAAAGCATGGCTAACCAGGTAGCGATCGCGCTGGAGAACGCGCGTCTCTTCCAGGAGACGCGCCAGCGGCTGCAAGAGTTGCAGATCGCCCAGCGCCAGTACATCCACGAAGCCTGGCAAGCCACGTCCAGCCGGGAACCGTTGGAATACGGCGTGGGAGACGAAGCGCCGCACGACGACGGTTCGTCCATCGAGGTCCCGTTAACGCTGCGCAGCGAAGTCATCGGGCAGATCAGCATGACGGGCGAGGGAGAATGGTCTGCGGAGGAACGCGCCTGGATCGAATCGGTCGCGACGCAGGCCTCCATCGCGCTCGAAAACGCCCGCCTGATGGATGAAAACCGCCGGCAGGCCGGCATGGAGCGCGCCGTCGCCGAAATCACCACACACATCTGGTCGGTCGGAGACATTGACGGCATCTTGCAGACCGCCGTCCGCGAGATCGGGCGCGCCTTCAACCTCGCGGAAGCGACCATCTCGCTCCAGATGGACGGGCAGGGAGCGAACGACCATGAATAGACCGCGACGCATTCTGCCGCTGCACGCAAAACTGGCGATGGGATTTTCCCTGCTGACCGTGGCGGCCATCGGCATCACAGCCCATCTATATTACCAAAGCACAAAGGCCATGCTGCGTCAGGACATCCGCAACCGCCTGCACGACGCCGTCGCCATCGGCGCGCTGCAAGTGGACGCGGCGGCCCACGCGAAACTGACCGCGCCCGACCAGGAAGGCTCGCCCGACTACCTGCGCCTGAAGAAAACCCTGCAGAGGATTCGCGACGCCGGGACCGATATCCGCTTCGTCTACACCATGCGGCAGGACGCGCAGGGGAACATCGTCTTTATCGTGGACGCCGAGGAAAGCGAACAGGACATCTCGCACCTGGGCGACATATACGACGACGCCGGCGATTTTCTCGAAGCGAACTTCGCCGCCTTCCAATCGGCTACAGCCGCGGAAAATTTTTACACCGACAAATGGGGGACCTGGCTGAGCGGCTACGCGCCCATCTACGCGCCGGACGGGCGGCGCGAGGCCGTCCTCGGCATGGACATTTCAGCGGACAACGTCCTGGCGCAGGAACGCGACGCGTTCCGGCGCGTTCTGGTCATCTTCTTCGGCTCCATCCCGGTGAGCGGCTTCATCGGCTGGTTATTCGGCCTGGCGCTGACCGCGCCCATTTCCAAATTGATCAAAGGCGCCGAACAACTCTCCAACGGCAATTTCAACTACCGCATCAAGATCCGCTCGAACGACGAAACCGCCATCCTGGCCGCCACCTTCAACCAGGCAGCCGAAAGACTCGGCGGGCTGGTCGCCCGGCTGGAAGAACGCGTAGAGGAACGCACCGCGCAACTCTCGCGGCGCACCTCCCAACTCCAGGCCGCCACCCGCGTGGCGCGCCAGGCCACCGCCATCCGTGAACTGCCCCAGCTGCTGGACGACACCGTCCGCACCATCTCAGACCAGTTCGGTTTCTACCACACAGGCATCTTCCTGACGGAAGCCGAGGGCGGATTCGTCAGCCTGCAAGCCGCCTCCTCTGAAGGCGGGCAAAAGATGCTGACGCGCGGTCACCGCCTGCAAATCGGCGAACAGGGCATCGTGGGCTACGCGGCCGCGCAAAAACGCCCCCGCGTCGCGCTGGACGTCGGCGAGGACGCCTACTTCTTCAACAACCCAGACCTCCCCGAAACCCGCTCCGAAGCCGCCCTGCCCCTCGTCGTCCGCAACCGCGTGATCGGCGTGCTGGACATCCAGTCCAAACAGGCGCGCGCCTTCAGCCCCGAAGATATCGAAACCTTCCAGACCCTCGCCGACCAGATCGCCCTGATCATCGAAAACGCCCGCCTCTTCGAAGAGATGAACCTCGCCGTGAGCCAGCTGGAACGTCTCGCGACCGACCGCATCCAGCAGGCATGGATGGACGGCGGGCGCGCCGGCAGCCACGCCTATCAATACACGCCGGCCGGGATCCAGCCCGCCTTCCGCGCCGGGGATCGCGACGATCAACTGATCGTCCCCATCCTGCTCCACAATCAAAAAATCGGCGAGATCGCCGCCAAACGCAGCGAAGGAGACTGGGAGGCCCGCGAACAGGCCATGCTGGCCGAGATCGCCGCGCAAGTCGCCCTGGCGCTCGAAAACGCCCGCCTGCTCGACGAAGCCCGGCAGCGCGCCATCCACGAACGCACCGTCGGCGAAGTCGTGTCTCACATTGGCGCGGCGCACGACATGGACGCCGTCCTGCGCGTCGCCGCCCAGGAGATCGGAAAAGCCCTCGGCGATTCCGAGGTCGTCGTCCAGATCCGGGCCGAGGAGCTGGAGGCCAAATGAAACGGTCCTTCGAACAATTCTTCAATCCGCACAAGGAAGATCCCCGTTCCTTCGGCAGGTTAATCCTAACGGTCCAGATCATCGTGTTCTTTGCCGCGCTCGGCATCACCTTATCCATTAAAGTAAACAAAGCGCCCTCGCTGGCATTGGCGGTCATTCTGGCCGGGACCATCATCCTCTCCCTGCGCCGAATTCACTGGCCGGCGCAGATCGTTACGCCTCTATCCATCATCCTGATCAGCGCCCTGTTCATGTACCGGGGATACGGATCGTATGATGTCGCCATAGTTGGGCTGGTTAGCGGGATTGTCATCGGGGGGCTCCTGCTTGGCAGGCAAGGCTTGCTATTAGCCGGCATCCCTGCGATCCTGGTTTATACAGGGTTCGCGATAGCCGAAAGATCAGGAACCATTCACCCCAAAGTTCCCGATTACGCAAACTTGATAGACCTGTTCGTCTTCATCTTCATAACGCTCGCCATCAGCCTGGGTTTGTGGACGTTAATCGGTCGCCTGGGCCAGATCGCCGACCAGGCGCGACAAAGCGAAAAAGCCCAGATCGAAACCAACCGCGAACTGAACGAACTCAAGAGCGTCCTCGAAACGCGCGTCGGCGAGCGCACCGCCGAACTGGAGCGGCGCGTCTCCCAACTGGAGGCCGTCTCCACCGTAGCGCGCGCCATCTCCACCGTCCAGGACCTGGAGCGCCTGCTCCCCACCGTGACGCGCGTCGTCAGCGAACATTTTGGCTACTATCACACCGGCATCTTCCTCATTGACGAGCGCGGCGAATACGCCATCCTGCAAGCCTCCAACAGCGCGGGCGGCCAACGCATGTTGGAACGCGGCCACCGCCTGCGGGTGGGACTGGCCGGCATCGTGGGCGCGGCGGCCGCGCACGGGCAGCCTCGCGTCGCCCTCGACGTAGGAGCGGACGCGGTCTACTTCAACAACCCAGACCTCCCCGACACCCGCTCCGAGATCGCCCTGCCCCTCAAAATCGGCGGACAGATCATCGGCGTCCTCGACGTGCAAAGCGTGGAGACCGACGCCTTCCAGCAGGAGGATATTGCCGCGCTGAGCGTCCTGGCCAGCCAGGTAGCCATCGCCATCGAAAACGCCCGTCTCTTCAGCCAGACCAGGCAGGCGCTGGCCGATTCGCAGGCCATCTACCAGCAATACGTCCGCCAGGACTGGGCGCGTTTTGCCCGCACGTTCAAAAACAAAGGCTATTCCTACAACGGCATCCGCGTCGCGCCCCTGGAAACCGCGGCTTCCCCGTCCTCCAGCCAGGCTTTGACGATCCCCATCCAAATGCGCGGAATCATCGTAGGAAATATCGTCATTCAACCGAACAATCCCCTGCGCGCCTGGTCCCAGGACGAGATCAGCCTGGCCAGGGCCGCGGCCGAACGGGCCGGGCTGGCGCTCGAAAACTTCCGCCTGCTCAACGAAGCCCAGCGACGCGCCGCCAAGGAACACGCCATCGGCGAGATCTCCGCGCGCATCGGCGCCTCGGCAAACATCCGGGAGATCATGCTGGCTGCGGTGGAGGGATTGGGGCAGACCCTGCCCGGCGCGGAAATTGTCCTCCAATTCGAGGAAAAGGATTAGCGCGCCATGTTCAACCGAATTCGCACCTTCCTCAGCCCGCCGTCCTTCGAGGACGAAGAAAAACAGCGCGTCGCGGGCGTCCTGCACCCGATCCTCCTGATCCTGATCGTGGGAATGACGCTGGGATTACCGGCGCTCCTCGTCTCCACCACTGCGGAAAACAACCTTCCGGTCATCCTTTTAATCGTCCCTCTGATAGCCGTGAACTTTGGGGCGTACATCCTGTTGAGAAAAGGCCGCGTCCGCCTGGCGGCCATCATAGCGGTTCTGGTCATCGGTCTCGCAATTTTTGGAGCCTACGCGGGCAGCAGTTTCGAAAGCGTGGGAGCGGGCATCAGTTTTATCCTCTTGATCGCCCTCGTCGTTCTACTGCTGGACGCCCGCGCGGTAGCCTGGCTGACCGGGGCCATCGTCCTCTTCACGCTCGTCATGGCGATCGCGCAAGCCAATAACTGGGTCCAACCGGTATTCACGACCTACACCGACCCGATCGGGCAATGGATCTCCACCGCGTTCGTATACCTGCTCAGCGGGGTGATGTTCGTCCTCGCGACCCGCAGCCTGCATCGGGCCGTGCAAAACGTCCGCACGTCCGAGCGGGAATTGAAGACCGTCAACCGGGACCTGGTGGAGTTGAGCGCCACGCTCGAAGAACGCGTCAACCTCCGCACCGCCGAATTGGAAAGCGCGAACGCCCTCAGCCAAAAACGCGCCAGCCAGTTCGAAACCATCGCCCGAATCTCCGCCGAGATCACGGCCACGCGCGACCTCCAGGAATTGCTCCCGCGCGTTGCCGAAGCGATCAGCCGGCAATTCGGCTTTTATCATGTGGGCATCTTCTTCAACGACGAGGCCGGTCAATTTACAATCCTGCGCGCCGCCAACAGCGCGGGCGGACAAAAAATGCTCGCCCGCAATCACCAGCTCAGGATCGGCCAACAGGGCATCGTCGGTTACGTGACCGGAGCCGGCCTGCCGCGCGTTGTCCAAAATGTAGGCGAGGATTCGATCTACTTTAACAATCCCGACCTCCCCGAAACCCGTTCAGAGATAGCCCTGCCGCTGAAAATCGGCGGAAAGACCATCGGCGCGCTGGATGTGCAAAGCGTGGAAATTTCCGCCATTACGAACGAGGACATCGCCAGCCTGTCCATATTGGCAGACCAGGTCAGCATCGCCATCGAGAACGCGCGTCTGTACGAGTCCGTGCAGAAGTCGCTCGAACAAACAAGGGCCGCGTACAGTCAATACGTGCAGGCCGAGTGGACGCAGTTCGCGCGCGACGAAAAAATCACCGGCTACGAATTCAAAAGCGGAAGCAGCCGTCCCCTGACCGCGCCCGCGCAACTGGGAGATGAATTCCAGGAAGCGCGTGAAGGCAGGATCGCGCAGACAGGACCGGAAAAAAACGGCGTCCCGGCCCGGTTGGCCGCGCCGGTCAAATTGCGCGACAAGGTGATCGGCGTCCTCCATATCAGCCAGCCCGAACGCGCCCAGTGGACGGAAGACGACATCGATATCGCCGAAGCGGCCATGGAGCGCCTGGCGGTATCGCTCGAAAACGCGCGCCTCTTCGACATCGCCGCCAGCCGCGCGGCGCGCGAGCGCATCATCTCGGAAATCTCCTCGCGCATCAGCGGCAACATCCGCGTGGGAAATATTTTGCAAATGGCCGCGCAGGAACTCAGCCAGGCCTTCAACGGCTCCGAGGTCCTCATCCAATTGCAGACGCCCAAACGCTCCGCGGAGGACGAAGAATAATGCAAACCCCAGGTCAGGAGCAGGTCCATGCGTAACGAATCCCCCAGCCCGAAACCGTCCCCGCGCGGCGGGATCGCCGGCCGGTCGTTCCGCTCGCGCCTGAGATGGAGCGCCGTGGCCCTCGTCGGATTCACAATGATCGCCACCGCCGCCTACACCGCCTACCGCGCCTTTCAAACCAACGCCTTCCTCACCGGCCAGATCGACGCGAGCGTGACTTCCCTGGCCGAGAAGGAAATCACTTCCATAGCGACCCGCCGCGCCCTCGAACTGGACGGCTACTTCGCCCCGGTGAACGACGGCATGAAGACGCTCGGAAAAAGCATTCAGAGGCTGCTCGACCAGCAGACTCCCGTCGTCACTTCGTGGAACGCCAAAGACCGGCTGACCCAACTTACGCCAGGCGTTTGGGACAATTCGAACGAAGACCCCGGCTCGATCTTTGTGCCGAAACAAGTCGCCCTCTCCGACGCGCTGATCGGGGAGATCAACGCCCTCAAACAGATAGACTTCCTCGCTCCCACGCTCCTCGAAAATCATCCCGACATGATCGCCCTCTATTTTGGAGGCGCGCAGGGCGAGACGCTCTACTACCCCAACATAGACCTGGCGAACATCCTGCCGCCAGCCGGAACGCCGAGCGATTTGGTCAGCAGTTTATCCACGCCGCGCAGCAACGCGCCGCCGCCGCAAATGGCGACGCCGCGGTCGATGATATCCGAGACGAGTTCGGGCGGGGTCTTCTCGAGGACGCGGCGGCAGGATTCCATGATCTGCTTGAGCGGGTCCTGCAACGCCTCGGCGATCTCGTCCGTGGACAACGTCACCGGGCGCGGCAGCCCCGTGACCTGATCCTGCCCCTGCACTTCCATGCTTTGTTCCTCGTCCCGGGGAACGGCCGCGCCGATCCTGACTTTGAGCAGTTCCGCCGTCACCTGGCCGATGATGACCCCGTATTTGCGGCGCACGTACGTGACGATGGCCTCGTCCAGTTCGAGGCCGCCCACGCGCAGCGTATCCGCAGAGACAATCCCGTACATCGCCAGCACCGCGGCTTCGGTGCAGCCCCCGCCGAGGCAGATGACCATGTTTCCCGACGGAGAGCCGATGGGCAGGTCAATGCCGAGCGCGGCGGCCAGCGGCTGCGGAATCAGGTTGGCTTCGTGCGCGCCGGCTTCCATGACGGCTTCGTAGACGGCGCGGCGCTCCACGCTGGTGACCCCATACGGGATGGAGATCATCACACGCGGGCGGACAAAACGCAGCGACCCGCTGGCGCGGCGGATGAGATGGGCCAGCAGGGTCTGCGTGACTTCGTAATCGGCAATGACGCCGTTCTTGAGCGGCCGCGCTACCTCGATGGACTCCGGCACGCGTCCCACCATGTCGCGCGCCTCCTGTCCATAAGCCACCATCTTTTCCGCCATGCGGTTGGGATCCAACTCAATAGCGACGATGGTCGGCTCTTCGAGCATCACCTGGTTTGTGTCCGCGAGACGCGTGAACATGGTCCCCAGGTCGATGCCGAGCTCTTTCGAGAACATTGCCACGGATTAATTCTCCCCGGGGAAATTCGGGCGAGAACGACCTTTTCGATAGCGGCGCGCCGCGTCCAGCCGCAGGTTCGAGCGCCGCAGGGCGGCTTCGACGGCGAGATAAGCGTCGGTGTTGGGCGGCGGTCCTTTGGCGAGCATTTCCTGGGCGCGTTGACGGGCTTGTTCGGCGCGGGTCACGTCAATCTCCTCAACGCTTTCGGCCGCGTCGGCCAGCACGGTGACGATATCGGGCTGGACTTCGGCGATGCCGCCGGCCACGGTGAAGATCTCCTCGGTGCCTTTTTGACGGATTTTGATCACGCCGAATTTGATCGTGGTGAGCAGAGGGGCGTGGCGCGAAAGGATTCCCATCTCGCCCGCCGCGCCGGGCAGGACGACGATGTCCACGTCGCCTTCAAACACCATGCGATCTTGCGAAACGATTTCACAACGGATAGTCATATCAGTTCTCCCGTGTCATGTGATTCGGCGTCACGGGCTGACGCGCGCGACGCTTGACACTGGGACACTTATGCACCTTTAGCCAGTTTCTCAGCCTTTTCGCGCACGTCTTCGATGGTGCCGGCCATCATAAAGGCCTGCTCGATCAGGTCGTCGCATTTGCCGTCGAGGATTTCGCGGAAGCCGCGCACGGTTTCCTTGAGCGGGACGTAGCGGCCGGGGATGCCGGTGAAGCGTTCGGCCACAAAGAACGGCTGGGAGAAGAAGCGCTCGATCTTGCGGGCGCGCGAGACGATGAGTTTGTCGTCCTCGGAGAGTTCGTCCATGCCGAGGATGGCGATGATGTCCTGCAGATCTTTGTAGCGCTGCAAAACGCGCTGCACTTCGCGCGCCGTCCGGTAGTGATCTTCGCCCACAATGTTCGGGTCCAGGATGCGGGAGGTGGAAGCGAGCGGGTCCACGGCGGGGTAGATGCCCTTTTCCACGATGGAGCGCTCGAGGGCGATGGTCGCGTCGAGGTGGGTGAAGGTTGCCACCGGGGCCGGGTCGGAGTAGTCGTCGGCGGGGACGTACACGGCCTGCATCGAGGTGATGGAACCGCTGCGGGTCGAGGTGATGCGTTCCTGAAGTTCGCCCATTTCGGTGGCGAGGGTCGGCTGGTAGCCCACGGCGGAGGGCATGCGTCCGAGCAACGCGGAAACCTCCGAACCCGACATGGAGAAGCGAAAGATGTTGTCCACGAAGAGCAGCACGTCGCGGCCCTGGTCGCGGAAGTATTCGGCCATCGAGAGCGCGGAGAGAGCCACGCGCAGGCGCACGCCCGAAGGCTCGTTCATCTGGCCGTAGACCATGACCGTGTCTTTCATAACGCCGGACTCGATCATTTCGCGGTAGAGCTGCGTCCCTTCGCGAGTGCGTTCGCCCACGCCGGCGAACACGGAGTTGCCTTCGTGTTCGGTCGCGACGGAGCG
Organism: Anaerolineales bacterium UBA7227; assembly: GCA_002473085.1. Taxonomy (GTDB): domain Bacteria; phylum Chloroflexota; class Anaerolineae; order Anaerolineales; family Villigracilaceae; genus Denitrolinea; species Denitrolinea symbiosum. Next base: position 33,981 of record DKTP01000090.1, read on the forward strand.
GATGAGTTCCATGATGATGACGGTTTTGCCGGTGCCGGCGCCGCCGAAGATGCCGGTCTTGCCGCCTTTGGTGAAGGGCGCGATCAGGTCGATCACTTTGACGCCGGTCTCGAACACTTCCACGCGGGTGGATTGTTCGGCGAAGGCCGGAGCGGAACGGTGGATGGGGTAATGCGCCGCCGCGGTTACGTCGCCTTTCTCGTCCACGGGGCGGCCAAGGACGTTGAAGATGCGTCCGAGTGTGCCAGGCCCAACCGGAACGAGGATGGGCGCGCCGGTCGCCACTGCGGGGACGCCGCGCTGGAGGCCGTCGGTGCTGTCCATCGAAACCGTCCGCACCCAGTTGTCGCCGAGGTTTTTCTGCACTTCCAACACAAGCGGTTCCATGCCCTCGCGTTCGACCGTGATCGCTTCATAGAGTTCGGGGGTCTGGCCTTCGGGGAATTCCACGTCCACCACACCGCCGAGAATTTGCGCTACGCGTCCGATTGTTTTTGCCATTGGTCAGCCTCCGAGTTATTGGGTCAGCGCGTTCGCGCCGCCCACAATGTCCAAAATGTCGTTGGTGATCGTCTGTTGACGCACCTTGTTATAAGCCAGTTTAAGTTGCTCTGCCAGGTCGAGCGCGGAGTCGGTCGCGTTGCGCATGGCGACCATGCGCGCGGCATGTTCGCTGGCCTGCGACTCCAGCACGGCCTGGTACACCTGCAGGGCAGTGAAGCGCGGGATGATTTCGTCAAGGATCTCGGTCTCGCCCGGTTCGTAGACGTACGCGGCCGGGACCCCGTTGTGATGCTCGAACGTTTCCACGCGTTCGCCGCCGTCCACTTCCAGCGGAAGCAGGCGTTTCGCCACCGTCTCCTGCCGAACCATGGAGACGTAGTCTGTGTAGACGAGATAGACTTCATCGGCGCGGCCGCCGAGGAATTCTTCGACGACGATGCGCCCAATGGAGGAGACGTCCGCGAAGGCCGGCGCGGCGGGCAGGTTGCTGAACTCGGCCACCACGGTCTTGCCGCGGCGGAACATCAGGTCGCGGCCTTTGCGACCGACCGCCACATAATGGACGGGATGTTCATAACGGTCGAACTTGCGCGCCACATAGCGGATCACGTTTGTGTTGTACGCGCCCGCCAGCCCGCGGTCGCCGGTGATGACGACGACCAGCGTGTTCCTGATCTCCGCCCGTTTCGTCAACAGCGGGTGCAGGGAATCGCGGCCCGGCTGCCCGGCCACGTGAGTCAACACCTGCCAGGCTTTGCGGGCATAGGCGCGGGTGGCCGTCACAGCCGCGACAGCCTTGCGCACCTTGCTGGCGCTCACGGCCTCCAGGGCGCGCGTCACCTGCGAGATACTTTTTACGCTCCGAATGCGGAGCCGCATTTCCCGGGCAGACGACATGGCTTATCCTTGCCAGGAAATTTTGAACGTTTCGAGCGCCCTGGCGAGCGCGGCGCGGTTATCGTCGGTGATGCGTTTCTCGGCGTCTATGTTTCTGCCGATCTCCGGGTGCGAGGTCTCCATATAGCGCGCCAGGTCGGTTTCCCATTGGCGCATCTTTTCCACCGGGACCGCGTCGGCGTAGCCGTTGGTGCCGGCGAACAGGACGATGATCTGATTCTCCAGCGACATCGGCGCGTACTGCGGCTGCTTGAGGATCTCCTGCATGCGCTGGCCGCGTCCGAGTTGGGCTTGCGTCGCCTTGTCCAGGTCCGAACCGAATTGGGCGAAGGCCGCCAACTCGCGGAACTGCGCCATGTCGAGGCGGAGGCGGGCCGCCACCTGCTTCATGGCTTTCGTCTGGGCGTCGCCGCCCACGCGCGAGACCGAGATGCCCACGTTCACCGCGGGACGGATGCCGGCGTTGAACAGGTTGCCCTCGAGGAAGATCTGTCCGTCTGTAATTGAAATCACGTTGGTGGGGATGTATGCGGATATGTCGCCGAGCAGGGTTTCGATGATTGGGAGCGCTGTGAGCGAACCGCCCGTGCCTTTGACTTTGACGACCTTGCAGCCGTCCATCTGCTTGCAGGCTTCGTCCGCTTCATGTTTGGACAATGGGCCGGCGTACACCTTCCCGTCGACTCCGTCCTTCGGGCCGGCTTCGGCCTCCGCGAAATCCTTCCCGACGATGACGTACTGATTCGCGAGACGGGCGGCGCGTTCGAGCAGGCGGGAGTGGAGGTAGAACACGTCGCCGGGATAGGCTTCGCGTCCAGGCGGGCGGCGGAGCAGCAGGGAAACCTGTCGGTAGGCCCAGGCGTGTTTCGAGAGATCGTCATAGATCACCAGCGCGTCGCGCCCGGTCTCCATGAATTCCTCGCCGATGGCGCAGCCCGCGTAGGGAGCAATATACTGAAGGGCGGCGGCTTCGTCCGCCGAGGCGACCACGATGATGGTGTGTTCCATCGCGCCGTGCCGTTCCAGAATACCGAGCGTGCGCGCCACCGCGGCTTTTTTCTGCCCGATGGCAACGTAAATGCAGACGAGGTCCTTGCCCTTCTGGTTGATGATGGTATCAATGGCGAGGGCGGTCTTGCCGGTCTGACGGTCGCCGATGATGAGTTCGCGCTGGCCGCGTCCGACGGGAATCATCGAGTCGATGGACTTGATGCCGGTCTGCACCGGAGTGTCCACGTCCTGGCGATAGACCACGCCCGGGGCGACGCGCTCGATGGGACGGTAGCCGCTGGTCGGAATGGGACCTCTGCCGTCAATCGGCTCGCCCAGCGCGTTGACCACGCGTCCAATCAGCCCGTCTCCCACCGGCACCGAGGCAATACGGCCGGTGGCGCGCACCTGCATACCTTCGGTCACTTCGGCATAATCGCCCATGATGATCACGCCCACGCTGTCTTTTTCCAGGTTGAACGCGATGCCGATGACGCCGTTCGCGAACTGAACCAGCTCCTGCGATCTGACCTGGGTCAGGCCGGAGACGCGCGCGATGCCGTCGCCCGCCTCCGACACCGTCCCGATGTCGGAAACGCCGATCTCTGGCTGGTACGCCTCGATCTGTTTTTGCAGGTCGCTGGTTATTTGTTTGATCAGATCCGTCATTATGCCTCCACACCGCACTGGGTTGCAGGCCTTTATCCGCCTGCCGGATTGGATTACGTACAATTGCCCGGATAGAGACTATCCGGGCGAACCAGGAACTTCCAGGAGACAAAGTCCCCGGCGATATTCTGTTGTTACAAGCCGCTTTTTTTACACAGCCCATTGGTACCAGAACGCACTAATGATAACTGAAACAGGGATGATTGTCTAGTTACAATCATCGCAAATAGCAATTCTTTATATAGAAAACGCTCTCCCCTTGAAGCCGGGAGAATATGGCAAGCGCGCACGGCGAATTGCAAAACGCGCCGGGAAATTTTAACATTGACATCCTCTCCAACCCTTGCCATATCTCCGCGATGTTTTATACTCGCTCTTATTCATTGAGGAGCAACCCATGGAGAACCCTCTCTCACGAAGGCTCAAGCGTTACTGGCGCGTGGCCGTCATCGCCAACATCAAAGACGACAACCAGCCAAAACCCGAGGGCGTCCCCGCCGACGCGTTCGCCGACTTCGACCACATCGAGACCATCCACCACATCCAGCGCGCCATCGAAAGCGACGGACACGAGACCAAATTCCTCATGGCCGACCGCAGCCTGCCGCAGACCGTCCAGGAATATAAACCCGACATCTGCCTCAACATCGCCGAGGGACTCGGCGGGGACGCGCGCGAAGCCCACGTCCCCGCCCTGCTCGAGATGCTGAACATCCCCTATACGGGATCGCGCGTCCTGACCAACGCCATCTCACTGGACAAGACCCTGACGAAGCGCATCTGGCGCGACCGACGCCTGCCCGTCGCGCCGTTCCAGGAATTTCTCACCGGCGACGAACCCCTGCGCCCCGAACTGAAGTTCCCGCTCTTCGTCAAGCCCGCCCGCGAAGGCACCGGCATGGGCGTGGACTCCAAAGCCATCGTCAAGAACGAGCACGAACTGCGCGAGCGCATCCAGTGGGTCGTCAACATGTACCAGCAACCCGCTCTCGTGGAAAATTTCCTCTCCGGGCGCGAGTTCACCGTGGGCGTGATGGGACGCGCCGACGCGAAGCTCTACTCCCGCCATCCCGAATGGTACGACGACAAGGACGGTTTCCACCGCTTCCCCATCCTGGAACTGGACGCCAGCCGCTCCGTCACGCCGCAGATCTATAGTCAGGCCGCGAAAGCCAAGGAAGTCGGCGAAAAAGGCGCGCCCGATTACATCTGTCCCGCCGTCATTGACGCCGACCTCGAAAAGAAACTCAAACACTTCGCCTACCGCGCCCACATCCTGCTCGGCGCGCTGGACGTCTCCCGCACCGACATCCGCCTCGACGACGAGGGCAATCCGCGCTTGATCGAGATCAACACTCTGCCCGGCCTCACCCCCGATTACAGCGATCTCTGCCTGCAAGCCAACGCCGAAGGGATCGCCTACAACGACCTGATCCTCGAGATCCTCTATCTCGCCGCGGGACGCTGGGGACTGCTCGAACCGCGCGAAGCGCCCCTCCGCCATCGCAAATGACCCGCCGGGATTCCAGTCACAGCCTCATGCAAAAACCGACGCCCCGAAAAGTCATCCGCTGGATCGTCCCCTTCGCCGCGCTGCTCGCCTTCGCGGCCTGGATGTCCATCGCGCCGCCCGGCCTGCTCGGCAAAGCCGACGCGGTGGGCTACGCGGTCTGTCACCGCATCGGCGAGCGCTCCTTCCACATTGGCGGCCGCCAGTTGCCTCTCTGCGTGCGCTGCTCGGGGACTTTCTCCGCCGCGGCCATTTCGCTGGTTTACCTGGCAGTCACTGCGCGCCGTCAAAGCGGGATGCCAGGCAAAAAATTCGCCCCGTTCTTCGCGCTCTTCTTCCTCGCCTTCGCCGTGGACGGAAGCAACTCCTACCTCTACCTCGTCAAAGAGACGACCGGCGCGTTCCGGCAAATTCCCAATCTCTACGTCCCCAACAGCGTCATGCGACTGTTCACCGGCTCCGGCATGGGGATGACGATGGCCGCCTTCCTCTTCCCGTCCTTCAACCAATCGGTCTGGCGGGACCTCGATCCGGCTCCGGTTTTCGAAAAGTGGTCCCGCTTCTTCGCGCTGATCGGGATCCTCGTCGTCGTTGACCTGCTCGTCCTGACGGAATCCCCCCTCGCGCTGTACCCCATCGCCCTCATCGGCCCGCTCGGCGCCCTCTCGCTGTTGACGATCATCTTCGCCATCGTCTGGCTGATGATCATGAAACAGGACAACACCTTCACGCGCTTTCGCGACCTGTGGCTCACCCTGCTGGCGGGCTTTACCCTCGCCATGCTCATGATCCTCACGATTGACCTGTTTCGATTACAATTGACTGGCACGTGGGGAGGCTTTCCCCTCGGGTAGAGCAAATTTTATTTTGCGGCACAAGGAAAACAAATGGACCTGCTCACCGGTATCTTTTCCGCCTTCGGACTCTCCGCCAGCGCGGGGCTGAACGCCTACATCCCCCTGCTGGTCATCGGCGTCATAGACCATTACACCGACCTGCTCACCCTCCAAAAGCCCTGGGACACGCTCTCCAATCCGTGGATCCTGATCCTGCTCGGCATCCTGCTCATCATCGAAATGCTTGCCGATAAAGTCCCCGCCGTCAACCACATCAACGACGTCATCCAGACCGTCGTCCGGCCGGCGGCGGGCGCGGTGGCGTTCGCGGCCAGCGCCAACGTCATCACGAACGTCCATCCCGTCCTGGCCCTGGGACTGGGACTATTCGTCTCCGGGACGGTCCACGCGGCCAAGTCGGGCGTGGTGCGTCCCGCCGTCACCGCCGCGACGGGCGGCGTAGCCAACGCCCCCGTCAGCATGGCCGAAGACGTGACCGCGACCGGCGTCTCCATCCTCGCCATCTTCGTCCCGATGCTGGTCGGCGCTTTGCTCATCGTCGCCGCGGCTTTCCTCGCCTGGTGGCTGTGGCGCAGGGCCACGCGCGAACCGTCCAACTCATAGCGCGCGCGGATACGCTTCCGCAATTTTGCAATTCATCTATCACAAAGGAGAAAAGATCATGAACGAACCCGTTGGAACCCCCGCCGAATACCCGTCGCTCGAAACCCCAAAGAAGAAAAGCAACGTTTGGGTCATCGTCGCCGTCGTCCTTGTGCTGTTGTGCTGCTGCTGTGCAATTCTGGGTTTCCTCGGCTGGCAATACGGCGACCAGGTCCTGCAACAAATTAGCTACTAACCCAGACAAACAACCTTCGTCAAACCGAAGGTTGTTTTGATTTAAACATCCCCTGCAATTCCGCCAACGCGGCGCGCGCCGCGCGGCGCGTCGCCTCGTCCAAATCCGCGGCGAGGAACTCGTCCTCGTCCAGCACGGTCTGCCTGCCGTCCACGCTGACCCATAGGTCGAGAAATAGATCCACGTATTCCACGCGTCCGTCCGTAAATTTGGACGGGCGCGTGATGTTGCAATACCAGCCCTTCAACGCGCCACTGTCGCGGTCGTAAATTTCAAAGATGTTGTACCAGCGGTCGGCATAATAGGTCTCCACAAAACGGTCGCCGCGTTTGAGAACCGCGTCCGCGAGGGGCGTATCGTCGCGGTCGAAGAACGCCTCCAGCGTCAGCCGGTCGGTGCGGCGCTCGAGCGTCTCGCCTTCGTAGCGCCATTTCAACTCGCCCTGCGGACTCAACTTATCCACGATAATTTTTTCACGCATGACCCAGACACTCCGCGCGGAACGCGACCTCGATCTCCTCCCCGACTTTGGGCGCGCTCGTCAACTGGACAACCAACCCGCCTCGCAACGTGACCTTGAACCGCTCGCGGCTAAAGACGACATCCTCCACCCGCGCGCGGACTCGCGTCCCGCCCGCGTCCGCCTGTCTCAACAACAGAGCGACGGTTTCTCCATTTTCATGCTCATGCGGACAACGCGTCTTAAACACGCCAAACGCGGTTTCAATTCTGAATTCAGAATTCTGAATTTTGAATTTCCCCTCCACCACATTCCCGACTCCCAAAAACCGCGCCGCCCACGCCGACTGCGGATCATTCCAGACTTCGGCGGGAGTCCCGTCGCGCAGGATCTTTCCCTCGTGGAGCAGCAGGATCCGGTCCGCGATGGCGAAGGCTTCCTCCTGGTCGTGCGTGACGTAAATGGCGGGGATTTTCGTCCGATGCAGAATGGCGCGCAGTTCGTGGAGCAGGTCTTCTTTCAGGGACCTGTCCAATGCGCCGAGAGGCTCGTCGAACATCAGCAAGCGCGGACGCGGCGCGAGGGCGCGCGCCAACGCCACGCGCTGTTGTTCTCCGCCGGAGAGGTCGGTGACGCGGCGGGAGGCGAAGCCCGTCAGGTTGACGATCTCCAAAACTTCGGTCACGCGGGAGGCGATGGCGTCCTTTGGCTGGTTCCTCATCCGCAAGCCGAAGGCAACGTTCTCGAAAACCGTCAGATGCGGAAAAAGCGCGTAGTCCTGGAAGACCAGCCCGAAGTCACGCGCGTGAGGCGGGGTCGAGGCGAGGTCCGCGCCGTCCCAGAGGACGCGTCCCGCCTCGGGAAGTTCGAGGCCCGCGACGATCCGCAGCAGGGTGGACTTCCCGCTCCCCGACGCGCCCAGCAGGCAGGCCGTCTCGCCCGATCCAATGGAGAAGGAAACGCCGTCGAGGAGGGGCTGGTCTTCGTAGTGTTTGGAGATGGATTCCAGCGTGAGCATTAAAACTCTCCCGCGCCGGGCAGGCGCGCTTTTTCGATCAGCAGGATGCCCAGCAGCGTGACGGACATCAACAGCGTGGACATCGCCATGGCTTGTCCGTAGTTGAGGCCGCCGGGCTGGGAGAGGAAACGGGCAATGGCGACGGGCAGGGTTGGGAAGTCGGGACGGGCGAGCAAGGAGGCCGCGCCGAATTCGCCGAGCGAGACGGTGAACGCGAACGTCGCGGCGGCGAGGACGGCGCGCGAGAGGATGGGCCAATCCACGGCCTGCCAGACGCGGAGGGGAGAAGCGCCGAGAGTCGCGGCCGCCTGGCGGAGTCGTTCGGGGACGGAGGCGAGGGCGGGTTGGAGAGTCCGAATCACGAAGGGCAGGGCGATGACGGTGTGGGCGAGGGGGATGATGAGGGGGGAGGCAATCAGTGATTGGTAATTGGTAATTGGTAATTGTTTATTGAAGGTGATGATGTAACCGAGGCCGAGGGTGACGGCGGATGCGCCGAGAGGCAGGAGCAGGAAAGAGTCGAGCAGTTTCGCGGCGCGGTTAGGGCGGACGAGCGCGGAGGCGGCGGGGAGTCCCAGCGCGAGGGAGAGAGCCACGGTGGCGGCCGCGTAGCCGAGCGAGTTGCGCGCCGCTTCGATGGGCGGGATGTAGAAAACAGAGTCGCTTCGGTTGACGAAAAGTTCGCGGTAATAATCGCCGGTAAAGCCGTAGCGGACCTCGCCGCGCTGACCGAGGTCGGCTTCGAGGCGGGTGAGGGAACGGAGAGGGAGGGAGAGGATGGGAAAAATGAAGAAGGCAGAAAGAAGAAGGCAGAAAGCGGAGACAAAGATTTTTTCGCGCAAAGTTTTGGGGCGGCGCGCGACAGAGGGCCGGGGCGCGGTGGGGACGATGGAACGCGTCACGATGCGGGTGTAGAGGATAGAGAACGCCAGCGTGCAGAGCAGTTGGATGATGGAAAGCAGGGCAGCCATCGGCAGGTTGAGAAACTGCATGGACTGGATGTAGATCTCCACTTCGAGGGTGGAGAACTGCGGCCCGCCGAGCAGGAGGACGACTCCGAAACTGGAGAAATCAAAGAGGAAGACGAGCAGTCCCGCGGCCAGCAGGGGGACGCGCAACACCGGCAGCAGGACGCGCGTCCAGACGCGGAGGCCGTCCGCGCCGAGAGTCCGCGCGGCCTGCTCGAGGCGCGGGTCGAGATTCGTCAACGCGTTGCCGAAGATGCGGATGACGATGGTGGTGTTGTAGAAGACATGGGCGACCAAAATGGCGGCAAGCGTCCCCACAAACGGGATCGAAATCGGCGCCGCCTGATCCGCCGCGCGCAGCGAGGACAGGGCGAGGTTGAACCAGCCGCGCGGACCGAGCAAAGCGTTGAATCCCGCCGCGACGACGACGGTGGGAAGCATGAACGGAATCGCCGTCAACGCGCGCAGGAGGGGTTTGCCGCGGAAGTCGAAGCGGGCGAAGAGGACGGCGGACGGGAGTCCGAGGAGGAAAGTCAGAAGCGTGGAGAGAGTCGCCTGGTAAAAGGTGAAACGCAAAACAGAAAACGCGCGCCGAAAATTGGCGGCGGTCAGGACGGAGGCGTCGAGGCTGAAAGCGAGGATGCGCGTTAGCGGGAGCAGAAAGAAGACGGCGAGGAAGAGGATGGCAGGGAGAAGAAGGAAAGCGGAAGGCGGGAGGCGGGAGGCGGAAGTCCGAGAGCGCTGGCGCTTAAGCAAAGAGAAGCCGCCCCCTTCGGCTTTTTGGTTGACGTCCTTTGTAGCGGCAAGGCGTGACATGACGTGACTGAATAGTCCCTTTTGCAGATTTGATTCCGAAAGTAGAACTTTCGGATTCCAAGACGCCGCCTGAACTTTAACGCAAGACCGCGTCGGTCCATTCCTGGATCCAGCGTTCGCGGTTGGCGGCGATGACGTCGGGCGCGAGCGTGGCGGGCTGGTCGGGATACTCGTTGAACTGGTGGAACGAATCGGGCAGGATCGCCATTGGGTCCACGGGCAGGACGAACATTTGCAGCGGCAGGTCTTCCTGGAATTGCAGGCTGAGCATGAAGTCCACGAAGCGCTCGGCGGCCGCGCGCTGACGCGTCCCAGCCAGGATGCCGACAAACTCGATCTGGCGGAAGCAGGTATCGGGTCCGACGATGGAGGCGGTGGGCGATTGCTCCAGCGCCGCGTCCGAATAGATCACCTCCGCGGCGGGGCTGGTCGCGTAGGAGACGACCATCGGCTGGGGGCCGCGTCCGCTCGAGGCGCTGAAGTTGGTGTAGTAGGCGGCGTTCCAATCGTTGACGACGACGAGTCCGTTGGCGCGCAGGGAACGCCAGAAATCGAGGTAGCCCGGCTCGCCGAAGTGCGCGATGGTGGCGAGCAGGAAGGCGAGTCCCGGCGAGGAGGTGGCGGGATTCTCCACCACCAACATGCCGTTGTATTCGGGACGGATCAAGTCGTCGAGGGTTTGCGGGACGGCGAGTTCGTTCTTGGCGAAGAAGGCGCGGTCGTAGTTGATGCACACGTCGCCGTAATCAACGGGCGTGGCGCGGTTTTCGGGATCGAGGCGGAACTCGGCCGGCGCGTTGACCAGCGCGGGCGACTCGTACGGCTCGAAGATCCCCGCGTCGAGGGCGCGCGCCAGGAAGGCGTTGTCCACGCCGTACAACACGTCGGCGAGCGGCGCGTCTTTGGAGAGGATCGCCTTGTTGAGGGTCGAACCGGCGTCGCCGCTTTTGACGAAGGTCACTTTGACGTTGTTGGCCTGCTCGAACGCGGCCAGCGCCGCTTCGCTGATGGAAAACGAATCGTGCGTCATCACGGTCAACGGGACCGGCTCGCCCGAAGTCAGCGGCGCGGACGGCGTCGGCGCTTCGGTGACGATGCTCGCTTCCACGGCGGACGGCTGGGATGGCGCGGCTTGCGGCGCGCAGGCGGCGAGCAGAATGCAGAAGGCAGCAAGCGGGAGAAAGAGTTTGTGTTTCATGGGAACTCCATAATTTGAAAAGGATTCCGAAAGTTCTACTTTCGGATGTCATCCTGAAGTAGAACTTCAGGATTCCAAATTCCTTCTTCGATGGACGACGAGCAGCAGGCCGGATTCGACCTCGACGCGCGCGGCCGCGCCGGTCATCTCGTTGCTGACGCCGCGCGTCTCGTGCGGGAGCAACGTCTCGTTGGACAGCGGCCAGCGCAGCCCTTCGGTGCGGACGCCGCGGACCTCCCCGCCCCAGGGGATCAACGAGACGAGGTCGCCGCTTCGCCCCTCGACCTGGACCGCGTCGCGGCAAAACCGGGCGGATTCCACCCCGTCGTCAATTCGGGTGACGAGCGACGGGCAGCGCGCGGCGGAGACGAGGGCGAGGTTGGCGAGGGTCTGGTCGAGGCGTCCGCCCAGCGCGGCGACGATGACGATCTCGTCGAAGCCGCGTTCGATGGCGTAGTTTAGCGCGAGTTCGAGGTCGGTCTCGTCCTTGTCGCGCGGGAATTGCATCAACTGGACTCCGTCAAGTCGGCTTCTTTCTTCCTCGGAGATCGAATCGAGGTCGCCGATGACGATGGACGGGACCAGCCCCAGGTCGAGGGCGTGACGCGTCCCGCCGTCGGCGCAGAGGATGAAGTCGTCGGGGCGGAGAATCCGACGGGCCGCGTCGAGGCTGGGAAGAATCCCGTTGGCGAAGATGAGACAGCGAGACATCAAAAAAACCATCCCCAGCGGAGGATGGTTGACGAGACGAGGTTCCCTCCGCTGGCATTAACCAGATCAGGTGCTGCGGGTCGAGCGATACGCTCCTCTCAGCCTGTGAGACAGGCTCCCCGTTCGGTTGTGAGGCGAGTATATGTCCTGCGGAAGGGACTGTCAAGTCAAAAAATAAAAAACCCGTTTCCTGGACGAAAACGGGTCTAGCGCACGCGTCGCTTCCATTCTTCTTTGAGCTGCAACTCCTGCGGACTGACGCCCGAATCGAGGGCCAGGAAGTCCACCAGCAGGCGGTGGAATTTTTGGGCTTCGTCCATCATGGGGAAGTGGCCCGAGACGTCAAAGGTGACGTTGTGCATCATGTGCGAGAGGGCAGAGAGTTTTTCGGCGGACGGGGGCGGGACGACCGGGTCATTCTGTCCGTAGACGAAGAGACAGGGCAGGTTGGTCTGGCGCGCCGCGCCGAAGAGGTTGTTGGATTGCAGGCCGGCCATCGAGGCGGCGATGGCTTTGGGGTCGGTCCTGGCGAAGTCGGACAGGGCGGCTGCCGACTCGGGCGAACGGTTGGAGAGCCAGTCGGTCAGTTCGGCGGGCGAGGCGCTCCACAGCCGGGGCTGGACCGCGTCGAATTCCATCGGGCAGGCGACGGTCATCATGCGGTCCACGCTTTGGGACCAGCGGCGCGCGAAGTGGAAGGCCACCAGCGCCCCCAGTCCATGCCCGACGACGGCGATCTTGCCGATGCCCATTTTGTCCATGAAGGCGCGGAGCATCTCCGCCTGCTGATCGAGGCTGTAGGCCTGGTCGTTGTGAGCGGTTTCGCCGAAACCCCACAGGTCGAGCGCGTAGGCGCGGTAGGAGGTGGAAGTCACCTGCATGGAGGGAATCCAGTACTTCCACGAGCCCACCCAGCCGTGCAGGAAGAAGACGGGACGTCCCTTGCCCAGGGCTTCATAGTGGACGATGGCGTTATCGAGGAATACGACGCTCATTCGAGGTTAGATGACTTTCTGGTTTACAAATCTCGTTCGTATTGCGTAGTGCGTGTTACGTAATACACAATACGTAATAGTCATTTTCCAAATTTCGCCAGGATCGCCTTGACGCGGTCGGTGAGTTGGTCGGGGGCGAAGGGTTTGAGGAGATACTCCTCCGCGCCCACATCCAGCCCGGTCTGGATTTCGCTCTCCTGCCCTTTGGCGGAGAGGAAGACGACGGGAGTGTCCTTCAGTTTTGAATCCTGCTTGATGAGGCGGCAGGCGTCATAACCGGTCATGCGCGGCATCCGCACGTCCATGAGGATGAGGTCGGGGTTTTCGCGCGAGGCCATCTGCACCGCCTCCTCCCCATTGGAGGCCGCGCTCACCTCGTACCCGGCAAAGCGCAGGGTGAAAGCCACCAGTTCACGGATATCCGGTTCGTCTTCAGCGATCAAAATTTTAGCCATTCTTGCCTCGTCCAACGGATTTTTGATGTCTGGGAATCGTGAAGGAGAAGGTGCTTCCTTCGCCGGGAATCCCCTTGCTGGTCATCCAGATGCGCCCGCGGTGCATCTCGACCAGTTGTTTGACGATCGGCAGGCCGAGGCCTGTGCCGGGGGTCGCCAGCACGAGCGGATGCTCGCCGCGATAGAAGCGCTCGAAGACGCGTTCCTGGTCTTCGGGCGCGATGCCCACGCCGGTATCGCTCACGTCCACCTGCACCTCCTCCCCGGAGTTGGCGTGGATGCGCACCTGGATCTGTCCATCCACCGGGGTGTAGTGGTAGGCGTTGTCCACCAGGTTGTCGAGGATCTGGCGGACGCGCTCCGAATCGCCGTGGACGCGCGGCAGTTCGCGCGGGGCCTCGAGCGAGATCGCCAGGGGTTTGTTCTCTTCCTGCGAGCGGCGCAGCACGTCGGCCAGCACGTCTTCGGCCACTTCGCGCAGGTCGAGGGCCTGGGGCGCAAGCGTCACGCGCCCGGCTTCGATGCGCGAGATGTCGAGCAGGTCGTTGACCAGGATGTTGAGGCGCTCGGTGTTGTTCTTGATGATCGAGAGGAAGTGCGACTGGTTCTCGTTCAACGCGCCGGCCGCGCCCATGAGCAGGATGTCGGCGTAGCCGCGGATGGAGGTCATCGGGGTGCGGAGTTCGTGGCTGACGGTGGCGACAAACTCGGACTTCAAGCGGTCCACTTCGACTTCGTGAGTGACGTCTCGGAAGATGGACACTGTGCCGAGGAAATCGTTTTGCAGCATGACGGGCGCAAGATGCACCAGCACGATGCGGTTATCTTCCAGTTCGATCTGTTCGGCGTAGGTATCGCCCGGCTGGTAAGAGGCCGGGTCTTCGGACCAGCCCTGGATGGTCTGCATCCACGCGCCGGCCGCCTTGCCGAACAATCCGCCGAAGGTGTCCAGCGATTGTCCGAGAATCCGATCGGAGAACAGGTTGAGGATGCGTTCCAAAGACGGATTGACGAACGTGACTTTGTTGTTCGCGCCGGTGACCAGGACGCCGTCGGCCACGGCTTCGAGGATGGCTTGCGAGCGGCTGGCCTCCTCCTGTTGTTTGCGGAGCATCGAGCCGAGACGTTCCGCCTGGTCGCGGATGAGTTCGTAGAGATGGGCGTTGTTGATGGAGACGGCCACCTGTCCGCCGATGGCCTGCACCAGGTTCAGCAATTCGGGGTTGAAGTGCGCCACCTTGCGGTGGAAGACCAGCAGCACGCCGATCATGTCTTCGCCAACCATCATGGGCGCCACGATGCAGGAACGGTGTTCGCGCGAGCCGGTGGCCGAGCGCACCCAGCGCGGGTCCTGGTGCAGGTCTTCGATGAGGATGGCCTGGCGGTTTTCCGCCACCCAGCCCGCCAGTCCCTCGCCGACGCGCAGGGTGACGGCGCGGCTCTCGTCCACCGCCTGGCGGGACAGGTACCCGTAGCCGGCGCGGTAGTGGAGCATGTTGTCGTCGGATTGCAGGAGCATGATGGTGCCTTGCTCCGCGCCGATGGCGTCGTTGAGCAGCGCCAGTGTGCGGTTGAGGGCGCGGTCCAAATCGAGGCTGGAGGAGACTTCGGTGAGGATGCGCAGAAGCGTTTCGGTGTTCTGCTGCTCGTGTTGTAGTTGAGCGGTGCGTTCCACCACGCGCTGTTCGAGTTCCTCGGCGAGGCGCTGGGTCTCGGCAAAAAGCCGTCCGTTCTGGATGGCGACGATGGCCTGGTTCGCCAGCGTGCTGAGCAGCTGCACGTCCTCCTGGGTATAGATGTTCGGCTGGTAACTCTGCGTGGAAAGCATGCCGATCGTTTCGCCGCCGATCTTCATCGGGACGGCGATGATGGATTGGGGCGAGGCTGTTTTGCTGATGGTAATGCCGCCCATTTCGTTCATCTGTTGGGTGGTGTGGATGAGCAGCGGCTCGCCGCTTTCGATCACGCGGCCGCTCAATCCCTGCCCCAGCGACAGGCGCATGTTGGGCGAACGCTGGTCGCCGTCCATCAGGTAGACGCCTTCAATGTCCTGCGCTTCCTTATCCAAAAGCGCGATGACGAACGCCTCCGTCGGCATCAGCCGCTGGACGGCTTTATGGATGAAGAGATAGATCTCCTCCGGGTCGAGGCTGGAGTTGATCTCGCTGCTGGCCTGGTTGAGGACGACAAAACGCTCGGCGGTCTGCACTGTGGACTGGTAGAGGCGGGCGTTCTCAAGGGCGATGGAGGCCTGGTTGCCGATGGTGCGCGCCAGTTCGATCTCGGTCAGGCCGAAGCGGGCGGTTTCGCCTCCGTGGAGGACGATCAGGGCCCGCACTTCCGCCGCGCCCAGCGGCAAGATCATCAGGCTGCGCGTGTCGGGGCCGAGGAATTCGAGGAGGGGTTGGGTATCCTGCTCGGAAGACACGTTTTCGGTGAGGTAGACGCCGCGCGACTCGCGCAGGCGCTGAAAGAGCGGCGCGTCGGGCAGCGGCCTGGACAAGGCGCGGCGCGCCCGCGGCAGGACGCTTTTCAGCGTCGCCTTGTCTCGCTCGAAGCCCACCACCGAAACGCGCAAAGCGCCAAAGGCGTTCAACAGTTCCTGCGCGGAGAGTTCGAGGATCTGGTCGGCGTCGAGCAGGCCGCTCAGCCCGGAGGAGAAGCGGTTGAGGGCGGCGAGACGCTGGGAGCGTTCGTCCAGTTCCACAGCGCGGTTCAGGCTGTCTTCGAACAGGCGGGCGTTTTCCAGCGCCACCGCCGCCTGCCCCGCGAATGTGGTGACGATCTGGATGTGTTCGCTGGAATAGAAATTGGCCTGCGTTTTTTCGAGGGCGATCAGGCCGATCACCTGTCCCTTGGCGATGAGCGGGACGCCCATCCACGAGAGACGCGGCGCTTCAACGGCCGGGAAGCGCGGGTCTTCGCGGGAATCGCCCACGGCGATCGGGCGGCCGGCGCGGATCATGTCTTTGAAGAGGGCGCTGTCGGCCACTCGGACGTTCAGCCCGAGCAGCTCGCCCGAATTGGGAAAACCGCGCGCCGCGTTGACGGTCAACTGGTCTTTTTCCCGCATCCAGAGCGTGGCGGTGTCGTACGGCAGGACCGCGGCCAGCTGGTCGAGCAGGGACGCGATCAGTTCGCGGCTTTGCAGGCTGGAGGTGATCGTCGCGGCCACGTTGGTGAGCGCCTGCAATTGGCCGGCGCGCTCCTGCATGGCTTGCATCAGGCGGACGTTCTCAAGCGAAAGGGCCACCTGCTGGGCCAGCGAGCCGAGCAGGACTTCGTCGTCTTCTTTGAACGCCGCGACGGTATTGAAATTGTCCAGCGCAAGCGTCCCGAGTACCTGTCCGCCGGCCATGATGGGGATGACCAGGCTGGAGACGGGCAGGCGTCCGCCGGTCGCCTGGCGGTAACGCAGGAGGTTTTCGGGATTCAAGGGGTAATCGCGCGACAGGTTCAGTTCGTCCACGCGGAGGGGCCTCCCGCTGGCAAAACTGACGCCCGGCAGGGCCTCGCCGGCCGCGAAGGAGATCTGCGCCATGACGTCGTTGTCGGCGTAGCCCATGACGACGCGCGGCGTCAGGCGGAGCGTCTGCGGGTCCCATAGCAGGACCGAGCCGGCGTGCGCGGTCGAAAGGACGCGCCCGGCGCTTTCGAGCAGGGCGCGCACGATGTTGTGCGGGTCCATGCCGCTTAACTGGCGGCTGAAGTCGAGCAGCAGGTTCACTTCCTGCAGGCGGCGGCGCGTCTCGCCCAACAAGGAGATGTTTTGCAAAACCACGCCGGTCTGGCGGGCGATCTGGTCGTAGACCTGGCGGTCTTCGTCGGTGAGGCCCGCCAGCGGTTCAGGCGAGACGGCCAGCACGCCCGCTACCACGCGCTGTCCGATCCGCACCGGCAGGCAGACTACGCTGCGGGCGCGCAATCCCGAAAGGAGGGCGGCGTCGCGCCACTCCTCGTTTTCGTCCAGGTTGGGAATGACGATGGGTTCGCCCGTCTGCATGACGACGCGCAGCGGGTTGCGCTGACCGAAGAGCGCTTCGGGGTTGGCGGACTTCGGCGCGCTGCCCAGCGTCTGCGTGAGACGCGGCCCCTCGGAAGACTCCTCGGCGATCAGCGCCACCGACATGCCCAGCCGCGTGATCAGTTCGCGTCCCAGCGCCAGCAGGACCGAGGCCGCGTCGAATTGACCGCTGACCGATTCGGTGATGGCCAGTCCCGCGCGGATGCGCTGGACGCGGCGGTCGAGGTCGTGGATGGAAACGGTTTGGTCGAGGTCCTTGCGGAGCAGAATGGGCAGGTCGTTTTGGGTGACCGTCAGGAGACGCTGCTGTCGCTGCAGGCCGGCCGTCAACGACTCGATGCGGCTTTTCATCTCTTGTATTCGGAGGTGATTGAAGATGAAAAGTTCGGCCTGCGCCGCGAAAATCTCCAGCGCGTCCAACGTAGCCCGGTCGGGACGGAGGTTGTCGCGCGGCGCGTCGAGGCTTAAAAGTCCGAGCGGCGCGCCCTGCGGGTCTTCCAGCAGGAAGAGGAGCAGGTCTTCCGGGTCCCAGGCGTCGGGGACTTGGGGACGCTGGGCGGAATGGAGCGAGACGACGATGTGCACATCCGCGGGGATGATGGGGGTGTGTTCGACGGGAATGAAATAGGCGCGGCCGATCTTGAACTCGGGGCGGAGCAGGCGCCGGAGGCCTGGCAGAGGTTGTTTGTGCGCGAACAATTCCTCCAGCGTGCTGGCGGGCATGCCCACGCCGGCCATGCGCTGGAACGATTCGCTCTCCGGCTCGTAGACGCTGAGCAGGGCGATCTGGAAGGGGGTGGCCTGCTGGATGCTGACCGCGATCGCCCGCAACGATTCTTCGAGCGGACGCTCGTAATGCGCCACCGAGGAGAATTCGGAGAGATGGATGAGAGCGTCGGCGCGGCTTTTCATTTTTTCCACGACCGAGGTCTGCTCCTGGAAGCGGCGGGCGTTTCCAAGCGCGGTAGCGGCTTGCAACGCCAGGATCTGGAGCAGGTCGAGGGCGGCGGCGTCGAAGAAATTCGGCTGGTGGGCGTGCAGGTTGACGACGCCCAGCGTCTGTCCCTGATGGACGATGGGCGCGGCCAGCCCGGAGCGGATGTCGGTATGCGGGGGCGCGAACAGTTCGGCCTCGAAATCGGAGACGAAGAGCGCTTCGCCCGAGGCGAGCGCCTGCTGCGTCAGCGAGGTGAGCGGCTCCTCCACGTCGCAGCCCAGCCGGAAGGTCACGCGCGGGTCGGAGGTGGAGGCGGTTTCGGGGTCGAACAGCAGGATGGTGCCGCAGTCGGCGCCGGTGGTGCGCAGGCTTTGCTCGTGGATCGTTTCCAACAGGCGAGAGATGTCCATCGATGAATTGAGTTCGCGGGCCACATGGGTGATGGAGGTCAATTGATCCACGCGGCGGCGGAGGCTCTCGTCCGTCTGATTGAGGAGGGCCGCGCCTTCCACAGCCGCGGCCAGCAGTCCCGCCGCGGAAACGAGCGTCTGGAGATCGTCGGCGTGAAAGAAATCGGCGACGCGGCTCCCAAACTGAAGTTCGCCCAGTCCCTTATCGCGCGCCAGAAGCGGGACGACGATCACCGATTCGACGCGCAGCGCTTCGATGATGACGCGGTATACCGACTTGACGCGCTCGTCCAGGCTCACCCGCCCAGACAGGAAGGGACGGAGCGTGCCTGAAACGACGTTGGTCCGCAGGGATTGTTCGTCCAGTTCGATACGCGCCAGCGCGCGGGCCACATTTTCCGATACGCCCCAGGCCGAGGGGAGATGGGCGCGCAGGTGATGGGTCTGTTCGTCCAGCAGATAGATGGCGGCCGAGTCGGCGCGCAACAGCTGCGCCAGTTCCTGCACGGAGAAGCGCAGGATCTCGTCCAGCGAGGCGGAGGAGGCCGCCAGGCTGGCGATTCGACGGAGCGCCTCGGAGCGCTGACCGTGCTGGCGCGCCTCCTGGACGAGCAGGATATTGTCAATGATGCCGGCCGCCTGGTTCGCCACCGTGTTCGCCAGGCGTAGTTCCTCGGCGGAAAACGCCGCCGCGCCCTTGCGGTGGTTTGCCAATTGCAGGTAGCCCACGAACCGTCCGCCGGAAATCAGCGGAAGCATGGCCGTGTCGCGCAGGCTGGCGAGACGGGCGATCTCCTGCAAGCCCAATTCCTGGAGCGCCGGGTCGTTCGACGCGTCCATGCTGAGGAGGGGCTGGGTTTGCTCCAGAATCCGAAACCCCGCGCTGTCGCGGCGGATCACCGAGCGGTAGACGGCCACCACGTTTTCGGGCAGCCCGCGAAACGGCGCCTGCGCTTCGAGCAACAGGTCGGTCTCGCGGAAGAGCAGGAAGCCCGCCACATCCACGTCGAAGAGCGAAGCGACGGTCTCCACCAGCCTGGCGAACATCTCGCCCATTTCATGGCTGGAAGCCGCCTGGGATAACCGGGCAAGGCCTCTCAGCTCCGTCATCCGTTCCTGTTCGGTCTCGAATCGGAGCGCGTTTCGGATGGCGTACGCGGCCTGCCCGCCGATCAACTGCAAAATTTCCGCGTCCTGGCGCGTCAACGCGTTGGCCGAAGTCTGGCCCGCCTCCAGGACGCCGACCAGCTCTCCCGCCGCGAGCAGCGGGACGCCGATGTAGGATTTGAAGAGCCCGGCCGATTCGCTCGCGTCAGGCGGACGGCCGTCCGGCAGGAAGACCAGCCCGCGCGAGGCGCGCGTGAATTCTGAATACGCGCCGAACTGGGGACGCATGGACTGGACGACCCGCGCGGCGCCTCCGCTTTCGTCATAGTGATACGCGGCCGGGACGGAGGCCGGCCGCTCGACGCTGATCTCGACCGCGTCCGCGGAGACCAGCCTGCGCGCGCCCTGGAAGACGGCGCGCAGGGTCGGCTCCAGAGACAGGTCCGCGGAGACGGACTGCCCGAACTCGGCAATCATCTTCAGCGCCGAGCTGGAAAAGGCGCCGCCAGCCTCCATGCCGCGGAAGGTGAGCAGCATGAAAGGCGCGAGGCCCGGCGCGCGGTAAGAGACGGCGTCCACCAGCCGCCCGTTCACCGAGAAACGTTTCTGTCCCTCTGCGGCGCACAGTTCGAGGAATTCCTCCGCCGGGCGGACGCTGCGCGCCAGCCGCTCGAGGTCGGGGGAATCGTGTTCCTGCAAGCCGAACCATTCGCGCGCCAGGCGGCTGATATATTCCACGCGGCCGCCGGACTGGACGTAGAGAACCGCCTCGTTGGGATGGGTTTCAAAAGAGGCGGAAGAGGTCGAAGACTCTGAAATTTGCTGGGGGCGCGGCAACAGACGCAAAAAGACCCATACCAGAATGACGATGATCAAACTGGCAAAGATCAGATTCAGCCCGAAGCCTGCCTCGCCGAACATGACGCTTGTCCCTCCCGCTTATTTGGCGGCATCCAGGCGGCGCGCTTCGGCCGCCAATTCGGTGATCTCGCGAATATCGGAGAAGGATTGCAGGACCGGCGAGACCATCCCCACCGCCAGCGTCATAAACGGCGACTGGACGGTTCCTCCCTCCGGCTTCGGCGCCTGGGTAAACCCCTGCTGGCGGTCCATGAAGTTGTAGTGCGTCTGCACTTCCTCAGCAAAGCGGGCCTTCACGCGGTCGCGGATGGCCGCCGCCGATTCGTATTTCGTGATGATGATGAAGTTGTCGCCGCCCGCGTGGCCGATGAAATCGGCGGAGGAGCCAAGCTCGTCCACCACCTCGCTGAGCAGCATGGCGGTGAAACGCAGCACGTCGTCGCCCGCCACAAAACCGTACACGTCGCGGAACGGGTCGAAGTGATTGATCCGCAGGTCGAGCAGCGCCCAATTGTCCTGGCGGATGATGCGCCGCAGCTGCTCCTCGATCAGCCGTCCGGCCGGGAGTCCGGAGCGCGGGTCGGTGAGGCTCTCGCGTTCGGAGCGTCGAATGGCGCCCTGCACGCGCAGTTTCAATTCCTCGATATCGAAGGGCTTGGTGATGTAGTCGTCCGCGCCCAGTTCCAGCCCTTGCAGTTTGTCGCTGCGCTCGTCCTTCTGGGTCAGGAAGATGACCGGGATGTGGCTGGTGCGCGTGTTCGTCCGCAGCGTGCGACAGACCTCGTACCCGTCAATATCGGGCAGCATGATGTCCAGCACGATCAAATGCGGCAGGGCGGTGCGCGTCTTTTCCAGCGCCAGTCCGCCGCGCGGGGCGATATCCACCTCATAGTCCATGCCGCCGAAATAGATCTTCAGCATGTTGGCGATATCGGCGTCGTCTTCGACGACCAAGAGTCGAGGTTTTCCCATACGAGCCTCCCGGAATTAGTTGCGCCCCGCCCGTCTGGCGTTGCGGCGCACGGCTTCGATTTGTTCCAGAGTCACTTCTTTTTCAAACGAACGGAATCCGCTCAGGCGGAACCCGTGCTTTTTTGCGATGGCAGAGATCTCGTCCACGCGTTGGCGCGTGATCTGCTTGCCCAAAGTATAATCCTCGAAGCGGCCTTCCAGCGCCAGCGCCATCGTCTCGGCCATGCAGGCGTAGGCCTTGCCGGGCGGAAAACCGAAGTTAAAATGGAAATCAACGGGGCCTGGAACGTCCACCATTCCGCCGTCAATCACAAATATATCATCTCTTGCCGCCGCGACCATTGCAGAAACGTCGCGAGGGCGCGCCACGTCGCAGACCACGCTGCCGGGACGCAGGTGCTCCGGCTGGATGACCGCGTGGACCGCGCTCGTCACCGTCAGAATCAAGTCGGACTCGGCCAGCGGACTCATGTCTGTGGCGACGGCGATCTCGGCTCTCCCCCCGACCTGGAGGCGGGCGCGCAGTTCTTCGAGCGCGTCCACCCTTCGGCCGATCAACGTCAGATGAGCCGTCTGCTCCGAGAGCAGTTCCGCGCAGACCTGCCCGATGGCCCCCGTCGCGCCGACCACGGCCACGCTCGCGCCGCCGACGGAAATGCCCATCAACTCCGCGGCGCGCTGGATGGACTCGACCGCGATGGCGATGGTGTAGGAATCGCCCGTCGTCACGGGGACCGCCAGACGGTCCGCGATGGAAACGCCGGCGTCGCCCACGACGGAGGTGAAGGCGCCCAGTCCCAAAATCTGCGCGCCGAGTTTCTCGGCCATGCGTCCCGTCTGCACGATCTTGTCGTAGACGCGCGCTTCGGGCAGTTCCAGCATCTGGCGCGGCGTGAAGGGACAGGCGATGAACCAGCCTTTGACTTGCCGGCCGGTGGCAGCCGAAGCGATGCCTTCGATTTCGGAGAGGTAGACCGGGGGGAAATATTGGGAGAAAAATTCGATCTGGCGCTCGGTCAGGATGCGCCCGAGGAAGGGATACTTCCGCTGCACGTCCCGCTTGACGCTGATGGGATGGATGATGAAGGCGAAGGAGTCCATGGGCTTACCAGGATTCCACCTCCGCGTCGCGGTCTTCGTCGCCGCGCGGGTAGAGACGGCGGTGCAGGTCCGCGTTCTTCAGTTTGTGATGGTCGCTGTCTTCGTAGCGGATGTCGCGGTCAACGACGCGTCGCTCTTTGGAGGCGAACAGCACCACGTCCGATTCGATGGTGCGCGCCGGGAAGACGATCAGTCCCGAGCCGAGGCGGCAGTTGTGTCCCACGCAACCGCCCATCACCGGGCGGTTGGAGAAACTCAATTCATTGCGTCCATCGCGCGCCAGGATGGGCGCGGGGATCAGGTTGTAGTCGGTGAAGGTGCTGCCCGCGCCGATGAAGGTGTTGCGTCCCACCACACACATTTGCAGGCAGGTGTTCTGCGCGATCATGGAGTTTTCCATGACGGTCGTCATGAACAGCGAGGCCCGGAAGGGCAGGAAGGTCCCGTCGCCGACGACGGAGAGCATCAACTGAACGTCCTGCGAAACGTTGACGTTGTTGCCGATGGTGCAATTCTCGATGACGGCGCCCGCGTTGATGGTGACGTTATCGCCGATGGTGGTGGGGCCGTGGATGATGGCGTGCGGGTCGATCACGCAATTCTTTCCGACCTTGACGAGTTCCGAACACTCCAGCACCTGACGGCCTTCGTAGAGCGCCTTGCCGAGAATTTTGAGTTTGAAGGCCAGGTCGTCGTTGAGACGGTCTTCAAAGCGCAGGCCGCGCCCAAAGAGGCCGAAGACGATATCGGCGATGTAGACATGCACCCAGGAGTCGATGGCGATGAGCGAGCGGCGCGGCACCTGGTAGGTGAGGTCGCCGCTCTGGTCGGCCATGTAGGTGGGGACGTGGTAATAGCCGACTTCCTTGGCGCCCAGATTAATGACGAGCGGCTCCACATCCGCGACGGGGCCGTGCGGGTAGTACCACAGGTCGGCGAGGTAAAGTCCGCCCGCGAGGGTGTACGAAGTGGAGAGCGGCAGGGCGTGTTCGCGGAAGGCGGGATCTTCGGCGGCGAAGGCGGCGCGGCAGGCGCGTCCGCGTTTGCGGGCGGCGGCGATGAAAGCCTTGATGTACTCCTGGTCGAAGAACAGGTTGTTGCGATGGACGATCATGGGTTCGCGCGAACGCGGCAAAGGTTCGCGCGGCGCCAGTTCCATTTCATTCGTGACGTAGGGGGCCAGCACATTCCTCTGCCACAGCCAGAGCGGCGCGTTCTGGATGCGCAGGTCGCGCGCCGGTTCGTTGAACGGCGGGATGCGTTTGAGGGCGGGGAGGATGACTTTCAACATGGCAACTTAAGCGAGCGGCGTCCGGTTGATCTCGATGATGCAGGCGGGATCGCCTTTGGCGACGCAGAGGGTTTCTTCTACGTCGAATATCTTACCACTGCTCACCCAGTAGAGCGCTTCCTGCAATAATCCCACCGCGAGATGGCAGGCGGGCGCGCCGGTCTGACGTTCCCAGCACAAGGGGCAGCGCTCGATGACCCAGAGCAGTTTGCCGTCGCGCTCCTCGATGCGGACGCGCTGGTCGGTATCGCGGTTGAAGAGGCCGGCCAGGGCCTGTCCGCCGGAGCGGATCTTGAGGCCGAGCGGGAGGAGGCGGAAGGCGTTCTCGGTCACGCCGAGTTGGGGGCCGAATTCGCGCAGTCCGTATTTGAAGGCGGCGCGCCCGGCGCGCAGCGCCAGTCCGCGCCCGGCGCGGGGTCCGTAGGCGCTTTCGAGCTGGGACATCAATCCGCTGATGTCTCGGAAGGGGAATTCGAGTTTGGAATCGTCCGGGGGAGGCTGAGCGATCAGGTCGGCGCGCCCCGCGAGGTTAAGAATGGCGCGCAGGCCGTTCTGTCCGAGCGCTTCTTCCATTGAATCCAGGATGATCCGCCCCATGCGGTTTGGGTAGTGGAACGCGTCGGCCTGATTCATAATGTGATGTTCTCGGGGGTGAATTTTCTCAGGGGGACGGTGCGGTGTTCGTCCAGAAAGGTTTGCAGGTAGTGGACAAAATTTTGCGGCTCTTCGAGCATGGGGAAGTGTCCCGCGTTGGGAAAGCGGATGATCTGCGCCTGCGGGATGCCTTCTTTCATCGGCTGCCACTGCATAGGGTGGACGACTTTGTCCCGATCGCCATAGATGCCGAGCGCGGGGACTTTGATCTGCCCGAGCAGGGGGCGCAGGTCTGTGCGGCGGAGGGAGGCGATAGAGAGCAGGAAGGATTCGAGGGTGGTGCGCGAGAGGTCGCGGTCCATCATTGCGGGGAAGCGCGGGTCGGCGCAGATGACCCTGGAGTAGTAATATTTCATAAAGGCGCGGAACGGGCCCATCATGTGGAAGAGGAGGAAGGCGTTGAAGCGATAACCAGCCAGTTTGAGGAGGGGCGCCAGCGAGGAGCCGACGATGGGCGAGCCGACCACGATCACTTTGCTGACCCGCTCCGGATAACGGATGGCGACGGAGAGGCTCACCGTCCCGCCCATGCTGTGACCGACGAGCGGGGCGCGCGCGATGCCGAGTTGCTCCATGAACTGACCGACGAGGCCGACGAAGTCCTGCACGGCGTAGGTGTCGCGTTTTTTTCCCGATTCGCCGAAGCCCCAGAAGTCCAGCGCGTAGGTGCGATAGGATTGACCCAGGTGGGCCATGGTTTCCTGCCAAAGCCCCCAGGAGCCAAGCCAGCCGTGTAACAGGATAACAGGGCGGCCGCGTCCGTAAACTTCGTAGTGGACGATGCCTTGATCGGTGGTAATCGAAGACACGAAAAGTTTCCGTCGGCGCGAAGGTTACTCGCCAGACTCCATGTCGGCGAGAATGCTGTACAACAATGCCAGGAGGATCTCCTTGACGGATTTGCGGTCGGTGGCGGTGCAGGGCAGGAGTTTGGTTTTGGCGTCGAGGCGCAGGGCGTGACGCATGTCTTCCACCTCCCAGGCGTCTTTCTTGTCCTGTTTGTTGGCGGCCACCACATAGGGCGTGGGGGCGTAGGCGCGAAAAGTCTCGAGGATGCTGCGGGCTTCGCGGAAGGTTTCGGGGCGGGTACTGTCCACCATGACGATGAATCCGAGCATGCCTTCGGAGAGGATCTCCCACATGAAGTCGAAGCGTTTTTGTCCGGGCGTGCCGAAGAGATAGAGGACGAGGTCTTCGTCCACGGTGATACGGCCAAAGTCCATCGCGACCGTGGTGGCTTCCTTGACGGCGCGTTCTTCGCGGTTGCTGATCTTGCGTTCCGTCGAGACCACGTCGATCTCGCTGACGGATTGGATGAACTCCGTCTTACCGGCGCTAAAGGGGCCTGTCACCACCATTTTGACTGTCTGCATTTTCGAATCCTTCCGTCCTTGTTTGCGGCGGCTACAACGAACGTATGCGCCCGATGAGTTTGTTGACCAGCGATTTCTGCTCTTCGCGATTTTCGGTGGGATAGGTGCGCGCCGGCACAGGCACTTTGGCGCCCTCCGGGCGGACGATCTCCACCAACCCGGCCTGCAAAAGTCCGTAGACGATGCGGCGCACTTCCATGTCGTTCATCTTGTTCGCGGCCGCGATCTGGCGCATAGTGTTCTTGGGATTAATGTACGAGACCACGCGCCACTCTTCCACGCTCAAATTGACGTTCTTGAGCGGGCGTTCGGTGAATTTCAACGCCATGTCGAGGCTGGGAATTTCGTCCTGTAATTGCTCCCACTCGCTCAACTGCCGCGAACCCTCGATGATGAGGTTCTCCAGGTCGAGGCGCACGTTGATGCGGTCGTCGGGGGCCAGCAGTTCAGGCTCGAAGCGGAAGAAGCCCTCCACCCACGTGAACAGGCGGCGGATGATTCCCGTGTAATGTCCCTGCAGGTTCAACAGGATCTCGTCCTGCTGGATATACCCGGCATTGATCAACATCAGGCCGAGTTCCTTGTCGCTCACCCGGCCGGCGCGTTCGATGATGGCGCGATACTGGTTCGCCGTCAGGCGGTTGGCCTGATGCAAGACCGCGGCCAGCCGGTTATCTTCCTGTCCAATGCGGGCAAACGCGAGTTTCCCCTCGCGAAACGCCGCCTGGGCCTGCTCGTTCGGACCGTCCACGATCAACGTGCCGGTCTTTTGCGCCAGGTTGATCAAGTTGAGCAGTTGGGTGACTGTGAAATCTCTTAGGTTACCGCGTAACGCCATGAAGCCTCGAAAAAATCCCTGGAACGGGGTGTGCGAAAATTATACTTGCAAGGGAGGGACGCGTCAATTAAGCGGGCTATCACAATTGTAGACTCGTCCGCGCCCGCGGGCATGGCTTCCTGTATAATTCGTCCAATGTTTACCGCAAACCAGGAGACGATATGTCAGCGCTGAAAAAATTATTCATCCTCATCCTGCTCCTTTCCTTCGCGCCGCTGGGACAGGCTCGCGCCGCCGCCCTGCC
>DKTP01000003.1 GCA_002473085.1 Anaerolineales bacterium UBA7227
CCAATTACCAATCTCCAATTACCAAATGGCTGAAACCAAACAACTCACCCTTCCCATCACCGGCATGACTTGCGCCAACTGCGTCGCCACCGTGGAGCGCAACCTGAAAAAACTCGACGGCGTGGAAAGCGCGGTGGTGAATCTCTCCTCCGAGCGCGCCACCGTGGACTTCGACGCCTCGAAACTCGCCATGCCCGACCTGATCGCCCGCGTCAACCGCGCCGGGTACGGCGTCGCGACGGGCGAAGCCGACCTCGTCATCAAGCGTCTCGCAGACGACAACGACGCGCGCCGCCTTGAGAAAGCCCTCGCCAAACTCGAAGGCGTGATCGAAGCGAAGGTGACGTTTACCGCCGAGAAGGCGCGCGTCACGTACGTGCCGACCATCGTCACGCAGGCGGAACTTCGCCGAGCGGTCGCGGCCGCGGGATTCGAAGCCGTCGAACTCGGCGGCGAGGCGGAGGACGCGGAGGCCAGGGCGCGCGAACACGAGATCAACGAGCAGCGCCGCCTGCTCATCATCGGCTTGATCTTCACCGTCCCGCTCTTCCTGCTTTCCATGGGCAAGGACTTCGGCCTGCTCCCCTCGTTCTTCTACACTGGCATGATGATGGACGGGATGCGCGAGGCCCAGCCCTGGTTCAACTGGGTGATGCTGGCGCTCGCCGCGCCGGTCCAGTTTTACGTCGGCTGGCAGTATTACGTCGGCGCGTTCAAAGCCCTCCGCAACAAGTCCGCCAACATGGACGTGCTGATCGCGATGGGCTCCTCCGCCGCGTTCTTCTATTCGCTCCCGATCACCTTCGGCCTCCTGATGGGACACGTCTACTATGAGACGGCCGCGGTCATCATCACGCTCATCAAACTCGGAAAATTCCTCGAGGCCCGCGCCAAGGGACGCACTTCCGAGGCAATCAAGAAGATGATGGGACTCCGCGCCAAGACCGCCCGCGTCGTCCGTTCTGGACTTGAAGCGGAAGTTCCAGTGGACGAGGTGCGCGTCGGGGACATTCTGCTCGTCAAGCCTGGCGAGAAAATTCCCGTGGACGGCGTAGTGATCGAGGGCCGCTCTGCCGTGGACGAATCCATGCTGACGGGCGAGTCGCTCCCCGTGGAAAAGCAGCCAGGCGACGCGGTCATCGGCGCGACGCTCAACAAACTTGGCCTGCTCAAGTTCGAAGCGACCAAGGTCGGCAAGGAAACCGCCCTGGCGCAGATCATCAAACTCGTGGAAGACGCGCAGGGCAGCAAGGCGCCGATCCAAAAACTCGCGGACCAGGTTTCAGCCGTTTTCGTCCCCATCGTCATCGCGATCGCGCTGATCACGTTTGCCGTTTGGTATTTCATCGTCCCCCAATTCACCAGTTACCAGTTTACCGAATCTGTCTTCACCACCGCGTTGATCCACATGGTGGCTGTCCTCGTCATCGCCTGTCCCTGCGCGATGGGACTCGCCACTCCCACCGCCGTTATGGTGGGGACGGGCAAAGGCGCGGAGATGGGCGTTCTCTTCCGCAACAGTGAAGCCCTCGAACGCGCTGGCAAAGTGAATGTGGTTGTTCTGGATAAAACGGGGACGATCACCAAAGGCCAGCCTGCCGTCACCGATATAGTGACTAATTCTGAATCTCAAATCTCCAATCTCCAATTACTCCAACTCGCCGCTTCCGTCGAAAAAGGCTCCGAGCATCCGCTTGGCGAGGCGATCTGGGCGGAGGCGACGACGCGCGGGCTGAGTCTCGCGGAGCCTGCTGGGTTCAAGGCGGAGGCGGGACACGGAGTCCAGGCCGAGGTCGAGGGGAGAAGCGTCGTCGTCGGGAACAAGAGAATGTTCGAGGCGCGCGGCATCCCGTTGGGTGGACTCGAGTCCGAAGTGGAACGTCTCCAGTCCGAGGCGAAGACCGCCATGCTCGTCGCAGTGGACGGCGCGGCCGCGGGCGTCATCGCTGTGGCGGATACGATCAAGGACGGCTCGGTCGAGGCGATCTCCGATCTGCACAAGATGGGACTCAAGGTCGCGATGATCACGGGCGATAACCAAAAAACTGCCGATGCGATCGCGAAACAGGTCGGCGTGGATACCGTCCTCGCCGAGGTGTTGCCCGAGGGCAAGTCCGCGGAAGTCAAGAAACTGCAATCTCCAATTTCCGATGCTCAATCGCCGATTAACAACGTCGTCGCGATGGTCGGCGACGGGGTCAACGACGCGCCCGCTCTCGCGCAAGCGGACGTGGGACTCGCCATCGGCACGGGGACGGACGTCGCCATGGCTGCCGCGCCCGTGACTTTGATGAGCGGCGACCTGCGCGGCGTGGCGCGCGCCATCCGCCTTTCGCGCAGGACGCTAGGCACGATCAAGCAGAATCTGTTCTGGGCGTTTTTCTACAACGTGATTCTCATCCCTGCCGCCGCGCTCGGTTATATGAATCCCATGCTCGCTGCAGGCGCGATGGCGTTCAGCAGCGTCTTCGTGGTGAGCAACAGTCTGCGGCTGCGAAAAGCGCGCGTGTGAAATTTCAC
>DKTP01000163.1:0-4311 GCA_002473085.1 Anaerolineales bacterium UBA7227
TGCGGAATCCTTTTTATTTTCATATCGGCGAGACTGCTTTCTTGAAGAAAACCGGGTTCTGTGTTTCAATCAGATGACATGACCGAAAAACTCATCCTCGTCACCGGCGCGACCGGCTATGTGGGCGGACGGCTGGCGCCGCGCCTGCTGGACGCCGGCTACCGCGTCCGCTGTCTCGTGCGCGACCCGTCGCGGCTGGAGGGCTTCGCGTGGGCGAAACGCGTGGAAGTCGTCGCGTGCGACCTGAGCGATCCCGACCTCGCCGCGCAGGCGATGCGCGGCGTCTCGGCCGCGTATTATCTCATCCACGGTCAGCAGGGCGGACGCGGCAGCGCCGAATACGACCTGCAACTGGCGCGCAACTTCGCCTCGGCCGCGGAACGGGCGGACGTGGAGCGCGTCATCTATCTCGGCGAACTGGTGGACCCGACCGCGCGCCTCTCGCCGTACCTGCGTTCGCGCCACGAGACCGGTTCGCAATTGCGCTACAGCCACGTCCCGGTGACGGAATTCCGCGCCGGCATGATCGTCGGCTCCGGCTCGGCGCTGTTCGAGATGGTGCGCTATCTGACCGAGCGCGAACCCGTGCTGGTCTGCCCGGCCTGGTTCTTTTCGCAGGCGCAGCCCATCGCCATCCGCGACGCGCTCTCGTATCTCATCGCCGCGCTGGACGTCCCCGAATCCGTCGGCCGCGTCATCGAGATCGGCGGGCCGACGCGTCTCACCTACGCGGAGATGCTGCTCGGTTACGCCCGCGAGCGCGGACTGAAGCGGCGCCTCATCCGCACGCCGGTCTACGCGCCGCGGCTTTCGGCGTATTGGGTACACATGGTCACGCCGATCCACTGGCGTATCGTGCTGCCGCTCATCGAGGGACTGCGCGCCAACCTCATCGTCCGGGACGAGGCCGCGCAGCGGCTCTTCCCGCGCATCCAGCCGATGGACTTTCGGACCGCCGTCCGCCTCGCGCTGGGACGCATCCAACGCGACGACGTGGAGACCTCCTGGTCCGACGCGCTGGTCACCGTGATGGGCAACGTCAAGCCGTACGAGTTCACCGTCGAAGAGGGCATGTTCATCGAGAGGCGGCAAATGCTGACCGACCTGCCGCCCGAAACCGTCTTCCGCTCCTACACGGGGATCGGCGGCGAGCGTGGCTGGCTCTTCATGGACTGGTCGTGGTCCCTGCGCGGCTGGCTGGACAAACTCGTGGGCGGCGTGGGACTGCGGCGCGGCCGCCGTCACCCCGACGAGATCCGCTCCGGCGAGTCGCTCGATTTCTGGCGCGTGGAGCAGGTGGAGCCCGGCCGTCTCATGCGGCTGCGCGCCGAGATGAAACTGCCGGGCAAGGCCTGGCTCCAGTTTACGTCAGCGCCGCGCGAGGGCAAAACCCTGCTCGCCGTCGACGCGTATTTCGCGCCGCACGGCTTCTTCGGCTTCGTTTATTGGTACGCCATGTGGCCGTTCCATAAATTCATCTTCGACGGATTGATGCGCGGCGTCGCCTCGCGGGCGCGCATGTTGGCGCGCTGACCGGATACCGCGGCATGCTCATCCTCGTCACCGGCGCGACCGGCTACATCGCCAGCCGACTCATCCCCCGACTTCTGGAACGCGGCTGCCGCGTCCGCGCTTTGGCGCGCGACCCGCGTCGGCTCGACGGGCGCGGCTGGTCCCGCTCCGTCGAGATTTTCCCCGGCGACGTGACGGACGCGGCCAGCCTCGCGCCCGCGCTGGAGGGAGTCCACACCGCCTACTATCTCATCCACAACATGTCCAGCGGGCGCGGCTACACGGAGAGGGAACTCGAAGGCGCGCGCAACTTCGCCGCGGCGTGCGAGGCGGCGGGCGTGAAGCACATTATCTACCTCGGCGGGCTGGCCGATCCCGAACAGCGCCTCGCGCCGCACATGCGTTCGCGCATCGAGACGGGACGCGTCCTGCGCGAGGGCAGAGTCCCCGTCACCGAGTTCCGCGCGGGCGTCATCGCCGGGGCGGGCAGCATCTCCTTCGAGATGATCCGCTTCGTCGTCGGGCTGTTTCCGCTCATCCCGGGCCCGTTGTGGCTGCGAAACAAGTCCCAGCCCATCGCCGTCCAAAACGTGATTGACTACTTGCTCGCCGCGCTCGACAACCCAGGCGGGCAGGGACAGGCCTTCGAGATCGGCGGCCCCCGCGTCGCCACCTACGGCGAGTTGATGCTGCGTTTCGCGCGCCTGTGCGGACTGAAACGCCGCCTGCTGTTGCTGCCCGGACTCCCGGTCTGGTTCATGGCGTTCGGCATCGGCCTGGTGACGCCCGTCCCGCGCCGCATCGCCTACGCCCTCGTCGGCGGACTCTCCAGCGACAGCCTCGTCCTCCATCCCGATGCCCTGCGCGTCTTCCCCGAGGTGACTCTCGTGGACTTCGACTCCGCCGCCCGCGCCGCGCTGGACGAACTGCATCCCTCCCGCGTCGAGCGCGTCTGGACTCCGGGCGGGCGCGTCGGCTCGCTCAAGCACGAGGGATTCTTCATCTTGCATCGCGCCGTCCCAGCTGGCGGCGGATTCCGCAACGACCTTCAATTGCCGGGCTGGAAAATCGAACTGCGGGATTCTCAGCGAAGCCTGCTCCATCGTTCCCGTCCCTGCGGCGAGGAGTGGATCGAGCAGGGCGTCGCGGACCGCGGTATCGTCACAACTTATTTCTTCGCCCCGCGCGGCTTCGGCGGATTTCTCTGTTGGTATTTGTTGCATCCGTTTCGCGTCGCCTTTTTTCGCGGACTCGCCAGGCGGGTTCAAAGAATCAAATGAACAGACCCATCCGGCCATTCATCCTTCTTTTTTCCGTCTTCATCTTTTTTCTTGCGCTCTTTCTCTGCGCGCTCCTCGTCCCTCTCCCCATACCGCCCTATCTCGACTTCCAGGTTCTCTATCACGCGGACCTCGGCCTCTTGCGCGGCATCCCTCTTTACGACCGCGCCGGCCAGGCCGGGATGATCGCCGGGCTCGCGGGCGTCGCGGCCGACCAAGTCTTTGTGTTGCCGTTTCCCTATCCGCCCTGGTACGCGCTCGTCACGCTTCCACTGGCCCTGCTTCCAATCGAAGTTGCCGCGCGCCTGTGGTTTGGACTCAACCTGTCCATGCTGATGACCTCCGTCTGGCTGCTGACCGACGGCTGGAGAGCGTCTCCTCGCCTCGCGTCCTTTTTGGCCGCCATCGTTTTCGTTCCCGTCCTCGGCGGTCTCTACGTCGGACAGTTCGTCTTTCCCGTTTTGCTCGGCGCTGCGTTGACGACGTACGCGCTCCGCCGCGAGAACGCGGCCCTGACCGGGCTCGCCGCCGCCTTCCTGACCTTTAAGCCGCATCTCGGCGGAGCCATCGCCGGCGCGGTCCTTTTCTGGCTTTTCCTCCGCCGCGACGACTTCTCCCGCCGCGCGCTCAAGGCCATTCTCCTCGCCGCCGGCCTCCTTTTTATTTCCGGCTTCCTCGCCGACCCTCGCTGGCCTGTAAGTTATCTCCATTCCCTCTTTGGATTTCGCAACCTGCCCGGCGTCTCCTCCTGCGAACTGTGCGCCAGCCTCCCTGTTGGACTCGTGGCCCTCGCCGCCGGCCGCGCCGACATTGGCCCGGCGCTTCCGCTTGGCGCGGCCTTGTTCGTCGGCCTCTTCGTGGCCCTGGTTCTGTTCCGCCGCGAGGTCTTCCGCGCGCCGGCAGCGCTTGTGGCCGCGTCCAGCCTGGTCACCTTGCTCGCGGATCCTTACTTGTTCAATTATGACTTCGTCCTTCTGCTCGTACCATTGTTCTTTCTCGCCTGGTCTGCCCGCCGCATGGACTGGCTCTGGCTGGCCCTCGTTTATTTTTTCCCCTTGCTTCTTTTAGCCTTGCTCGGACGCGGCGCGAATCTGTTTCTGCCGCTGGCGGCGCTGGCGCTTTTATTTTTGCAAATCACGCGCGCCCGTCCCATTGACGTTTCCCCGCGCCCGGCATAAAATGGCGTCACAATCGAATACGGTCAGTCTGCGGCGAAGTTGGTGCAAATCCAACGCTGTCCCGCAACTGTGAGTTCCTCTTCACTGATCACCGATCACTGGAACAAGTCAGGTCGCCCGCAATTGGCCGGTTCTACCACACTCTCGCGGAAAGGAGGTGGAGGACAGGCCCGCCCGGAATGCCTCTCCCAACCTCCCCAGCCCATGCTGGGGATTTTGATTCAAACTACAAAAAGACCTGACTTGGAGATTCACTCATGCTTCGAAAAATGCTTTTTATCGTCCTCCTCGCCGCGTTGACGCTCGCGGCGTGCGCGCCCGCCGTCCCGTCGAAGGGCGCG
>DKTP01000163.1:4368-4976 GCA_002473085.1 Anaerolineales bacterium UBA7227
CGTCCCGTCGAAGGGCGCGGCGGGGATCGCGCTCACCGACGGCCTCGGCCGCGAGGTCAAGTTGGAATCGCCCGCGCAGCGCGTCGTCTCGCTGGCGCCGTCCAATACCGAAATCCTGTTCGCGCTCGGCGCGGGGGATAAAGTCGTCGGCCGCGACGAGGCCTCGGATTATCCCGAAGCGGCGCTCGCCCTGCCCACCGTCGGCGGTTGGAGCGGGTTCAGCGCCGAGGCCATCGTGGCGCTCAAACCCGACCTCGTGCTGGCCGCCGAGATCAATTCGCCCGAACTGGCGGCGCAACTCGAGAAACTCGGCGTGACGGTGTATTATCTCTCGAACCCGAAGACGCTCGAAGACTTGTATAAGAACATCGAGATCGTCGCTACGCTGACGGGGCGCGACCCGTCGAAGTTGACCGACTCGCTCAAGGCGCGCGTGGCCGCGGTGGACGAGAAGATCGCGCCGCTCAGCGAGAAACCCGCGGTGTTCTACGAGGTGGACGCGACCGACCCGTCGAAGCCCTGGACTTCGGGCCCCGGCACGTTCATTGATCTTTTGATCACGCGCGCCGGCGGCGTGAACGTGGTGGGACTGGCGGGCATCGCCGAGT
>DKTP01000163.1:5086-5323 GCA_002473085.1 Anaerolineales bacterium UBA7227
GCGGGCATCGCCGAGCCGTATCCGCAGATCAGCCTCGAGCAGTTGGTGGTGGCCCCGCCCGACATCATCATCCTCGGCGACTCGAATTACGGCGTCACCCCCGAAGCGGTCAAGACGCGCCCAGGCTGGGAAACGCTGGCCGCTGTGGTCAATGGGAAGGTCTTCCCGTTTGACGATAACCTGGTCTCCCGTCCCGGCCCGCGCCTGGTGGACGGCCTCGAAGCGCTGGCGCGTTTG